>NZ_JBSSAF010000005.1:0-465705 GCF_054058375.1 Pseudomonas sp. TE24901
ATCCCTGTGGGAGCTGTCGAGCTTTAGCGAGGCTGCGAAGGCGGCGGGTCAGGTGACATCTCTATTAGCTGTGCCGCCGCTATCGCAGGCAAGCCAGCTCCCACAGTGGATCTTCGTCGTTGCACAAATCCCTGTGGGAGCTGTCGAGCTTCAGCGAGGCTGCGAAGGCGGCGGTTCAGGCGACATCACTGTTGACTGTGCCGCCGCCATCGCCGGCAAGCCAGCTCCTACAGGTTATGTGTTTGGGTTGAGGACCGTGTGCAACCGGGCTTTCACGGCGTCGCTGGCGGGCTGCATCGGGGCGCGTAGCTCGCAGTTGATCAACCCTTCCATGGCCAGCGCGGCCTTGACCGGTGCGGGGTTGGGCTCCATGAACATTGTGTTTATCAACGGCAACAACTGAAAAAACGTCGCCCGGGCTTCGGCCAGTTGGTTGTCCCGGACCTGCTGCCACAGCGCCACAAACTGCTCGGTGTGCACATGGGCCGAGGCGGCAATCGCGCCGCTGGCGCCCAGACACAGGGCGTTAAAGATCTGGATGTCCTCCCCGCACAGCACATCCACCTCGCCACTGGCCAACAGCGCCAGGGTGTTGCCCAGGTTGCCGCCACAATCCTTGATCGCGACGATGCGTTGATGGGCGACGATGTTCAGCAGTGTCGCCTGCTCGAAGGTCGCGCCGGTACGGTAGGGGATGTCATACAGGATGATTGGCACGCTGGACGCATCGGCCACGGTGCGAAAGAACGTTTCCAGGCCCGCCTGGGACGGGCGGATGTAGCTGGGCGCCGGCACCAGCAAACCGGCCACCGGGCGTTTGAGGATCTGTGCCTGGAACTGCAGCAGTTCAATCTGGTTGTAGCCCGCCAGGCCCATGACCACGCGGTGTGCCGGCACCAGTTGCAGCACGGCATCGAGCACGGCCAGTTGTTCCTGGCGGCTCAGCGCAGCCGCTTCGCCGGTGGTGGTGCAGACCATGATCCCGGCCACGTGTTTTTCCAGAAGGTGGCTGACCAGCCGGCGCAGGCCGATAAAGTCGATGGCACCGTCATGGAACGGCGTGACCACGGGAACCCAGATACCTTGAAACGCTGACATGCACTTTCTCCTGATGATTGACCGCTTGAGTCACCGTCAGAAGGGCAGAGGGAATTGTGCAAAGGGGAGGGAGTCCGTCGCGCTCAATGTCCTGTCAGCTCATCTGACGGGACAGCGCGCCCCGGTCACATGAGCGACTGTTTCTTCGATTTGAGGGCGTGCGCTACGCAACCTTGCGCCTTGGCAATCAAGCCAATAGCAGAAAGGTTAGCGAACGACGTAGCAGACATAAATTGTCACACCCTGAGTAAGGCCCCCATCTTCAGGGGAGCCTGGCGAATGTGTCAAGCCCGCCGCAGCTGTTCTCGCACAAATTGCGCGACCTGTGTGGCCAGCTCCAAGTCCTCCGGCGCACCCATGAAACCACCATGGGGCATCGCTTCGAACACATGCAATTGCGCAGGCACCTGGGCCTTGAGCAGGGTGCGGTGCATGCGCACGGTGTTGGACAGGAACAGGTCCCGTGTGCCGCTTTGCAGGAAGGTGGGCGGGAAGCCTTTCGTAAAGTCACCAAACAGCGGGGACAGGTACGGGTGGGTCAAATCCGCGCCATTGGCGTACAGCAGATTGGCACTCATCAATGGGTTGGGCAGCACCACATCGACGGTGCGGTTGACCTGGAAACTGTCACCCGACTCGGTCAGGTCCACCTCCGGCGACAACAGCACCAGCGCGGCCGGCAGGGGCAAGCCTTCGTCCCGGGCCCGCAGTACCATCGCTGCCGCGAGGTTGCCGCCGGCGGAGCGGCCACCCATCACGATGTGCTGCGGCGCGTGCCGGGTGAGCACATGGCGATAGGTGGCCAGGCAATCATCCAGCGCGGCCGGGTAGGGATGATCGGGTGGCATGCGATAGTCCACGCCGTAGCAGACCAGGTCGTGCAGGTCGGCCTGCCGGGCGGCGGCCAGGCGGCAGTTTTCACCGCCGCCGAACACCAGTGCACCGCCATGCAGATCGATGTAGGCAAAGTCAGCCACGCCGCTGGCCGGTGTCGCGACGTGGACGGTGGCGTCGCCCAGGGTGATCGTCGCCAGGCTGGCCCGTAGCGATGCTTCCTGGCCTGCGTTGGCGGCGGCGTAATGCTGGGCCACGGCACCTTGCAGGCGGCGCCAGCCGTCGTGGTCGTGGGATGAGGGCATGGCGTGCAGCGCGTTCAGCGGCACCCCGTCCGCACCCACCAGGCGCTTGAGCAGCGCCTGGGCCTCGGGGCTGATCGAGTGTGGGACGGGTACCGTCCGTGGGTCGATCTTGACGCCGTCATTCATGGTCACTTACTCGAAGGTGTCGATACGCGAATCGGAGTAGTAGAACGGGTTCTTGTCGGTGCTCGACTCAAAGAAGTAGGCGTAGTCGGTTAGGAAGTACCAATGGCTGACGCGCTTGTACTCGTCTTTGTCGTAGGTGCATGACAAGGCCTTGGCCGTGCCCAGCAGCTTCGGGTTGAGCTCGCTGGCTTGCAGCTCGCGTTCCACCACGCAGCGGGTGAGGTTGGGCTTGCCGTAGCTGCCGACGATATTGTTGAGGGTGGCGCGGGTGAACTGGTAAATCACGGTTTCGCCCACCGGCAGGGTTTTCCAGTTACCGGTGAAGCTCAGTTGGGTCACCGTCGAGCTTTCGGCCATGCTGCCGCCGCCGTAGCTGGATTTGGTCACCAGCTCAATCAGGTTGCGCCAGCTCACCGATTGCGACTCATAGCCCTTGCCGCGGTTGGCCACGCTCAGTTGACCGCTGGGCCCGTCCTGGCTGATGAAGTATTGGCTCGACAACTCACTGGTGGTGCCTTTGTAGGTCGAGGTGCCGACCATGTGCACGTATTTGAAACTGCGGGTGGGCTTGTCCAGGTTCAACTGGGTGATCGCCGCCAGTACCTGCGGTTGTACCGACGTGAGGGCGATGGTCACTGGGGCTTTCAATCGCGGCTTGAAGGCCGGCAACGCCGCGATTTTTTCCGGGCGGGTACAGACGTTATTGAACAGCAATTCATAGTCGGCGTTGCTGCCGGCGATCTTCTGGGGCGTGGGGAAACTGTCGACACGGCCATCGCTGACGCGGTTGTCGGCATCCATGTCGTAGCCGGCCAGTTCCTTATAGGTGCCGGCGGCGCACGACACGGCGAAGTGCTCGCGTTTTTGCGCGTAAGGCGCGTTGTAGGGCAAGTCGTTCAGCACGGACGGGTTGTCGAAGGCAGCCCAGAAACGGGTTTCGCCATTGACGTTCTTGATGCTGTTGGCGTCGATCAACACCCAGTTCTCGCGTTCGTTGGTCTGCACCAGGCGCCAGTCGGGTTTCGGCGTGTCGGCACAGGCGCGCACGAACGTCGGGTTGGTCTCCAGGGTAGCGCGCAGGTCGGCAGACAGCTTGCGTGCACCGCTGTAGCGGCCGGCGGCGGTCGGGTAGACGCGTTGGGCTCCATCGAGGTACAGCAAGTACAACTGCGGTGAGGAACACGCTGCCTCGAACTGCATGGTGCGGCGTACACCGGCCGTGGACTCCGGCATCAGCAATTCAAAGCTGAGGTTGTCGCCTTCGCGCACAATGCTGTTTTCCACCAGGGGCTGGGTCAGCGTGCTGGCGAACATACGGTCAACCGTGGATTTTTGGGTGGCACAACCGGCCAGTGTGGCAATGCCACCGAGCAACAACAGGGAAGAAATAACGCGCACAGAAGCCTCTTTGAGTCCATTCAGGGATGTAAGGATGACGGCAGGCAGCCCGTAATCTTTAGGCGGCAAGCCTAACGGCCACGGGTTTATCTGTATAGCCGGTTCGAAGCCGCAACCAGCTATGCCCGAGTCGCAATGGCGGCGGCGTGCGTTTGCCGAGCGGGTAGTCTTTGCAGACACTCTGGGAGAACCTCGATGATTCGACGCGCGTGTTTGGCAACGGCCCTGGCTTTTTGTGCATCGAGCGCCTTTGGCGCGTCGACCTACGACCACCTCTATGCTTTTGGCGACAGTTATTCGGACAACGGCGCGGGCGCTGCCTTCACGGCGCACTTGGTGCAGCAGAAGGTCAAGGACGCCCAGGCACTACCGGGCGAGTTGTATTGGCAGGGCCGCTGGAGCAATGGCCCGACAGCGGTGGAAGGCTTGGCAACGGCCTTGAAAGTACCACTGACCGACTATGCCGTCGGCGGCGCCAAGAGCGGCCATGGCAACTACTACGCCTGGATGATGCCGGCGCGTGACACCGGCGTGCTGGGACAAGTCGCCGATTACCTGAAGACTGCGCCGGACCACAAGGCCGACCCCAAGGCGCTGTATTTCATTTTCATCTCGGCCAACGACTTTTTCGAATGGGCCGACTTCACCCATCCCGAGTCGGTCGAGGCGCTGAGCGAGACCAGCCTGGCCAATATCCGCAAGGCCACCGAGCAATTGATTGCTGCCGGCGCCGGGCATGTGATGGTGGTGGGCACCACGGATCTGAGCCATGTCCCTGCGGTGGTGCAGGGCAATCAGGTCGAGCACGCGAAACGATACCAGCAGTTGCTCGAGCAAAAGCTGCCTGTAGCCCTGGCTGCGTTAGAGGCAAAGGTCACTTACTTTGATCATGTGGCGTTCAGCAATGCGCTGCGCGCCAACCCTGCAGCCAACGGCTTCAAGGACCTGGATACGCCCTGCCAGGCCACTTACCCGCAGGTGAAACCGGCCTGTGCCGACCCCGATGCGCATTACTACTGGGATGAATGGCATCCCACGCGCAAGGTGCACGCCCTGGCGGCCCAGGCGATGTTCCAAACGCTGGGCGCCAAACCCTAACGGCCGGCCACAGCCGCTTCAATCGCGGCAATGTCGATCTTGGTCATGGTCATCATCGCGTCGAAGGCACGCTTGGCGATCGCCGGGTCGGCGTGAGTGACCGCAGCGACTAATGCGCGCGGACTGATCTGCCAAGACAGGCCCCACTTGTCCTTGCACCAGCCGCAAGCGCTTGCCTGGCCGCCGTTGTCGATGATGGCATTCCACAGGCGGTCGGTCTCGGCTTGATCATCGGTGGCCACCTGGAACGAAAAAGCCTCGCTATGGGAGAACGCCGGACCGCCGTTGAGGCCCAGGCAGGGAATGCCCATCACGCTGAATTCGACGGTCAGCACGTCGCCCTGTTTGCCCGACGGAAAGTCACCGGGGGCATGGTGCACGGCGTGCACCGCGCTGTCCGGGAAGGTCTTGGCGTAGAAGGTGGCGGCGTCCAGGGCGGTGCCGTTGTACCAGAGGCACAGGGTATTTTTGTGGTTCATCGTCTGGCTCCATGGGGGATGGGTCCATGGAGTCTAGACAATGGCTGTGCCTGCGAGCGCTACATGATGGTGTAGTCCCTGACCACGCCATTGTTGAGGTGGATGTTGAGGCGGCGGTTCTGTTGTTCGGGTGCGATGTTGTCAATGGCGGTGCGCCGCGTGTCGATGGCGTTGTCGTAGGTGTTGCCGGGGATATGGTTGGACACCAGCCCGAGCAAGTGCCGCATGGAGGCGTTGGCGGTGGTGGAAGGGGAGTAGTCCCAGGTTTCGGTGCCGTCGGATGCAATCGACTGGTTCTGCGGCTCGCCGTACATCGCCTTGAGCTGTTGGGCAGTGGTCTTGCCGGAGACGATATGGGTGCGCACGTAGGTGGTGTCGAACAACGAAATATCGGGTCCTGACTTGCCCTGGATACCGGGTATGGACAGGCCGTTGAGGCTGCTGAGACCGTTGTTGCCACCGGCGCAGCCCGACAGCAAAACAGCAGCGACCAGTGGGGTGATGGCGTTACGAATAAGTGCACGACGGGCCATGATTTCCTCCGTTGATTCAGGGCTCTGAAACTGAGGCCAATCATAAAACGGCGAAAAAAACGCGGAAAAAATCTTCCTGTCCCAGCGTCTCAATTACTTGCCTGGCTGTCTCACGCGAGTGTCATTTGGCCCAGGATGGATCGCAGCGAAAAGCCATCATGCCGGTTCACCTGGCCCTGTTTGGCGTGTACGCCCGCCACGTCCCGGGCCTCTCGGGGGGAATAGCCGAAAGCCTGCTTGAACGCACGACTGAAGTGCGCATCGCTCTTGAACCCGAACTGGAACGCTAGGCCGGAGACCCGATGCCGTGTGCCGCTGTCGCTTTGGATCATCACCCGTGCCCGGTTCAACCGGCGCTTCTGGATATACGCTGCCACGCCGGTTTCCTGGCTGAACAACCGGTACAGGTGCGCCCGCGAAATGCCTAACTGCTTGCACAGGAAAGTGGGGGACAACTCGGGGCTGCGCAGGTGCTGTTCAATCAGGCGACGGGCACGGTTGAGCAGGGTGTGGTCGATCTCCTGCGCGGCCATGTGCAGGTTCGCCAGCGACGGCGCGATGGCGGCCGAGACCATGCCCAGGGTGGCCTGTTGCGCGTGGGGGATTTCCCCGGGCAGCAGCCGTGGCAAGCGATGTTGCAAGGCGCGCATGTGGTCGGCCAGCAACTCGCTCAAGCCGCCTTGCAGCACGTGCCCGTGCAGGTCTTTGTGGCCCAGGCTCGGCGCCAGCAGGTCGCGGGGGATGGTGAGGATCACCGTGTCGCCGGCGGTGATCAGGCAATCCAGTTCACGGGCCAGGTCGAGGATGTAGATCTGTGAATTGCCGGCCGTCAAAGTGGCGCGGCCTGCGGTGCCGTTGATCGAATGGGACAGGCCCAGGCACAGGTAGTAATGGTCGAGGTGGTCACGGCGGATCATCTGGGCCGAGCGCTTGACCCGGTAAGGCACCGGGGCGCCGGTGCCATCCCAGGAGCCGCAGCCCATCAGCAGCGCGCCCAGGTAACCGGTGGCCAGGCGGTAATTGAAGGCGGCGGCGTCCGGCTCGTTGATGGTGATATCGAAGATCGCGTTCACTTCCTCCCGCCACACGTCGAAGCGTTGGCGTGGCGGGTAGGGTTGGGTGGTAAAGGTGAACAGCGGGTTCTCCATGGCTGGCGCCCTCCATCAAAGCTGTTGTGCTATCGCCGCCTTATCGATGACTGACCAGACGTGCGCGAATTTCCCATCGATGACTTCGTAGAATACGTTTTCATCGAAGGTCACGGTCTTGCCGTTGATCGGCAGGTCGAAAAATTCACCCCTGGGGCTGACCTTGAAATTCAACCGACTAGCCACCGTGGGTGGGTCGGCCACCAGCAACTGAATGCGAAACTCCAGGTCGGGGATCTCGCGAAAGTCCCGTTCGAGCATGGCGCGGTAGCCGTCAAGGCCGACGGTGATGCCGTTGTAGGTCACCTGCGGGTGCACGAAGTCCCCCAGGTGCGCCCAGTCCTGGCGGTTGAGGCAATCGATGTAGCCTTGGTAAAGGGCGGCGAGTTGATCGCGGGTCATGGGGCGCTCCTCTGTGGTTTAAAAGCGTTCGTCCAGGATGGCGAGCAACGTCAGTTCTACATGGAGGTAAGCCTGCGATCTGTCTGCTTATTGTTCGCCGGATATTTCACCAGACAATTGCCCAAGTCCCTCGGGCGTTGAATAGAGGGTTTCCAGCGCCGCAACTTGCTCAAATTGTTGCGGCGACAAGCTCTTTTCCTCGTGTTCCAGTTGACTGCGCATGTCTTCTTCCTGGCTCGGCGGACGCTGTTTCAGCGCAACGCGCAGGAGCGCGCACGCCTTGACCTTGCTGCGCTGAAAACCGCGGCCGGTGTCCATATTCATCGCGAGGGTCGCGGTTGAGAAGGCGTGGCCTTGTGCGGCCGCTTTCAAAAACCAACGGTTTGCCAGCGGATAGTCGACCGGCAATTTACCGCTGTCGCTATAGAGTCTGCCGAGGATGTACTGTGCATTGGCCCGGCCCTGCTCGGCAGAGCGCGTGAACCACTGCACGGCGGCGAGTGCATCAACAGGCATGCCGGTTCCGTCGAGGCTGGAGGTTCCGAGCATTTCGTAGGCGTCGGTGTTGCCAGCGTTGGCTGCCAGCGTGAGTAGACTCACGTACTGCTGAAGGTCGACCGGCGTACCCCGTCCCAATAAATAAAGGCTTGCCAGCAGCAAATGAGCGTCGACGATACCGGCGGCACTCGCCTTGCTCGCCCAGAAAAAAGCGCGCTGGTCGTTGGTCTTTACACCCCTACCTGACGCATACAGTTTTGCGAGATGGTATTGGGCCTTGGCATGGCCTTGTTTGGCGGCTTTGCGAAACCACTTTGCGGCTTGAGCCGGATCAGCCGGTGTGTCCAGGCCATTCAGATTGGCAAATCCCAGGTAAAACTCGGCGCTCGGGAATCCCTGCTGGGCGGATTTGGTCATCCACTCAAAGCCCTTGGCGTTATCAGCCGGCACACCTTTGCCCTCAAAGAAAAAGATACCGGTCTTGTACTCGGCGAGCGCCTCGCCATTTTCGGCTGCGCGCAAGTACCAGGTTGCCGCTTTGACCGGGTCTTTAGGAAATATCACGCCTTCGTCATAGAAGCCGCCGATCAACAGAGTGAGGCTGTGCGGGTTACGCCATAGGGTGATAGAGAAGGTGATGACCAGGTAGGCCAGCAGGCCAAGAACCAGAACCCCGAGGGCAGTTGAGTAGCGGCGCACAGTCGAATCCGTTCGTGAGGTGGAGGGGCAGTGTAACGAGGTTGGCGCACGATGGCATGGGCGATGGCGAACACAAACGGTCATTGTTGGCCTGTAAGGTGTGCGGCCGAGTTTTCTTGTAGCATCCAACGCCGTTTTACATTCATGGAGAGCACATGCGGATCTACATCACCGGCGCTTCCTGCTCGGGCGTGACGACGCTGGGGCGCGCCCTCGCAACGTTGCTCGGCTTGCGACAAGTCGATGTCGATGACTTTTACTGGATGCCCACGGACCCGCCGTACACCACCAAGCGTGCGCCTGAAGATCGCGTGAGCTTGATTCAGCAAACATGCGGGGACGATGACTGGGTACTGACGGGCTCGTGCAACGTGTGGGGTGATGTGTTGATCGCCGAGGCCGACCTGATCGTATTTGTGGACACACCAACGCCGGTGCGCCTCAAGCGGCTGGCAGCACGTGAGCAGGCACGTTTTGGTGATCGCATTGCTCCCGGTGGCGACATGCACGAGATACACGTAGCCTTTCGCGAATGGGCTTCGCAGTATGACGATCCCCACTTTTCCGGGCGCAATAGAGCGCGGCACGAAGCGTGGATTACGGAGCAGACGGTGCCTGTTCTGCGGATTGACGGGGAGGGCGCTGTTGAAGGAATGGCGGCGCAAGTGGTGGATGCTGTGGAGTCGTATAACTAGCAATCGGTTTAATCACGCTAGACGTGAAGCATGGGATGCTACGAACTACCGCTGTTAGCTATTTACCCAGGTTTTGATTCATCAAATTGTCCAGTACCGGTAACTCATTGGCTGCCTGCCATTCGTGTAAATGCTTGCATCCTTCCTCATTATCGTCTGCAAGGTTGCTGCGGGAGTCGTATACCGTGAACCAGTGCTGTCGTAGAGAGGGGTATTTTACAAAATCTTCCCGGGTAGGGGGTTGGTGAGTGGACAGGCGCAGCGCTGACAACACTAAAAGGGCAGACGCGCCGAGACCCATGGAATACTTTTTATACTTCATATCAACTTTCCGTCAATGAACTAACGAACACTGTTAAATGTTTAGGGCGCTGGGCGACTATAGAGGATAAATGGATCAGTAAAAGATCCACTTTTGACGCATTTCGTAGAACCATTGGTTTGCGATGTGTGCTAACCCCAAGCCTCAGTCACGTTGAAGGAAATCATGTGACAGCCCTATCCAAAGCGAGGCGCGGCGTTCATATCTCCTACGGCCAAGAATCGGCAGTCGGCGTCGGTTCTACCAATCGAAGCGCCTAGGCCAGGGACACTTTTTATATAGTCGCAGTGTTGAAGCATTAGGCTCGTACTGCCTGAAACACCCGACTGATCAACTCAGGGTGACTGACTTGCTGTTTCTTGGAACTCGCGCTACAACCCAAGGCACGGAAAGCACTTTGGAGACAAGGATGAGTTATCAACGCGATCAGCTTATCGGCGACGTCACCCGGCACGGTACCCTGGAAGACATTCTTCCGATTCTGGGCCCTGACTATGACTTTGCAGAAGACGTAGACCGTATCGTCATCAGGGCGGCCCATTACGGGAACGAGGTGTTGGTTCGTCAAGCACTGGACCTCGGGGCGAATGCTGCAACAGGCGATGAGCATGGTTTCCCCCTGATCAGCGCATGCGGCTGCGGACGGCTTTCATTGGTCAAGCTGCTGTTGGAACGTGGCGCGCAGGTCAACGCTATCGGCCGGTACGGTGACACCGCCATACAATCGGCAGCCCGTAATGGCCAGATCAATGAATTGAAACTGCTGATCCAGGCCGGAGCCACCCTCGATGATGCGATGTATGCCGCCGTGGACCATCTGCGGATTCCGATGGTGAAGTTCTTGATTGAACTGGGGGCGCCCTTGGATAAGCCTGGAGACTTAGCGCTTACCCCGTTGTTGGTTGCGTGCTCCCGGGGGAAAAAGAAGGGCAGTGAAATAGCATTGTTGTTGCTTCGTGCTGGCGCCGATGCGACCTACGTGCGGGAGGAGGATGGCATGTCGGCGACAAAGTTCGCGCTGTGGGGCCAGTGTACGCAGGAGGTATTTACAGCGCTGCACCTCAACGGCGCGCCAGGCGTGGAAGACGGATTTCCGATCATCCGACTCGTATAACTGTAGTGAGCAGACTTGCCCTGCGCCGGGCGCGCCGCAATCCAAAATTGAGCGGTGCCAATCTGCCTGAAGAATCGCGGTATCTGTGTTGGCTGGCGCGAGCAAGCTCGCTCACTACAAGGAGGATCCTCCTGCGAAACCGGGTGTCTATGTGTCGGAGCGCGAACAAGGCCAGTTTACGTGGGCAAGAGCAACCCATACCTCACTTCCGCAAGGCTAACACCGCCCCTTATCAGATTGCGCTCGCTGCCAGGTTCCTCGACGCATCCTACGTTGCGATAGAACTGAATCGCCCGTTCATTCAGCGCCAACACCCACAGCGTCACTCGCGTAAAACCTTGCTGCCGTAAATGCTGCACGCCGACGTTCCATAGCGCCCGCCCGACACCCGTTTGCCAGTACCCGGCCAAGACATAGATGGCCATGACTTCACCCGTATTGACCTCGGCGTCATCATCGCGGCTGTCTCCCACAGATACCCAGCCAACCACCTGCTGGTCCCGCTCCGCCACCCAAACGCCGGATTCGCCCGATTCAATCGAGCGAACCCAGAGCGATTCACGCCGAGCCAGGGTGGTATCCAGCGCGCTCAAGTAGTCGGCCGGCATCAGGTCACGGTAGGCCTCTTGCCAGCTGCGGATATGCACCTGGGCAATGGCGTTTGCATCAGAGACTAGTGCCTTGCGAATCATTGAAATGCTCCTTGCCTGGCTGCTGTGAGTCCGTGCTGTTGCCCTTCAAGCATGGGCGCAAATCATGACAGTTGAAGGTTTGAGCGCAATCGTACACACCATGAGGAGCGCTAAAGATTCAGTGAAATCAATTCATTATCTATCAAGCAAAGGCTCGACCTAAAATAGCCTTAATGATTGAGACTATTAATATTGCTGAGCAAGACCAGAAGCTATCAGTCGATAAGTTCAGGTGTTGTTTCGGGTGTACGGGTGTGAAATTAAAATGAGTACAGACTTTACATTTGCTATCAAGCGCATTCAATTTGACGAACATTATCACCCCTCCGAAAACACGCGCATTACCACCAATTTCGCCAACTTGGCGCGCGGGAAGAGCCGCCAGGAAAACCTGCGCAACACCTTGCGGATGATTGATAACCGCTTCAATGCCCTGGCGCATTGGGATAACCCAAAAGGCGATCGTTATTCGGTTGAACTCGAAATCATCTCCGTCGAAATGGACGTCAATACCGACAGCACCGGTAAACCCATTCCGCTGATTGAACTATTGAAAACCAATATTATCGATCGCAAAACGGACGAGCGTATTGAAGGGATTGTAGGAAACAACTTCTCCTCCTATGTGCGCGATTATGACTTCAGCGTGCTGTTGCTGGGGCATAACAAGGACCGCGCAGGCTTCAGCACCCCCGACAATTTCGGCGACCTGCACGCCAAGCTGTTCAAGCATTTCGTGAACTCAAGCGCCTACAAGGCCAACTTCAACAAGCTGCCGGTGATCTGCCTGAGTGTTTCCAGCAGCAAGACCTACCACCGGACAGAAAACCAGCACCCTGTGCTGGGGGGGGAATACCAGCAGGACGAATACTCGCTGACAGACGAGTACTTCCAGAAAATGGGCTTGAAGGTTCGCTATTTCATGCCGCCCAACAGTGTTGCGCCGCTGGCGTTCTATTTCTCGGGTGACTTGCTGGGGGATTACACGAACCTCGAACTGATCAGCACCATCAGCACAATGGACACCTTCCAGAAGATTTACCGTCCTGAGATCTACAACGCGAATTCGGCCGCCGGTAAATCCTACCAGCCCAGTTTAAGTCACCAGGATTACTCGCTGACACTGATTGTCTATGACCGAGAAGAACGCAGTCGCCTGGCCATCGAGCAGGGGAAGTTTGTTGAAGAGAACTTCATCAAACCTTACCAGGCTTTGCTTGAACACTGGTCCGCTCATTGCGCGCTTTGATTAATTAAACGTACAAGGTTGTTCATGATGAAAAAGTTGTTACCCACTTCAACCGCTGGCAGCTTGCCTAAACCGTCCTGGCTGGCAGAACCTGAAAAACTCTGGTCGCCTTGGAAGTTGCAAGATGATGAGTTGGTTGAAGGCAAACAAGACGCCCTGCGTTTGGCGCTGCAAGAGCAACAGCAGGCGGGCATTGATATCGTCAGTGACGGCGAGCAAACACGCCAGCACTTTGTGACGACGTTTATTGAACACCTCAGTGGCGTGGATTTCGAGAAGCGCGAGGTCGTCAGGATTCGTGATCGTTACGACGCGAGCGTTCCGACCGTGGTGGGCGCCGTTGCGCGTCAAAAGCCGGTGTTTGTTGACGATGCCAAGTTCTTGCGCCAGCAAACAGACCAGCCGATCAAATGGGCACTGCCTGGCCCGATGACCATGATCGATACGCTGTACGACAACCACTACAAGAGCCGTGAAAAACTGGCGTGGGAATTTGCCAAGATCCTCAACCAGGAAGCCCTGGAGCTGGAAGCGGCCGGTGTCGACATCATCCAGTTTGATGAGCCCGCGTTTAACGTGTTCTTTGATGAGGTAAACGACTGGGGCGTTGCCACGTTGGAGCGTGCAATCGAAGGCCTTAAATGCGAAACCGCCGTGCATATCTGCTACGGCTACGGCATCAAGGCCAACACCGATTGGAAAAAGACCCTGGGCTCGGAATGGCGCCAATATGAAGAGGCGTTCCCCAAGCTGCAAAAATCCAGCATTGATATCATTTCGCTCGAATGCCACAACTCCCATGTGCCCATGGAGTTGATTGAGCTGATTCGCGGCAAGAAAGTGATGGTCGGCGCGATTGACGTGGCCAACCATGCCATCGAAACACCCGAGGAAGTTGCCAATACCTTGCGCAAAGCCTTGCAGTTTGTGGATGCCGACAAACTTTACCCGTGCACGAACTGCGGCATGGCGCCTCTGCCTCGTCATGTGGCAAGAGGCAAGCTGAACGCCCTGAGCGCCGGTGCAGACATCGTTCGCAGAGAGCTGTTGAACAGAGGCTGAGCGAACGCCGGAGGAGGGCGGTGGAGTTAACCCTCGCCGGCCTTCTTCCGTGCTCACTTTGCCCTTTCGAACGCCACCGACTATTCAAGGCTTTCTATGTCACGTCTCCCTACCGCTATCGAGCCACTGCACTTTCGCGAAGCGCTTGGGCACTACGCCTCCGGTATCACGGTGATTACCTCCCACCTTGATGACGAGCCGATAGGCTTTACCTGCCAGTCGTTCTACAGCGTGTCCATGAGCCCGCCGCTGGTGTCATTCAGCGTCATGTCCAGTTCGGCGAGCTATCCCAGGATCCGCCAGGCCGGTCGTTTCGCAGTCAACATCCTGTCAGGCGAACAGGTGGGTATTTCCAATCAGTTCGCTCGGCGAGGCACGGACAAATGGCACAACGTGGACTGGCATACGTCGCCGTTGGGCAACCCGATCATTGCCGGCAGCCTGCACTGGCTGGATTGTGAAATTCACGCCGAGCACGCGGCGGGTGATCACCTGATCGTGATTGGTGAAGTTAAAGCGTTGAACCTTCAAAAGCCTGGAGCGCAGCCGTTGCTGTATTTCAAAGGTCAGTATCGGAATATCGCTGCCAATGTTGGGGGTTTGTCGACAGTCGATCGGGCATAATCGCTGGCTGCCTGCCCACTGGGAATCCTGCACCCCATGCAACCGCTCGAATTCACCGTCCCCTTCGAAAACCACACGCTGCACGCTGATACCCTGACAGGCGAACGCAACCCTCATCTGTTTTGCTTTCACGGCGGCGGTGCGCGCTGCCGCTCGGTATTCGCCGACGTGCGACACACTCTGCATGGACAGGGCATTGGCTCCACGGCCCTGGACTGCATCGGTCATGGGCAAACTGGTGGTGTGTTCGCCGACTCTTCCCTTCACCGGCGCGAGCAGCAGGCGCTATCCGTGATTCGGCACAGCGGGGTGCGGCCCAGCGCCTTGATCGGCATCAGCATGGGGGCCTATAACGCGGTGCGGTTGAGTGAAACCCTGGAAGCCCAGACGTTGGTTCTGGTGGTGCCGGGCATCTACACCCCAGAGGCTTACAAGGTGCCGTTTGGCCCTTTGTTTTCGGCGATCATCCGCCAGCACCGCAGCTGGGCCGATAGCGATGCGTGGGATATTCTCAGCCGATTCAAGGGCCGGCTGCTGGTGATCGCCGGGGAGCAGGACGACGTCATTCCGCTGGAAATCCCCGAGCGGCTGTTGGATGCAGCGACCCACGCCCAAGACAAGGCGTTGCTGGTCATTCCCGACGCGGGCCATAACGGGCTGATGCCGCTCATTCAGCAACAGCCGCAATGGCTCGCAGCAATCACCACGCGTGTGGCATCAAGCGCTTGAGTGCCTTCGGGTTCAAGCCCGGCGTGCCATCAGCAGCACCGTCGCCGCCGCCGACAACAGCCCCGCGCAGCAACGGTTGAAAATCCGCTTGCCACGGGGCTCGGCAAACCAGCGACGCATGTGCAGGCCCATGTAGGCGTAGGCACTGATGGCAATCCATTCCAGTGCCAGGAACATCGCACCCAACAGGGCGAATTGCGGTGTGATCGGTTGGCCCGGCACCACGAACTGGGGAAGGAACGCGGTGAAGATCAGGATGGCCTTCGGGTTGCCCGCCGCCACCAGAAACTCCTGACGCGCCAACGCCCACAATCCCACCTTGGCCGTAGCCGATTCCGCCTCTGCCTGGGGATTGGCCCGCCACAACTGGAAGGCCAGGTAAAACAGATACGCCGCCCCCAGAATCTTGATCCCGTAGAACAACAGCTCCGAGGTTTGCAGCACCACCGCCAAACCCGCAGAAGCCAGCGCGATCATCCCGGCGAAGGCCAGCAGGCGCCCGATTCCCGCCAGGCACGAAGTGCGGTAGCCGTAGCGGGTGGAGTTGCTCACCGACAACAGGTTGTTCGGGCCGGGCGCCATGTTCAGGGCGAAGCAGGCGGGGAGGAAAAGGGAGAGGGTGGCGAGGTCCATGGCGGCTCCGTGTTCGCGGGGGACGGGGAGCGTTGAGGATAAGGGGAGTGGGGCGGATGGACAATGCGCGTTGGAACACCAACGCGCTCAGCCGTGGAGATTCAGTTTGGGGATGCCTCATCTTTAGTTGCCGGGGTTATCTGTTTGACCAGCCAAAGGCCAAGGTCAGATATGGAGTACGTCACAGGCGCTTTCGTGGGGGAGAATTGAATATCTATTTCTGGTGAGTTGTTGCTGATGAACGAGTCGTTCAGAAGCCCTTTGGCAATAAGATCTGATACGCAAGACTCAATCAACATAGGGTCCAGATCGCTGGGCAGCAGGTCTTCAATTGAACGCGTGGCGAGTGAGAGCTTCCTGCCCACAGAAAACATACCGTTGCCAGTTCCTGCGCCGTGAAGTTTTTGTGCTTCTGAAAGCACCAGGAAATGAATATCTTCCAGATCACGTACGAGGCGAAGGGTTTGAGAGGTCGCATCCCAGTGACTTGTTTTCTGGTTCCAGAGATTGCCCAGGATGGATGCAAAAACTCGGATTTTCTCTTCACTCAGTGATTCATTGATAGCGTTGAGAGAGATGCGCAGTGCAGGGATGAGGTCTGGCGAATCCGAAGGTGTGGAAAGTGGCACGCGTTTTTCAAGCTCGGCAATGAGCTGGCGGAGTTGTCGCAGCTCAAAGTCCATTGCCTTTTTAGACAGGTAGCGGTCAACAAACCCAAGACCGCTTGAATTCAGAATGACGCACAATGGCGTCCATAGCGGGTGATCGTTCTCATAGATGTAGCCAATTTTTTCAATTAGCGTTGCATTGTCGAGTTTGGACAGGTCCATTCCTTTTCCCTTAGTCGACGCATCAAAATCGATACAGTCAGTCAAAAAATTCCATACCTGCATACGGCTGGCGTCGGCATTGCTCAAGCCTTGAAGCCAAGCTGCCTACGTGCAGTTCCAGGCGATGCCCATCGGGGTCCAAAAAATAGAACGAGTTGCCCTCGCTCGAATTGGATTTCCACTCAATCACGTTACGAAGCCGCAAGTCAGCGGTGACTGCTTCAAAATCATCTTGCCCCACTGAAAACGCATAGTGGGTGTAATCAGGTGGCTTTTGCGCCGCACGGCTCTCGTCTAACGATAGGCAAAGCCATAGATCACCAAGGGACAGATAAGCCCCCGTGTCCCAGCGCGCAGCCAGCCTGAAACCGGGTAAAGCCACATAAAACTCGATACTGCGAGGGAGGTTCACAACGGCCAACGTAAGATGATTCAAGCCAGTTAACATAAACTTCTATCCAGAGCCAGTCCGCTAGAACGGTTGAGGGTATCAATATCGAGGGGCCTAACGTGCTTAAAGTGCGCTGAGTTCAACTTGCAGGTAGCTCATCCCACAAGTTGAACGTGTGCAGCTTCGCAGTACCATCAAGTGCCCCGAAGACGAGTTCCACCCTGGTCGTTGGCTTTTGTAGAAAAGCCAACCCTTGAATATGCGCAAGGATAAAGGCGAATAGCGCCTTGGCATCGGCACCTTGAAAGACTGCCTCGCAGTCGCCGCCGTCGATTGCCATGTCGTCGCTATCAAATCGGCCGACGCCACTGCTGGCGAGCTGGGGCTGCAGGTTCTCGATAAATGTGCACCAAGGGCTGATGTCCCTGATGGTGTGGGTGAAATACAGGATTAGATATTGCATTGGGCGCCTCCTGTGTCACTGAGGGGGCCCAATATCAAACCGTCACAATGTTTCATTGAATAGAGGTCACGAAGCAGGAATCAACGCCGACAGGGGGGGGCGGGAGAGCTTTGACCAGCATGACGGCGTTGTCACCACAGTTGAGAAAAACCAGGAAGTCCCCGGATTCAAACTGGACTTTAAATCCGACTAGCCTGGGTGCCTTCCCGCAAAATGAGTCGAGTATTCCCTCTACCTCACTGATCATCTCGCCTTCGAGGCAAGGTATCGATAGCGTTGCCAGGAGGTCTTCTCTTTTCCAGGCACAGGTCACATCAGGCTCTATCTCAAAAGCAGCGGGTGTGTCGGTGGGATATAAGTCAGCGCCTACACGTTCACCGTCACTCAAGAGGTACATGGATAGTATTTCTTGCTCGCCGAAACGCCACTCAATAGGGTCAATATCTCCTAAGGTTTTTTCATCGGCAAAATAATACTGGTCATACACGAGCCCACTGAGTCGCTTACCTTTCAGCAAACGTGCGTTGTGCAGGTCCTGCGCGGTTCTCGTGAAGGAAAAGGTGTGGCGCAAAGCCATTATTGTCTCCAGGGCTGCAGTCAGCAAAAGAGCGGCCTAAGCCGCTCCTATGTTATTTGATGATCAGTTTCGCTTGTAACCACTGGTGCGCATCAACTTCCCTGATGAGTCAAACAAAAAACCGACGGTGATATTGTTTTCAACTTCGTAAAGGTAAACGTATCGACCGTCCGGGTTGTGGTTTTCATCAACGGGTGCTCCCAGGCAGCCTTTAATTTGCTCAGACGTTGCCTCGCCTGCCTTATAGTCGCCAATCTTTTTAGGGCAGTTTGCAGAGGCGGCAGCACTGGGTTGTCGCATCTTTTCAATCATAAAGTTCGCGCTACCCAAGCCGGTTTCGCTGAACGTCATCAAAAACGGTGTGCGAGTGCCCTTGGAGTCAACAATCCACATTTCTTGCCATGCTTGAGCACCGGGGGTGCCCTCAGGCTGCCGAACGACGGATTTCACTATTTTTGTTTCCGAGGTAAACGCAGCTTTACCCAGTATGTTTTGCAGGCCAGCTGTTGCATCAGAGACCAGTTTTTCATTCGCCAGTGTGCCCTTACTGGCAACGTTTGGCTTGATGGCTGAGGCCGGCTCCAACTGCGCTGAGGTTTGGCAGCCGGACAATATGAAGGCAAAAACGATGGCGGCGAGCGTTACACGCATTTAATCACTCCCTGACTAAGATGGGCTTACCAGATGGCCTGGTAGCCTTGGCGATAATATCTATAGGCCATTACTGCGTCTAATGCCTGCGCGCAACCGAAAAATACCTATCAATAGGGGCGGCCTCAAATCGAACGCTGATTGACCCGTGCCATCAGTTGCTCCGCCGTTTCCTTGCGCTCCGAATAACGGTCCACCAGAAACGCCTGTTGACCACGCAACAGTAGAGTGAATTTCACCAACTCCTCCATCACGTCAACGACGCGGTCGTAGAACGGCGACGGTTTCATCCGTCCTGCCTCATCGAACTCCATGTAGGCCTTGGGCACCGAGGATTGGTTGGGGATGGTGAACATGCGCATCCAGCGCCCCAGCACGCGCAGTTGATTGACCACGTTGAAGGACTGGGAGCCGCCACACACTTGCATCACCGCCAGGGTCTTGCCTTGGGTTGGGCGAACGGCGCCCAGCTCCAGGGGAATCCAGTCGATTTGCGCCTTGAACACGGCCGACATTGCGCCGTGGCGTTCCGGCGAGCACCAGACCTGGCCTTCGGACCACAGCACCAGTTCGCGCAACGCTTGCACCCTGGGGTGTTCCACCGGGGCATCGTCTGGCAGGGGCAAACCGCTGGGGTTGAAAATACGCACCTCGGCGCCAAAGTGCTCCAGCAGGCGCGCGGCTTCTTCAACCAGAAGGCGGCTGAAGGAGCGCTCGCGGGTCGATCCGTACAACAACAGGATGCGTGGTTTGTGGCCTGATGCTGGCAGGTCTGGGAACAGGCCAGGGTCGAGGTTGGGCAGGTGTTCTGACATGAGGCCTCCTTTAGAGTGTGCCGATTCGATCGAGCTCAGACTTGAGCTGGTCGCGGTTGAGCTGGGCAAAGGGCAGTTCGAGGAAGGCTTTGCAGCGTTGTTCGATGGTCGCCAGTGTCGAGCGGAACGCGGCTTCGATCTGCGCGTCATCGCCGTGCACGTCGGACGGGTCTTCCAGCCCCCAATGGGATTTCAACGCCGGGCCGAAATACACCGGGCAAGCTTCGCCGGCCGCCTTGTCGCAAACGGTGACGACGATGTCTGGCGGGTTGCCTTCAAAGGCTTCATTGCCTTTGCTGTGCAAGCCGTCGATCGAGATGCCGGCCTGCTGCAAGGTCGACAGGCTGCGGGGCAATACCTGGCCCTTGGGGAAACTGCCGGCGCTCACCGCTTCAAAGCCAGCGGGGGCCAGGTGGTTGAACACGGCTTCGGACAGGATGCTGCGGCAGCTGTTGGCCGTGCACATGAACAGGACTCGCATGGGGTGCTCCTTTCGCTTGGGGCGGCTATCAAAGGCTCAGGCGCAGGGCCAGGGCCGAGAGGGTGATCAACAGAACCGGAAGGGTCAGCACGGCGCCGACCTTGAAGTAATAACCCCAGGTGATGCGCATGCCTTTGCGCGCCAGCACGTGCAGCCAAAGCAGTGTGGCCAGGCTGCCGATGGGGGTGATTTTTGGGCCAAGGTCGCAGCCGATGATGTTGGCGTAGATCATGGCCTCGCGAACAATGCCCTCCGCGCCGCTGGCCTCAATCGACAGCGCGCCGATCAACACGCTTGGCATGTTGTTCATCACCGACGACAGCAACGCCGACAGCAGGCCGGTGCCAAGGGTGGCGGCCCACAGGCCTTGCCCGGCCAGGTGATCCAGCAGCCGGGCGAGCCAATCGGTCAGGCCGGCGTTCTTCAGGCCGTACACCACCAGGTACATGCCCAGCGAGAACACCACGATCTGCCACGGGGCTTCGCGCAGCACCCGCCGCGTCGAGATCTTGTGGCCCTTGGCGGCGACCGCGAACAGCAAGGCCGCGCAAGCTGCCGCGACGGCGCTGACGGGAATGCCCAGCGGTTCGAGTGCGAACAGGCCGACCAGCAGCATCAACAACGTCCAGCCACCGACGATGAAGGTTGCGCGGTCACGAATGGCGGCTTTTGGTTCTTGTAACGCGCTCAGCGCATAACGAGGCGGCACGTCGCGACGGAAATACACAAACAGCACCAGCAAGGTCGCGGCGACGCTGACCAGGCTTACCGGCACCATCACCGAGGCGTACTCGGTGAAACCCAGCCCGAAGTAGTCGGCGGAGACGATGTTCACCAGGTTGGACACCACCAGCGGCAGGCTGGCGGTGTCGGCGATGAACCCGGCGGCCATGACGAACGCCAGGGTCGCGGCGGGGGAAAAGCGCAACGCCAGCAGCATCGACATCACGATGGGCGTGAGGATCAGCGCCGCGCCATCGTTGGCAAACACGGCGGACACGGCAGCGCCCAGCAGGACGCAGAAGGCGAACAACCGATAGCCGCTGCCTTTCGCCCAGCGCGCCACATGCAGCGCGGCCCATTCGAAGAAACCGGCCTCATCCAGCAACAGACTGATGATGATCACCGCGATAAAAGTGGCAGTCGCATTCCAGACGATGGCCCATACCGTCGGGATATCCTGCAGCGACACCGCGCCCACGGCCAGCGCGATCAGCGCACCGACCGTGGCGCTCCAGCCAACGCCGAGGCCCTTGGGTTGCCAGATGACGAGCACGAGGGTGAAGACAAAAACAGCCACGGCGACAAACATTGAATACTCACTCGATCAGGGGTCAGCAGCAGGCCGCTTCGCGCACGGGGCGCCCATTCATGTTTTGCAGGCGTGAAGCGTTGCCCTTGAGCCAGCCAGCGTTGGCCTTGGACGTCACGTGCAGAACCTCGCGAACCCACTCGGGCAGGTCCGGATTGAGGCGGTAATAGACCCACTGGCCCTGGCGGCGATCCAGCAATAACCCGCTGCTACGCAGCTGGGCGAGGTGGCGGCTGATTTTCGGCTGGCTGTCGTCGAGCGCACACATCAACTCGCAGACGCACAGCTCACCTTGATCGGCAATCAGCAGCGTGGCCCGCACGCGGGTCTCGTCGGACAGGCTCTTGAAGACTTCGGGAGGTGTGATCATGGCGTACTCGTAACATGTGGATAAACGAATATACGGATATCCATATATAAAGATCAAGTACGAAATTCGCTGAGAGCCTGCCTTTGATCGGTGAGGGGGGGAGCAAAAAAACTCAGGGCCTTGAATCCCATGTGTCAATCGAGAAAACTCCACCGCACAATTTGAGGAGGCGACAATGCAAGGAACAGCGTTTCAAATCGTGCGAATCGACCAGATCCACGAAATAGTTTCGCCTACCGTAGACGCACTTCTGCTGCCGTTGGGTTTCGAAGTTCAAGGCCCATTGTCCTGGGTGCGCAGTGCTGACGCCCCCATCCGACAGATCTTTCGCCTGGCGCAGTGGAAGGGCGGTGCGCTCGCGCCTTCATGGGGGGTGTCCCTGGATTTTGTCCCGCACCTGTCCGGCAATGACTTCAAGTGGCACAGGACTGTGAAGTCGGCGCGACCTGACCTGACGTTTGATGTGCGTGATCGGGCGCTTGATATTTCCTATAGCTACGGGCCCGAAACCATCGCCAAGTGCGCACCCGATATCCTCAGGGCAGTTATTCCAACCGCAGAATCCTTCTGGAACTCGGCGCGTTCGATAGCCGACCTGCCCAGTGCTTTTGAGCGGGTCAGGCAGCATCTGTCGACAGGCGGCTTGGGCTTTTACAACTACACGCAACACCCGCTTGCCTACGCTTTTGTGCTGGCCAGGAACGGCAAGCCCGATGCTGCTGAACAAGAGTTTCAGCGCTACTCACCGCGTCTTTCAGCGGCGGCGCAAAAGAAGCTTCGCACGCTGTTCGTTGATGCAGGGGGTTACCCAGGGGCGAGTGATTAACCGAATGAATCACCCACGTTGAAGCGTCTTTTGAATGGCCTTCAGTACCGCAGCGATGTGCCAGGTTTCAGGTCCGATGGCCGTGGCGCCTTTCGGTTCTGAAACCAGTTCAATGTCCGTTGCTATCCCTTCCTCAGCCAGCAAGCACTTGGCCTCTTCCAGGTGTCGGTGTATGCCCGTCAACCACTGGCGACCCGTAACCGAAAGGAGAGCGAAGCTCTCGGTGTAAGAGCACGACAGCGTTTGCCGCAACTTGATCACCAAAGCTTTGTCCACACGAGAGAACGTCGGGCACAGCACATAGCTATTGCCGGCGGCAGCCTGCAGATGCCTCTTGTCATACAGGTATTGGTCCACCGTAAAGCAACTGGCTACCGTCTCCAGCGCCCCGGTGTGTACGTCCACTAGGTGCGCGTTGACGCCGACGTAGCAGTACTCGGTTTTGCCGTGCAGCACGCATTCTTCGGTATTGCAGCGCACCACCCAGTAGTCGCGGTCGGCAGAGAGTTCGCAGAACGCAATGGCAAATCGCTCCGGGCGACCCTCTCTGAAGGAGCCTTCATGAAGGTCAAGTACGATAGCGCTGGCTTGTTGTGCGGATAGCATCTGGATACTCAGGTGATCATTTTGAAGGTTAAGGTCACGGAAAACTTACTTCAATTTTTCCACCACCACGTTCGTGGCTTCAATTTCGATATCGCCGAAATCACCTTCCAGGATCAGTACGTTGTCTGCAAGGCTGATGCCCTCCAACTCTCCAAGGTCAGCGCGGGCGTGCAAGTTCAATGCGCCAAGCCGGATAGCCAGCTTAAGTCCATCGTCGTTCCAGGCCCTCAACTTGCAACAAGCACCGTCCTGCAAGCTGACGGTCATTTCAAAGAAACGATGGGCTTGGTCAATCGACATCGACAGGATATTGCTTTCTTCCAGGGCTTGAATGTTCATCGACAGGTCTCTTTCGTTTGACGGCATTCTGCTGGAAACCCACGGGTCAGTGCTGAGAAACCGCCAACTCAGCGCTATCTTCCTTGGCCCGCGTTGCCCGCACCGCCATCACCAGCGCCAGCATCGGCGCCAGGGTAAACACCGCGAACAACCAGCGCGCCGCATTGGCGACACCCGCATCGCCGGCTGCGTCGTTGATGCCCGCCATATTGGATATCACACCCGCCAATGCCGCGCCCAGTGCCATGGCGAACAGTTGCAGCGTGGTGATCGACGACGCGGCGGTGTCCTGGTCCTGGTCCTGGGCCGACGCGACTTGCAGGATGCGTGTCAGCAAGTGCGGCCAGCCCAGGCCGATACCGAACCCCACCAGGAACAGCCCAATGCAAATGGGCGCCAGCAGCGTCCACTCACCTGCACTGGTCACCGGCGTGGTGATGGCCAGTATCACCAACCCGGCCACGATCAGCAGCGGCCCTGCAAGGATGGCGCGATGGGCGCCGCGCCCGGTCCAGCCGGAGCTGAGGATCTCCGACACCGTCCAGCCTGCCGCCATCAACGCCGCCATGTAGCCGGCCACCAGCGGTGATTGGCCGTGCAGGTGCTGCAGGAAATACGGCATGAAAATCTCGCTGCTCATGCCGATCACCAGCAGGCAGGTGGTGGCGTAGAGCGCGCAGAGCGGGGTGCTGAACTTCAGCGCATCCCTGGGCAGCAGTCGCACAGCGGCGCGGGACTCCTGGCGAATCAACAACAGCACCAGCACCGCGCAAGTTGCGATGCCCAGCAGGTTCCAGCTCGGCAGCGGCGAAACGCTGCCCGCACACACCGCCAGCACGGCCGCGGCCAGCAGTATCAACTGCGGCACCGGCAGGCGTGCGGCGGTGGTTGCCGCAGTGTCCCGTGGAGGCAGCGCACGGCTGGTGAGCAGGATATACGCCAGACTCACCGGCACCATCGCACCAAAGGCGTAGCGCCAGGCGTCCAGTTCGGCAAACACGCCGCCCACGGCCGGGCCCACCAATGTCGCCACGCCCCACATGCCGGATACCAATGCCATTGCCCGAGGCCACAAGCGTTCTTCGAACACCAGTTGAATCATCGAGTAGCACAAGGCGAGCAAGACCCCGCCGCCCAGGCCCTGGATCGACCGCCCGACCAGCATCACCGGCATGCTCGGTGCCAGGGCGCAGATCATCACGCCCGCCATGAACACCAGGGTCGCCACCGCATAGGCCAGGCGTGGCCCGGTGCGTAGCAGCAGCTTGGAGGTGAGGGCCGAGCCCAGGATCGAGGCCACCACATACAGCGTGGTGCTCCAGGCATACAGCTCCAGCCCGCCGATTTCGGCCACCACCGAGGGCAAAATGGTGGTGGCGATATAGGTATTGGTGGCGTAGAGGGCAATGCCGCCGGAGAGGGCGAGGGAACGGGCCGCGTTCCTGCCGAGGAGCAATTCGCCCCAACTGCTGTTTTGGGTGTCCATCCACAATTCCTTGTCATACGGGCGCTGAAAAGCCCCAATGGTTTGCATGAGCGACAGGCTTGGGTTAATTTGCCAAGCAATTGCTTTGAATATTGCGGCGGGGCTAAATATTTTGTCAAGAAATGACTTGGAAAATTCATCGGCGTCTGCGGCAGACCGTGTATTGCACCTGCTCAAGACCCGTGGCCCGCAGCTGGCCGCCGATGCGGGCGTATTTCTAGGCACCAGCGGGGAGGCTGCGCGCCAGCAACTGGTGAAACTGGCGGCCAGCGGCCTGGTGCAAGCCACCTCCGAAGTGCGAGGGGTAGGACGCCCGACCCAAGTGTGGCAACTCACGGCCCAGGGGCATGCACGCTTTCCGGACACCCATTCGGACCTGACCCTGCAACTGCTGCAGACCGTGCGAGAAACCTTTGGCGAGGCTGCCATCGATCGCCTGATCGACGTGCGCGAGCGTCAGGCCCAGGCCCTGTACGAGCAAGAGATGGAAGGGTTGACGGACCTGAAGGCACGGGTCGAACGGCTGGCCACGCTGCGAACCCGTGAAGGCTATATGGCCGAATGGAGCGAACAACCCGATGGCGCCTTGATCCTGGTGGAAAACCACTGCCCGATCTGTGCAGCGGCCACGGCATGCCAGGGCTTTTGCCGGGCGGAGTTGCAGGTGTTCGAGCAGGTGTTGCAAGCCAAAGTGGAGCGGGTGGAACACATTCAACTAGGGGCGAGGCGGTGTGCTTATCGGATATGCCCGGCCTGAGTGCTCTGTGGCACGTTAATGGTGTTTCTCCAGTAGCAGTGGCATCATTGGGCCATTACTTGGCCTAGGATACGTTAGTACTCATGGAAGAAAAAATTCGTCAACACTATGTCAGCAGATTTTATCTCGATAGCTGGGCTACCCAAGATTCGAATGGTGATTCATGGATCTGGGTCCACAACAAAAAAGATAAAAACACTTATAAAACAGCTAACTTAAAGAAGGTTGCCCAGCAGAATAGGTTTTATCGGGTTGAGATTGATGAAGTTGTCTGGGGGATGTTGAGTTACTACTTCGCTCCTTTGCAAGGTGAGCCGTTTGTGGCTGAGATGTTACACAAAATAAACCAGTTGCGTTTGGTGAATGCTTATAGAGTTTCCGGGCTTGAAAGGCACGAGAAGTTGGCACCTCTGGAAACAAACTTTCTCGAGGATATGTATTCCGCATTGGAAAGTGAGTTTGCATATACCGTTGCCGCAATGAGTGCTAGGCCTGAAAATATGAATGTCGCAGTTGAAGAAGATGCTGAAAGACATCACGACAACTTGTTAAAGTTGATAGCGAGTCAATATTTTCGTACGCGACGCGCCCGAAAGGCAGTTATAGATCTAACGAAAGATATGTATCTGGAAAGCGTGAATGGGACGGAAAATCTCACGCCTGTTCAGGTAGAAACTGTGACCAAGGTTATTCTTTTTGTTGAGTCGATTAGGCTCGCAAATAATTTAATTAGAACTGGTTTTACGCTTTCGCTGGATCACAATGCAAGTGATCTGGATCTTGTGACCAGCAGCAATCCGGTGTGGGGGAATGTGGAGGATCGAGAAGAAAAAGAAGATGTAAGCTCCTTTAAGGCGGTTATGCCCCTTGCGCCAAAAGTGAATCTGCGCCTTTTTAAGTCGGACAATGCTGACAGTGTTTTTCAGTTTAATAGTATTGATCGGGACGTAGTGTATCGGCAGAACAAGCTGATCGCGGAAGCTTCCGACCTGGATGTCTATGCGACTACGAAACAGCAACTAAATATGTTCTAGCTTTCGTGGCTTGCACCTATGAGGCACCGCCCACTTAGGCGGTGCCTCATAGTTGTTTGCCGTAGGTTTTCATTTAGTGCTTGTTGCATCCTCGCCATACCTGCAGATTTGGCTGTGGTGGGGGCCTGCTACCCGCTAGGGAGCAATGCTTATGGAAATGAGATCAGTATTGAAGAAAATGCTTCGGAACTGTTCACTGATGAAACCTCCGCCCCAACGCATCCAGCCGCACCGCAATCACCGGCAACTGCTCACTGCTCCTCGCCAGCATTTCCACATCGTCCGCCGTGCTCTGCGCAATCCCCTGCACCGCCTGCAACCGCCCAACAATTTCCATGTTGGCTGACGTCTGCTCCCGCGTCGTACTCACAATCCGCCCGTTCAACTGATCGATATGCGCGATGTCATTGCCCACGGCCTGCAGCATATCCACCGCGACCTGGCTGTCTTCCACGCACCGTTCCACCCCTTGGCGGCTGTCGTGCATGGCTTCCACGGCTTGGCGGCTGCCGTGTTGCAAGCCTTCGATGATGGTCTTGATTTCCTGGGTGGAGACGGCGGTGCGTTGCGCCAGGCTGCGCACTTCGTCGGCGACCACGGCGAAGCCGCGGCCTTGTTCGCCAGCGCGGGCAGCTT
Source organism: Pseudomonas sp. TE24901 (assembly GCF_054058375.1). NCBI lineage: Bacteria > Pseudomonadati > Pseudomonadota > Gammaproteobacteria > Pseudomonadales > Pseudomonadaceae > Pseudomonas > Pseudomonas sp. TE24901. The sequence continues at coordinate 27,313 of NZ_JBSSAF010000005.1, forward strand.
CGATGGCGGCGTTGAGGGCGAGGAGGTTGGTCTGGTTGGCGATGCTGCTGATCACTTCGAGCACGGTGCCGATCTGTTCGGCTTGAACCGCCAGGCCTTGCACGGTTTGGTGGGTGCCGTTGAGGCGCGATGCCAATTGGGTGATTTCGTGCTGCGCGCGGCCGACACTTTGCTGGCCGCGCACGATTTGCTGGCTGGCCTTGCCCGCGTGTTCGACGGCTTGTTCGACGTGCACGGCGATGTGGCCCATGGCGTCTTCCATGCGCTGCATCGAGCCGGTCATCTGGGTGATTTCCGCCAGTTGGTGCCGCGCACCTTTTTCCAGGGTGCCGCTGGCGCTGGCGAGTTCCTGGCCCAGCTGGCCGAGGCCGTGGGAGTCGCGGGTGACGCCATCGATCAGGTGGGTGATCTGCTGCAGGAAGTGATCAAAGCGCTTGGCCAAAGACACATGCACCTTGCCTTCGCCCTGGCTGGCCTGCGAGGTGAATTGAGAGGTGACGGCCAGCATTTTTTCGAGCATTTCCTGGCTCTCGACCGCTTCGGCCTGGCTATGCACGGCGAGGTAGAGCAGGGCGACGGTTTCCATCACCACGTAGAACGCATGCACGAATACCATGCCCCAGCCGCCGTGATGATCCATCACAAACACCGGAAAACCCTGATGCTGCAAGGCATGGAACACCACGTGGTGCACCGCGATGGTGAGGGCGGCCACCAGGATCGGCAACCAGTCGCGGTAAAACGTGAGCACGGCGAGCAAGGCGAAGATGCCGAAGTGGGATTCGATCACGCCCTGGGCCTGGTTGATGTGCAGGGCGGCCATGACCATCAGGCCTGCGCCCAGTGCGCAGCGCATCACGCGGGTGCCTGGAAAGGGCACGGTAAAGCGCGGTCAGCACGACAGCGGTGCCGCCGCCGATGACCACCGCTTGCAGCAAGGTGTCGTGCCAGAACGCCAGGCCCACGGAGAACACAAACATCAGCCAGATCAACGCCAGCATGATGCGGTCGGCCTTGCGGTAATGCTCGAGAAAACGCGTACGGACAGGCATGCAGGCTTACTCCATGTAATCGAAAGAGGATCTGGCGTGCGCGGAGCGAGTGTTCGGATTCAATACTGCCAGTCAGTTATCGGCCTGGTCGGGCAGGACTTTAAACGGGCCTGGAGCCGTTCTGAGCCTCACCGCCCCGCAATCGCCACCCGACTCGTCGCCTTCACTTCCTTCAACGCCAGGCTCGACTGGATCGACGCAATCCCCAGCTGTCGGCGCAGCACGTTCTCGACAAATTCGCTGTAGCTGTCCAGGTCCTCGGCCAGCACCTGCAGCAGGTAATCCGCATCGCCGGTGATCTTGTGGCACGCCAGCACCTGGGGCAGCTCGCGCATCACGGCCTCGAACGCGTCCGGCGCCTGGTCGGCGTGGATGGCGAAGCGCACGTGTACGAAGGCCAGGATGTTCAGCCCGAGCAGCTTGCGATCGAGGTTGGCCTGGTAGTCCTTGATCACGCCTTCTTCTTCCAGGCGCTTGCGGCGACGCCAGCACGGCGTGAGGCTCAGTGACAGGCGCTCGCTGAGCTGGGCATTGGAAATGCTGGCGTCTTTCTGCAGCAGGGCGAGGATGGCGAGATCGGTGTCGTCAAGAGCGACCTGTTTGGTTTTATTTTTCATTTTATGACACCGTCAGGGTAAAAAGATCCGAATAAGCTAACAGCGGTGGAATTAAAAGCAAAGAAAGCCCCGCGCTGCCAGAACAAAATAGACCCTGTCTTTTACTGGCGGAACCTCAGCAATGTTGACTGTTTTTAGTGATGACCACCGTTTGCACCATGGCACCGAATTGAAAGATGGCGTGCTCAAACCCTCGTTCGAACAACCGAGCCGTGCGGACACGGTGCGTGACCGGGTGCAACGGGTAGGGCTGGGCGAGATCATCGTGCCGCGCACCTTCGACCGTGCCTGCTATGTCAATGCCCACAGCGAACGCTATGTGACTTTCCTCGAAACTGCCTGGGCCGAATGGACCGCCATTGGCCGCAGCCACGACGCGCTGCCGTTGGTGTGGCCGGTGCGTGACCTGGCCAACCAGCAGGTGCCGGAGTTCATCGATGGCAAGCTGGGCTTCTTCGCCATGGACGCCGGCTCGCCGATCACCCGCACCACCTGGAACGCGGTCAAGACCAGCGCGGACATCGCACTGACCGGCCTGGCGCTGATCGATGAAGGCCAGCACAGCGCCTTTGCCCTGTGCCGTCCACCGGGTCACCATGCGGCGCGCGAATACATGGGCGGTTATTGCTACCTCAACAACGCTGCGATTGCCGCGCAGCAGGCCATCACCCAAGGCGCCCGGCGTGTGGCGGTGCTGGATGTGGACTTCCACCATGGCAACGGCACGCAGAACATTTTCTATGACCGCCCCGATGTGATGTTCATCTCGCTGCACGGTGAGCCGAGCGTGTCCTATCCGTACTTTTCCGGGCATGCCCACGAGCGCGGTGCCGGGGCGGGAGAGGGCTTCAACCTCAATTACCCGTTGCCGAAAAACACCGACTGGGCCGGCTACCAAATCGCCTTGCTCGACGCCTGTCGGCAATTGAAAAACTTCGCCCCCGAGGTGCTGGTGATTTCCCTGGGCGTCGACACCTTCAAGGACGACCCCATCAGCCACTTCCTGCTCGACAGCCCGGACTTCATTGGCATGGGCGAACTCATCGCCGGGGTCGGCGTGCCCACGCTGTTCGTGATGGAGGGCGGCTACATGGTCGATGAGATCGGCATCAACGCCGTCAATGTGCTGCATGGCTTCGAAAACAAGAGCGCCTGAGCGCCACCGTTCAATCCTTTTTTCTGCCAAAACTCAAAAACATAACAAGAGGTTTTGTGATGAAAACAACCACGCCCGGGCTTGCCGAAAAGCCTGCGTTGCAACGCACCTTGAGTAACCGCCACATCCAGCTGATGGCCATGGGCGGTGCGATCGGCACCGGCCTGTTCATGGGCTCGGGCAAGATCATTGCGCTGTCCGGCACCTCGATCCTGCTGATCTACATGATCATCGGGCTGTTCGTGTATTTCGTGATGCGCGCCATGGGCGAGTTGCTGCTGTCCAACCTCAACTTCAAGAGTTTTGCCGACTTTGCCGGGGCGTACCTGGGGCCGCGCGCGGCGTTTTTCCTGGGCTGGTCGTACTGGTTGAGCTGGAGCGTGGCGGTGGTGGGGGATGCGGTGGTGGTCGGCGGGTTCTTCCAGTATTGGTTCCCGCATGTACCGGCCTGGATGCCCGCCGTGGGCATGTTGCTGACGCTGTTCGCGCTGAATGTGCTCACGGTCAAACTGTTTGGCGAGGTGGAGTTCTGGTTCGCGATCATCAAGATCATCGCCGTGGTCACGCTGATAGCCGTGAGTGCGGTGCTGATTGCCTCGTCCTTTGTCTCACCCACCGGCGTCACCGCCTCGCTGGGGCATTTGCTGGATCGGCAGGCGGCCTTCCCCAATGGGTTGTTCGGCTTTTTTGCCGGCTTCCAGATGGCGATCTTTTCCTTCGCCGGCACCGAGCTGATCGGCACCGCAGCGGCTGAAACCCGCGCACCGGAGAAGACCTTGCCCAAGGCGATCAACTCGATCCCGCTGCGCATCATCCTGTTCTATGTGCTGGCCCTGGCGTGCATCATTGCAGTCACTTCGTGGCAGCAGGTGTCGCCCAGCAAGAGCCCGTTCGTGGAGTTGTTCTTGGTGGCGGGGTTTCCGGCGGCGGCGGGTATCGTCAACTTCGTGGTGCTGACCTCGGCGGCGTCGTCGGCCAACAGTGGCGTGTTTTCCGCCAGCCGCATGCTGTTCGGCCTGGCAGACCTTGGGGATGCGCCGGGGATCTTCCGACGGCTGTCCACCCGCAGCGTGCCGTTTATCAGCCTGGCGTTTACCACGCTGTTGATGCTGTTGGGCCTGGTGTTGCTGTTTGTGGTGCCGGAGGTGATGACCGCGTTTACGATCGTGTCGACGGTCTCGGCGATCCTGGTGATTTTTACCTGGTCGACTATTCTCGCCTCCTACATTGCCTACCGTAAAAAACGCCCGGACCTGCACGCCAAATCCCTCTACAAAATGCCCGGTGGCGTGCCAATGGCCTGGTTCTCCCTGGGGTTCCTGGCGTTTGTGCTGTGCCTGCTGGCCTTGCGCCCGGACACGCGACTGGCATTGTGCGTGATGCCCGCATGGTTTATCTGGCTGGGGATTGCCTACCAGCTGTCGCAGGTTCGCAATCGGTTCAACGCCCGGGTAACGGAGGGCAGGGCGCTATAGTTGTTTTTACACAACGCTACGTTTAATCATGCGCGGCAATTCCTAACCTACAAGTCAAGAAAAGGACGCTCCCCATGAAAGTCAGTGCACGCAATGTATTCAAAGGCCAGGTCAGCCAGGTACAGGATGGTGCGGTCAACGCCGAAGTTGTCCTGACCCTGCCCGGTGGTGAGCAACTGGTGGCCGTCGTGACCATGGAAAGCGTGCGCAACCTGGGCATCGCCGTCGGTAAAGAAGCCGTGGCGCTGATCAAGGCACCGTGGGTGATGCTGATGACCGAGTCCAGCGACATTCGCCTGTCGGCGCGCAACTGCCTGGAAGGCAAGGTGCTGAGCGTCAACGATGGTGCGGTCAACGCTGAAGTGGTGATTGAGTTGGCCGGTGGTTCGAAGGTGTACTCCATCGTTACCCGTGATGCGGTTGCCGAACTCGGCCTGGCACCGGGCGTCAGTGCAACGGCCGTGATCAAAGCGTCGCACATCATCCTGGGCGTACCGGCCTGATGAAAAACGTGGCGGTCCGGTGACACCCGGACCTCCGCGCTCAGGGCGCCAGTTTGGTGAACACGTAGTCCCGGTCTTTCACCAATGCCTGGTGGCAGGCAAAGCACGTCTCGTGCTGGGCCTGGTCCGCCGGCTTGCCATTGATGAACCGCCCGAAACCCCAGCCGCCGGTGGCAGCGTACTTCTTCGAGTCCTTGATCATGAACTGTACCGTGGTGGCCGCGCCCGGAATGGACGCGGTCTTGAAGTCCGGTGACTGTTCGTGTTTCCACGCCAGCTTGGCCAACACCGTGCCGTCGGGGAAGGGCAGTTTGCCTTCCCGGTAGGCCTTGAGTGCGGCGCTGTTGCCCAATACCACGCGCAGTTCGTTCAACGGGTCGGCTTCCTGGGCGGGCGCCACCAGTTCCCATTGGCGGTAGCCGTCGGGAATGGTCACGCCGTAGATCGGCGAGGCGTTGTCGTCGGCGAACACCCAAGGGCTGGTCGCGCCGGCCAGGGCGATGAAGGCTAGGCAGAGGCGCTTCATCACAGGTGATCCGCGTCAATCACCGCCTTGGCAAACGCCTCGGGCGCTTCCTGAGGCAGGTTGTGGCCGATGCCGCCGTTGATCAGGCGGAACTGGTACTTGCCGGTGAAGCGCTTGGCGTAGTCTTCCGGTGCCGGGTGAGGTGCGCCGTTGGCATCGCCTTCCAACGTGATGGTGGGCACACCAATGGACGGTGACTGCGCCAGTTTCTGCTCAAGCGCTTCGTATTGGCTTTCGCCCTGGACCAAGCCCAGGCGCCAGCGGTAGTTGAAGACGGTAATGGCCACGTGATCCGGATTTTGCAGGCCTTTGGCACTGCGGTCGAAGGTGGCGTCGTCGAATTTCCACTGGGGCGAGGCGGTCTGCCAGATCAGCTTGGCAAAGTCATGGGTGTTTTTCTGGTAACCCGCTGCGCCGCGCTCGGTGGCGAAGTAGAACTGGTACCACCATTGCAATTCGGCTTTTGGCGGCAATGGGTTCTTGCCGGCAGCCTGGTTGCCGATCAAGTAGCCGCTGACCGATACCAGCGCCTTGACCCGCTCCGGCCACAGCGCCGAAACGATATCCGCCGAGCGCGCACCCCAGTCATAACCACCCAGCACCGCTTGCTTGATCTTCAACGCATCCATGAAATCGATCACGTCCTGCGCCAGCGCGGCGGGCTCTCCGTTGCGCAGGGTCTTATCCGACAGGAAGCGCGTGTCGCCATAGCCCCGGGCATAGGGCACCAGCACGCGGTAACCCTTGGCGGCCAGCAGTGGAGCCACGTTGGCGTAGCTGTCGATGTCGTAGGGCCAGCCGTGCAACAGGATGACCACCGGGCCTGTGGCCGGGCCGATTTCGGCATAGGCCACATCCAACTGGCCGGCCTTGACGTGTTTAAGCGTGCTGAAGGCCGATTGGCTGACGGGCGCCGGAATGTTGATTTCGGGCATCTCGGCACGGGCTACGCCCAGGGCCCCGAACTGCAACAGCGCAAAGGCCAGAAAGAGTGGGCGTTTGGAGCGAGGGGTCAACTGAGTGTGCATGGCGAGCCTCCTGCGGCTTGATGTGTGCCTGGTGCTCAGTTGAACGCTGCGCTGTATCTGGCCTGTTTCAGAAAAGCCGCTGACTTAAAGGCGGTGTATCACAGCGGCCTCTGTACACACTGCGATACAAACCTAGAACAGCATCGCCCCTGCCCACCGAGCCATTGATCGTGGCCCAGGCTTGCGGCGCTACTGTGAAAAGCAACAGACATAGACGAGCGGGCGCCTAGCCCAACACGATCTCATAAGGCTCACGCATGCGCTCCAGCAACACCTGGGCCAGCATCGGCGGCAGGCCGATTTGCGGGTCGCCTGCCAACTGGCTGGCATACGCATGGGCTGCATGCAGCTTGCGCGCAACGCTCCAAGTGTCCAGGCGCACCTTGCGCGCGCGTTGCCAGGGAATCACCGAGCCCTCGCGCGCCGGCCAGTGCCAGGCCCAGATCGGCAGTTCATACAGGCGCGCGCCCATCAGGCTGCAGGCTTTGGCGCTCGCGCGGCCGACGGCGTCGTGATCGTCGTTGCCATCGTTGCGCCAGGTGCTGAACACCACGTCACCCGGCTGCAGGTAGCGCGCAATGAATTGGCTCAGCGGTTGCTCGCGAGCGGCAAGGGCGTTGTCGCAAAAACCGCCACGTATCCATTTCAGGCTGTGCAGTGGCATGCCCAGGCGGCGCAACGCCTCGGCGCTTTCCTGGGGCCTGACCACGCTCAGGCGGCTGGCTGGCCACACATGGGAGCCGGGGTGGCTGGCGCTGCCATCGGTGATGGAGATCAATTGCAGCGGGTGGTCGCGGGTGCTGAGCAATTGCAGCAACCCGCCACAGGCCAGGACTTCATCACCGGGATGGGGGGCGATGATCACCACCCGTGCACCCGGTGGCACCAGCGAAGCAGGGGAAAGCGTGGGGATTTGCGCCAACTGCGGCGCGCTGTTCCAGATTTGAGCGGGACCACGACGGCCCTCGCTTAACGAGGCAGGCTTCATGGGTGTCACATCCTTGTCGATTGATGCTCGGCCGCGCCCTGTCAATGGGACGACTCTCTTTATTCACCGCAGACTCCGCTGCAATGATCGCGCGGCATTCCAACCCTGGAGTGCCAGCAAGGCGTTTTGAGCATAGACAAGGATCGGCGGCTTTTACATCTGGATATATCGATTTTTTACGTGGCCTGCATCAGGCTCTTCAAATAGTCGCCGAACCCACCCTGTGCGCGGCAGTCCAGGCGGGCGCTGGTTATCACCTGGGGCGTGTGGCTCCAGGCGATCGACGCGCCGCTGCGTTCCAGGTTGCGCACCAGTTGCACATCTTCATGGCAGGCCAACGGTTCGAACCCGCCGGCTTGCACATAGGCCCCGGCACTCACCCCCAGGTTGGCGCCGTGGATGTGGCGATGGCCGTCGCGCGCGGTATACGCCTGGTGATAACGGATCTGTGCGGCGGGGTCGAAGCCTTCGCTCCAGGCATCCACGGTCACTGTGCCGCACACGGCATCGGTACCCAGTGCCAATTGCGCCACCAGCCAATCGGGTGCCACGCGGCTGTCGGCATCGGTGCAGGCAATCCACCGTGCCCCCAGGTTCAACAAATGCCGCGCGCCGGCGCCGCGCGCGTGGCCCACGTTGCGCGCCTGCACTTCAAGGCAATGCACCGGGAAACCTGCTGCAATGAGCGCGCTGGCGTCGCTGCAACTGTCGAGCACCGCCAGAACCTGTACGGCTTCATCCAATAGTCCCGGATGGCTGGCGGCGGTCAGCGCGGCCTTCAAGCACTCGGCCAACAACGTTTGTTCGTTATGCACGGGAATCAGAATGCCGATCATCGCAGGCCCTCATGGCGCGCCACCGAGGTGCCGTCACGGCTCCACAGGTCAAGCAGGAAGTCACTTTCGTGATGCTGTACCACGTGATGCATGCCCAGCCGTTGTTGGAGCAGGTCATGTACCTGCTGCGCCGTTTGCAGGCAATCGTCAGTCTGAGGGCGCCAATGGCAAGCGAGCAGTTGACCGTCAGGGGTCAGGGAGGCGAGGGCGCGGTCAATTAGGCGGTGCAGGTCATCAGTACTGAGGTAGTAGCACAGCTCACTCAGCACGATCAGGTCGAAGGGCCCGGCCGGCCATTGTTCGGGCAGCCGGCTGTGCTCGACCCGCGCATGGGGAAACCCCAGCAAGCGGGCTTTCGCCAGGTTGACGGCCGCGCCTGCCGCGTCACAGCAGAGCAGTCGATCACAGCGCGAGGCCAGATCGGCACTCAACTCGCCATTGGCGCAGCCGGGTTCGAATACCGATGCATAACGCGGGCGCGTCAACACTGCCAGGGTCATTGCGCGCTTGCGTCGCTCATACCAGCTGTGACGATACGCCCAGGGATCGTTGTTGTCCGCGAACAGTTGATCGAAATGCCGTGTTGCCTCACTCATACAAACACCACTTCAAAAGGCTGCAGCAAGCGTTCCACCACATAGGGGGCGAGCACCGGTGGCAGGCCGATCTGTGGATCGCCCTCCAATTGGCTGGCAAACGCGTGAATCGCATGGCGCTTGCGCGCCACGGCTTCGCACGTCAGCGGGATTTTACGCGCACGGTGCCAGGGCACTTGGCTGTCTTCAGGGGTTGCCCAATGCCAGGTCCAGACGGGCAACTCATACAAGGTCGCACCGACCGCCGACGAGGCTTTAGCGCTGGCCCGGCCGACCGCTTCATGGTCGCTGTGACCGTCTTCGCGCCAGGTACTGAACACCACATCACCGGGTTTGAGGTAACGCTGGATAAACCCCACAAGCCGGTCTTCATGGTCGGCCACTTTGCTGTCGGTAAAGCCGGCACGCAGCCATTTCAGGCTGTGCAGCGGCAAGCCCAGCCGGTGCAGGGCCTGGGCGGACTCCTGCGGCCGCACCACGCTCAGGCGCTCTACCGGCCAGCGCCTGGAGCCGGGGTGGCTGGCGCTGCCATCCGTCACGGAAATCAGCAGGATCGGCCGGCCCAATGCGGCCAACCCTTGCAGCAGGCCACCGCAGCCGAGCACTTCATCGTCCGGGTGCGGGGCGATGATCACCGCGCGTCGGCCCTCGGGCACCAACTGCGCGACGCTCACCACTGGAAGTTCGGCCAACTGGGTCGAGGCCTGCCAGTGATGCAACGGCGTGCCTTGCCCCACGATCGGATTGGGTTTCACAGTTGCCACCTCCCTGTGGGTTCACCAGCGACCAGTTCGCCAAGGGCGGCCAGATCGCGCTCGGCATGACTTTGCCGCACATACACCGGCAGGTCCGCCATCAACTGGGCGAAGTGCGGGTCTTTGCAATACGGCCCCGCGCCCACTGCACGTCCGACGTGATGTATCACTTGTTCCACCGTGTCCTCGATGCACGCGCGGGTTTGTTGTGCCAGTTGCCGGGCATCGGCCTTGGGCTCGCGGTCGACCTGTTCGGCGCTGGCACGTAGCACACAGGCAGCAGCATTCAACGCGCTGTCGACGGCGCCCAGGTGGGCGAGGGCGTGGGGTTCGGGACGTTTGCTGCACTGCGCGCGCAAGGCTTCGCCCAGGCGTTGCGCCGCGCCGTACCAACACGCGGCGATGCCGATGCCACCCTGCCAGAACCCGGGGCGTGCCAGGTAATCACCCGGGCCGCCGATGGCAATGCCTCGGGCGCCAGCAAAGAGGATTTCGACACTGCCGGTGGCCGCCATGCCCACGGCCTCCCAGCCCTCGTCGGTGACGGTGATGCCGGGCTGGCCCATCTCCACCGCGACCAACTGCTGGCGGTCCTCTTCGTCCCAGGCAGTCAATAGCCCATGGCTGACCACCGCTGCGCCGGAACACCAGGCCTTGCGCCCGTCGACGATCAAACGATGCCCGTCCTGCCGCACGCGTACCTTGGCCGTCGGCGGTTCGGCGGCCCACATGCCCCAGAGGCTGCCTTCGGGGGGCAGCGAGCCCTGTAGTTCGGCAATGATCGCCAAGGCGTCGGTGTGCCCTTCAAACAACTTGCACAGGCGCAGGTCGTGCCCGGCCACCTGGGCCAGGCGGCTGAAGCGCTCCAATGTCTGGCCACTGCCAGGCAACGGCAGGCGATCCAGGCCTTCTTCCTGAAGTGCCCTCAGCGCGTTCCCCAGGGCGTGTGTATCCGCATAGCCCCGAAAGCCCTGAAGGAATCCATGCAGCGCCATGTCAATCCTCCTGTTCATATTGCAGTTCGAACAGCAGCAGCGAGCGGCCGGTGACGGCGTACTCATGATCGAACTCGAAGCGTTCCTGGCCGCGCACCGAGGTCTGGTTGGTGTCCACCATGCACGTCCAGAAGCCGCCCTCGGGCACCGGTGGCAGGCGGAAATTGACCATGTCGTGGTGCGCGTTCACCACCAGCAACAGCGTGGCGTCGGCGCCCGGGCGACGAATGCCGGTTTCCTGGGCACGGCCATCCATCAGCATGCCCAGGCAGCGGCCATGACTGTCCTGCCATTGTTCAGTGGTCATTTCATCGCCACTGGGCGCCAGCCAGGTCACGTCCTTGACCCCGATGTCTTCGTTGTAGTCGCCCACCAGGAAGCGCCCACGACGCAGGATCGGGTAGGCCAGGCGCAACTTGATCAGGCGCTTGACGAACTTGAGCAGGGCCTTGCCATCATTGTCCAGGTCCCAGTTGACCCAACCGATCTCGCTGTCCTGGCAATAGGCATTGTTGTTGCCGTGCTGGGTGCGCGCGAACTCATCCCCGGCCACGATCATCGGCGTGCCCTGGGCCAGCAGCAGCGTGGCGAAGAAGTTGCGCATCTGGCGCAGGCGCAGCGCGTTGATCTCGGGATCTTCGGTCGGGCCTTCGACGCCGTGGTTCCAAGACAGGTTGTTGTTGCTGCCATCCTGGTTGTTCTCGTCGTTGGCTTCGTTGTGCTTGTCGTTGTACGACACCAGGTCGTGCAAGGTGAAACCGTCGTGGGCGGTGATGAAATTCACCGAGCTGTAAGGCCTGCGCCCCCGGTGGTTGAACATCTCGCCGGAGGCGGTCATGCGCCCGGCAAAATCGGCCAGTTGGCCGTCGTCGCCTTTCCAGAAGGCCCGCACGGTGTCGCGGAAGCGGTCGTTCCATTCCACCCAGCCCGGTGGGAAGTTGCCCACCTGGTAGCCACCGGGGCCGCAGTCCCAGGGCTCGGCGATGAGTTTGAGCTGACGCAACACCGGGTCCTGGCGGCAGGCCACGAGGAAGCTGTGGCGCTCATCGAAGCCCTCGCGGTAGCGCCCCAGGATCGTCGCCAGGTCGAAGCGGAAGCCATCGACGTGCATCTCGTTGGCCCAATAGCGCAGCGAGTCGGTGACCATTTGCAGCACGCACGGGTGGCTCAAGTCCAGGGTGTTGCCGGTGCCGGAATCGTTGATGTAGAAGCGCTTGTCGTCGGGCATCAGCCGGTAGTAGGAGGCGTTGTCGATGCCGCGCATGGACAGCGTAGGGCCGCGCTCGTTGCCTTCGGCGGTGTGGTTGTAGACCACGTCGAGAATCACCTCCAGCTTCTGCTCGTGCAGGTGCGCGACCATCTCCTTGAATTCGGCGATCTTGCCGCTGGCGAGGTAGCGCGGGTCGGGGGCGAAGAAGGCGATGCTGTTGTAGCCCCAGTAGTTGGTCATGCCTTTTTGCAGCAGGTGCTGGTCGTTGACAAACGCATGCACCGGCAGCAATTCAACGGATGACACACCCAGCTGGCGGATGTGCTTGAGCACGTCGTCTTCCATCAAGCCGGCGCAAGTGCCGCGCACCGATTCGCCCACCGAAGGGTGGCGCATGCTGATGCCGCGCAAGTGGGTTTCGTAGATGATCGTGCGGTCCCACGGCACGCGCACCGGCTGGTCGTTGCCCCAGGTGTGCGCCGGGTCGATGACCTTGCACTTGGGCACGAAGGGCGCGCTGTCGCGTTCATCGAAGCTCAGGTCATCGTCGGGGTGGCCGATGGTGTAGCCGAACAGGGCTTCGGACCATTTGAGCGCCCCCACCAGTTGTTTGGCATAGGGGTCGATCAGCAATTTGTGGTGGTTGAAGCGATGACCGTTGGCCGGGTCATAGGGACCGTACACGCGGTAGCCGTAAATCAGCCCGGGGTGGGCGTCGGGCAGGTAGCCGTGGAAGGTCTCGTCGGTGTATTCGGGGAGTTCGATGCGCTCCAGTTCCACTTCGCCGGCATCATCGAACAGGCACAGCTCCACCTTGGTGGCGTTGGCCGAGAACAGGGCGAAGTTGACGCCCAGGCCATCCCAGGTCGCGCCGAGGGGGAAGGGCAAACCTTCACGAATCCGCGACGGCTCGTGGTCCGGCGTCGGTTGGCTGTTATCGGGTTTGCTCATGGTTGAGTTGCTCCTGCAAGGTGTGTTTTTTCAGGCCGAACGCTGCCTTGACGACCGTGCGCCAGACAAATATTCAGGTCAGAGTGCGTTCACCTGTGGGAGCGGGCTTGCTCGCGAATGCGTTGTGTCAGGCGACAACAGGGTTGTGTGTGCCGACGCTTTCGCGAGCAAGCCCGCTCCCACAGGGGATAGGTGTTTAGCCAGCTGGCTTGGGCGGCGCCTTGGGCTTTTTCGGCGCGGCCGGTTTGGCAGCCGCAGGCTTGGCCTTAGGCGGCGGCTTGGGTGCAGTCTTGGGTTTAGCCGCAGGTTTGGGTTTGCTCGGCGTCAGCGCTTCGGCTTCTGCCAGCTTGCGCGCCATCTCCCAGTGGCGCGTGTCTTGTCCGTGGGGCTTGCCTTCCGATTCCCAGATCTGATGCGCCAACTCGCGTATGCGTTTGTCTTCAGTACTCATCACAATGCTCCTCACAGAAAATGTTCAGCTTTCTTGATCATCAGGATTGATAAAGACATTGACCGGGAAATCCCCCAGGGCAGTGCTGATCAGCAGCTCCTTGTCTGGTGTGACTGCGGCCGTATGAAAAAGTCCCTTCCAGTTTTGGGTTGTGGTGGCGAACGGTAATTTCACCCGTGTATCGCCCCAAACCTGCGCATGGATGTGGGGCTGCACACCGTTTTCAAGCAAGCGATGAGGCCAGCGCGGCACCACCACCAGCAGCTGTTTGCCTTGATGCTCACGGCTAAACGCGACCACGTGATCGGCGTGTTTGCCCACCACCTCCAGTGGCAGGTAGCGCCCGTTGCGAAACAGTTCAGGGTGGGCCTTGCGCACGGCCAATCCCCCGGCGATCAACGCCTGTTTGATACGCCCGTCCTGCCAGTTCGACAACTGTTCGCCGATGTCCGGTGGGCTGTTGAGCGCACGTTGCCGTGCGTCGAAATCCACTGGGCGACGGTTGTCGGGGTCGACTAGGCTGAAGTCCCAGAACTCGGCGCCCTGGTACAGGTCCGGCACCCCTGGCACTGTGAGGCGAAGCAAGGTTTGCGCCAGCCCGTTGAGCGCGCCGGCCGGGGCGATGGTTTGGGCAGCGGCGGCGATGGCGGCGCGCAGGGCCTGGCCTTCGTCACCCAGCAGCAGGCGCGTGAGGAATGTTTCGACGCCTTTTTCGTAGGCCTCGTTGGGGGCGCTCCAACTGCTCTGCAATTTGGCTTCGCGCAGGGCTTTCTGTTGCCATTGCCACAGGCGCTGATGATAAGCCTTGAGGTCCGGGCTTGATTCCAGAGGCCAACTGCCCAGCAGCACTTGATAGAGGATCAGCTCGTCACCCGCCGAAGGGCTGTCGGCAGATTCGCGCAACGGCGCTGCCAGGGCGCGCCACTGCTCCACCTGCTCGACGTACCACGGCGCGCATTCGCTGATCACGGCCAGGCGCGCGCGGCTGTCCTCGCCCCGCTTGTGGTCATGGGTGGCAGTGGCCAGCAGGTTGTCGGGGAAGGTCTGCAGACGTTGTGCGTTGATAGCGTGAAAGTCATCCAGCGGCGCGCTGAACTGCTCGGTGCTGAAGCCCACGTCATTGCGCGACAGCAGCACCGCCGAGCGATAGAACGCGGTGTCTTCTACGGCCTTGGCCGCAGCGGGTGAAGTCAGTTGCTGGAAGCGCACGCAAGCATGCTTGAGGATCTTGCGTTCGCGACCCACCGGCCGGTTGCGCCAGGGCTGGCCGCCGAGCCACTGCTCCAGGTGGGCGAGCACCGGCCAGTCGCCTTCGTTCAGTGTGCTGCGTGCGCCTTCGAGGGCTTGTTGGAACACCGTGTCGTCATCGGCGCTGCGCCCCCGGGCACTGATGTAAGTGCGGTAAACGGGGAAGTGCACGATCAGTTCCTGCAACGCACGGCGGATCGCGCCCAGGGTCAGGTCGCGGGTCATGACATCGTCACGGGCCACTTGCAGCAGGGCCTGGGCCACGCTTTCAAAGTCGCCGCCGAGGGAACCTTTGAGGATTTGCTGGCGGGCCAACCGCGCTTCTTCGATAAAGGCCGAAGGGCGTTCGCTGTGGCGTGTCCATAACTCGGCCAGCGGCTCAACGCCTTGCGGGTCGTGTTGCAGCAATGACAGCTGATCCATGAATTCGTAGCCGGTGGTGCCGTCCACCTGCCAATCAGTGCGCAGGGTTTCGCCTTCACCAAGAATTTTTTCCACGAAGATCGGCAGGTGCCGTTCAGGTGAAAGCGTGTCGACACGACGGCGCAATTTGCGGCAGTAACCCCGAGGGTCGGCGAGGCCGTCGATATGGTCGATGCGCAGGCCGTCCACCAGGCCTTCGCCGATCAGCTCGAAGATTTTGCCGTGGGTGGCTTCGAACACCGCGCTGCGCTCGACCCGCAGGCCGCCCAGTTCATTGACGTCGAAGAAGCGCCGCCAGTTGATGTCGTCCGCCGCCGTGCGCCAGCTGGCGAGGCGATAGGTTTGTTGTTCGAGCAATGCATGCAGGCGGTCGAAGTCGAACGTGCCCAGCTGCTGCTCGATGGCGCGCAGCACGTCGCTTTCGGTGGCGCGCTCCGCCAGCGCTTGCTTGAGCCATGCCGCCTCGTGGTAAGCGTCATCTTGGTAGGCGAGGGCGGCGAAGCGTTCGGCCAGGGGGGTGAGCAACGGGTCGCTGCCCAGAATCATCGCGTAGTCCCGAGGGCAGATGGGGAAGCGGTGTTCGTAGTGTGCCGCGTAGAAACTACCCTGGGCGGCATCGAAGGCCAGGGCCAGGGTGCCGGTTTGCAGGGCTTCGCCGTAGTCGCTGCCGAGGAATGGCATCAGCAACTGGCCTTTGAGCAGTGGGTCGGGCGAGTGCCACTGGATATCGAAGAACTCGCAATAGGGGCTCAGGCGCCCCCACTCCAGCAGGTCAAGCCACCATGGGTTGTCGGCGCCGCCCACGGCCATGTGGTTGGACACGATGTCGAGGATCAGCCCCATCTCGTGTTCACGCAGCGCCGCGACCAGGCGGCGCAAGGCCGGTTCGCCGCCCAGCTCCGGGTTGACGGTGGTGGGGTCGACTACGTCGTAGCCGTGCATGGAGCCCGCACGGGCACTGAGCAACGGCGAGGCGTACAGGTGGCTGATGCCGAGCCTGGCAAAGTACGGCACCAGCGGCACCGCGTCGTCCAGGGTAAAGCCTTTATGAAATTGCAGGCGTTGGGTGGCGCGCAGCGGCAGGGCCTTCATCGGTCACGCTCGTGGGCCTGGTTGCGCGCCACCGCCAGCAGTTCCAGGCGACGCGCGGCGCTGTCGTTGTCGAGCAGGCTGGCGGCTTCACCCGGCAGGCGGCGGCGCCAGTTGGGGTGGGTGTCGAGGGTGCCGGGCAGGTTGGCCTGTTCCTCGATGCCGAGCGCGTCTTCCAGTGGCAGCAATACCAACGGCGCACGAGTGTGGCCCAGGTAGCGCACGCTGGCGTCGATCATGTGGTCGGTGTCGTTGCGGATCTCATCGACGAAGTTCTGTGGGTCCTGGCTCAAGGCCTGGCGCAGCGCCTGGCGTTCGCGCAGGCGGTGTTCGCTCCATTGCTCCACCGTGGGCGCGTCGATCAAACCCAGCTGGATGTTCCACTCGATATCGCGGCTGTGCCACCAGCCGTTGAGGGTGGGCAAGTCGTGGGTGCTGGTGGTGGCCAGGGCGTTGTCCGGCCAGTCGAGGATCGGCTTGAACTGGCCGTCATGGTTCTGTTCGAACAGCAGCACGCGCATGCCGAGGATCGAGCGGCCGCTGAGTTTTTCGCGCAGGCCATCGGGCACGGTGCCCAGGTCTTCGCCAAGGACGATGGCCTGGTGACGGTGGGATTCCAGGGCCAGTAGGCGCAGCAGGTCATCCACCGGGTAATACAGGTACGCGCCTTCCCGGGGCGATGCGCCCATGGGAATCACCCAGAGGCGTTGCAGGCCCATCACATGGTCGATGCGCAGGCCGCCCGCGTGGGCGAAGTTGGCCCGCAGCATTTCGATAAAGGCGCGGAAGCCGTTGCGTTTGAGGCCCTCCGGGGAAAACGCGGAGATGCCCCAGCCTTGGCCCGATCGGTTGAGAATGTCCGGCGGCGCGCCCACGGTCAGGTCGGCCAGCAGCTCATCCTGGCGGCTCCAGGCTTGGCTGCCACCGCCGTCGGCACCCACGGCCAGGTCGGCGATCAGGCCCACGCCCATGCCGCTGCCGCGGGCGGCTTGCTGCGCACGTTCCAGGCTACGGGCGATCAGCCATTGGCTGAAGGCGAAATAGCCGATTTCATCGCGGTTGTCTTCGGCGAATTGAGTCAGTGCCGCGCTCTGCGGATTACGCCAGGCGTCTGGCCAGTGGCGCCAGTCCAGATCTTCACCGGCGGCCGCACGCTGAGCTTGCACAGCCTCGAAGCGACAGTGATTTTCCAGGGCCTCGCCACCGGCTTGGCGAAAGCTCAGGAAGTCGGCATGTTGCGGATGCTCGCCGTGACGGAAGTCTTCATACAGCGTGCGCAGCAAGCGTTGCTTGGCCTTCGCGGCGGCAGGCCAGTCGATCAGGGTGTGCTGTTCCAGGGTGTGCAGCTCATCGGCGAGACCGGCGGTATCGATGGCGTTGCGCACCTCGCGCTCGCCCAGGATGCAGCCCGGTGACGCGTAAAGACTGTTGAGGAACAGGCGGCTGGACGGTGAGTAAGGGCTGTAGCGGTTCGGGTCGGCACTGAACATCGCGTGCATCGGGCTGATCGCCAGGGCATCGGCACCGCGCTCGGCGGCCGAGCGCGCCAGGTGCTCCAGGGCCAGGGTGTCGCCGAAGCCGCCATCGCCGAGGCGACGCAACGAATACAACTGGGCGCTCAGGCCCCAGGCCCGGGCGGGGCGGCTGTCCACCGCTTCAGCCACGCTGTAGCAATGGGTGGGGGCCACGGCCAAGGTGAAGACCTGGTCGCTGATGTGTACTTGGTGGTACCCGAGAGCAATGACGCCCGGCAACACGGCGTTGCCATCCAGGCGCAGCTCTAGGGTTTCGCCGTCTTCGAGATTGACCCGGCACAGGGTGTCGGGTTCGAAGTAGCGCGCCAGGTCCAAGCCTTCGCCACTGTCGATGGTCATCAAGGGCGGCAGGTGTTTGTTCTGTTGCACCTGTTCCAGTTCGAGCAGGCTGGCGTCGATCTCGGCATCGGTATCGGCTGGGTGGCCCAGGCCTTTGAGGACCGCACGCAGGGCGTCGGGCTTCACGTGTTGCGGGCGGCCGTTTGCGTCGATCCAATCGACGGCCAGGCCCGCGCGGCTGGCGAGGATTTCCAGGTTCGCTTCGCTCAAGGGTGCTCTCCAACAGGGAAAAGGGCTACGCGCGCACTGAACGGCGCCAGCAGGGCCGGGTCATGGGCGCGCGTTTCGAATAACAGGTGGGACGGCGCAGGGTGAGTCACGGGCGCTTCGCTCAGATTGAGGTCGATTTGCAACAGGCTGCCGTTGCCCAGGCGCCAGCGCGCAGTGACGGCGCCGTCGGCCAGCACCTGTGCGCCCAATGCAACGCTGCCGGGCAAATGCGGCACGATGTGCTGGTGGCGCAGGTGCAGCAGGTGGCGATAGAGCGCGGTGTGGTCGTTGTCGGTGAAGCTGGGGGCGGAATGCTCAAAGGTCGACGCGGCGTTGGGATCGGGAATGCGTTTGCGCCGTTCGGGGTCGTGGAAGGCGGCGAAGTCGGCGAATTCATTACGCCGGCCTTCGCGCACGGCCTCGGCCAGTTCGCCATGGTGATCGGTGAAAAACAGGAACGGCTCGCTGGCGTTGGTTTCATCGCCCATGAACATCATCGGGATCATCGGCGACAGCAGCAGTAGCGTAGTGGCGGCTTTGAGTGCCTCGGGCGAACAGAGTTGGTGCAGCCGTTCGCCGAGGGCGCGATTGCCGATCTGGTCGTGGTTCTGCAGAAACAGCACGAAGGCGCTGGGCGGCAGGTGCCCGCTGGGTTCGCCGCGCGTGTGGCCGTGGCGGGTCGCTTGCCCCTGGTAGATAAAGCCTTCGCCCAGGCAGCGTGCGAGCTTGGCGGTGGTGTCCGAAGCAAAGTCGCTGTAATAGGCGTCGGTTTCGCCGGTCAGCAGCACGTGCAAGGCGTTGTGGCCGTCGTCGTTCCACTGGGCATCGAATTCATGCTCCAGCAGGCTCGCCTGGTTGAATTCGTTTTCCAGCACCAGCCACACATGGCGGCCGATATCGGCTTGTTGGCGCACCCGTTGCGCCAGCTCCTTGAGAAACCCCGGGTTGTCGATGGCGTGCACTGCATCCAGGCGCAGGCCGTCGAAGCGGTATTCGAGCAACCACATCAGCGCGTTGTCGAGGAAGAAGTCGCGCACTTCGCGGCGGTCAAAGTCGATGCCTGCGCCCCAGGGGGTGTGCACGTCTTCCTGAAAGAAGCCCTTGGCGTATTGGCCGAGGTAATTGCCGTCCGGGCCGAAGTGGTTGTAGACCACGTCGAGGATCACGGCCAGGCCGTGTTCGTGGGCGCTGTCGATCAGGTGCTTGAGTTGCTCAGGCGTGCCGTAGGCAGAGTGGGGTGCGTAGGGCAGCACCCCGTCGTAGCCCCAGTTGCGTTCGCCGGGGAACTGCGCCAACGGCATCAACTCGATGGCGGTGACGCCCAGCTCGGCCAGGCGTGGCAGGTGTTTTTCCACGCCAGCATAGCCGCCGAGCGCGCCAACGTGCAGTTCGTAAATCACCGCCTCGTGCCACGGGCGGCCTTGCCATTGGCTGTGCCGCCATGGATAGGCGAGCGGGTCGACGACTTGGCTCCACCCGTGAACGTCCGTGGCCTGGGCCCTGGACGCCGGGTCGGGTACATCGGTTTCGCCGTCGATGTTGTAGCGGTAGCGCGTGCCCGCCGCGCAGCGTATTTCTGTTTCGAACCAGCCCTCTGCCTGGGGCAGCATGGCGATGGACTTGCCGTCTTCCAATTCAACGCTGACATAAAATGCGTCTGGCGCCCACAAGGCAAAACGCGTGTGTTGCGCGTCCAGCATGATTGCGCCGTGGGGCCAGGTTTCCAGAGTCCGTGACGGCATCTATGAAGCCCTCCCTTGATTATTTAGCGGATTTCCCCAAGGCCTTGGCCACCAGTTGTTCGTACAGTTCGGCGTAGGGTTCGACCGCCTGGCACCAGTTGAAGGGTTGGGTCATGGCGCGGCAGCGCATGGCGTTGAGCAGCCCGGTATTGGCGAACACCTTGAACGCTCGGCTCAGGGCTTCTTCGTAGCTCTCTACCGTGGATTCATTGAACAGGAACCCGGTGACGCCGTTTTCGATGGTGTCGGCCAGCCCGCCGGTATTGCGGGCCACCGGCAGTGAGCCGAAGCGCTGGGCATACATCTGGCTCAGGCCGCAGGGCTCGTAGCGCGAAGGCATCAGCAGGAAGTCGCTGCCGGCGAACATGCGGCGGGCGTCGGTTTCGTTGAAGCCGATGCGCACGCCCACCTGGCCCGGGAAGCGCAGGGCCAGTTCACGCATGGCTTGTTCTTCTTCCGGTTCGCCACGGCCGATAATCGCGATCTGGCCGCCCTGTTCGACGATAAAGCTGGCAACGGCTTCGGTGAGGTCCAGGCCTTTCTGGTACACCAGGCGCGAGACCACGGCGAACAGCGGGCCGGTAGAGTCATCCAGTTCGAACAGTTCGCGCACGTGGGCGGCGTTGACGGCCTTGCCTTCCCAATCCCCAATATTGAAATTGTGGGTCAGGTGCGTGTCGGTGGAGGTTTCCCAGCTTTCATCGATGCCGTTGGGGATACCACTGAGCAAACCTTGTTGGGTCTTGCTGGCGAGGAAACCATCGAGGCCGCAACCGAATTCAGGGGTGGTGATTTCCTGGGCGTAGGTGGCGCTCACCGTGGTGATGTGGCTGGAGTACGCCATGCCGGCCTTGAGGAACGACATCTTGCCGTAGAACTCCATGCCTTCTTGTTGCAGGGCATGGGGCGGAATGCCCAGCTCCGGCGTCGAGGCCAGGCTGACCACGCCCTGGTAGGCCAGGTTATGGATGGTGAACAGGGTTGGGGTGCGTGACCCACGCCAGTGCATATACGCCGGGGCGAGGCCTGCGGGCCAGTCGTGGGCGTGCACCAGGTCGGGGCACCAGTGAATCTGCGCCAGGTTGGCGGCCATGTCGGCGGCGGCCAGGCCCAGGCGGGCAAAGCGAATGTGGTTGTCCGGCCAGTCGCGGCCGTTGTTGGCGCCGTAGGGGGTGCCTTCGCGCTCATAGAGTTCGGGGCAGATCAGCACGTAGATGACCAGGCCGTCCTTGAGGTCCATGCGCCCGATCTTGCAGGGCGGCAGGGCTGCGTGGCCGCCCAGTTCGCCGACAATGTGGATCGGGTTGTCGCTTTCCATCACCTGCGGGTAACCCGGGATCAGCACTCGCACATCGTGCAGATGGGCCATGGCGCGGGGCAGGGCGGCGGACACGTCGCCCAAGCCACCGGTCTTGACCAGGTCGGCAAACTCGGAGGTTACAAACAGGACTTTCTTGCGATTAGGGTTCTGACTCACGATCGGCCGCACAGTGGTGGGCAGGTCGACCAGCGAAGGTCCCCCTACCGGCTGACTGACACGCTCTCCCTGAATATCTACAGCGGCACTGATCATAGTTCTCTCCCACATGTCTGTCGGCTAATGGCCCGCTGCCATTAGCTCCGATGACCGCATCCTGCGGTCAGGCGCACAAGCACTGTACAAACTGGCAAGGCGTATGCCAGTTGCACACTCAGCTGAAAAAGATTGGATGGACGGGCATCTGCGATCAAACGCGCGTGCTCGCCTTACCTTAAAACTGGACCTACGGCAGGTTTGGAAAGTTTCGATTTTTTGCGGGGTTTTTGTTTTCGAACGGACCCATCGGTCATCAGTCTAGGACAGATCCTAGAGCGTGTAGGGTTTGTGAGAAGATTTTGTAGGACAAAAAACTTGTAACCATATGCAGCTTTGAAAACACGGTTTGAACGGCGGCGTTTTGTGGCGAGGGAGCATGCTCCCGTTGGGCTGCGCAGCAGACCCGTATTTGAAATAAAGAAAGGGCCGCTTCGCGCCCCAACGGGAGCAAGCTCCCTCGCCACGAGGAAGCATGCGCCCCGCAATGGTGCGCTAGCCGAGCATGCGAATGGGCGCGCCGTTGGCCCAGGCCTGGATGTCTTCGATCATCTGTTGGTAGAACTGGCGGTAGTTTTGCTCGCTGACGTAGCCGACGTGGGGGGTGGCCAGCACATTGGGCAGGCGGCGGAACGGGTGATCCACCGGCAGTGGCTCCTCGGCGTACACATCCAGTGCAGCCCCAGCCAGCCCGCCACTTTCCAGTGCCTGCACCAGCGCCTGTTCATCCACGATGGGCCCGCGGGCGGTGTTCACTAGGCGGGCGGTGGGTTTCATCCAGCTCAAGGCCTGGGCATCCACCAGCCCACGGCTACGGTCGCTGAGCACCAAGTGCACGGTGAGAATGTCGGCCTGTTCGAACAGTTCTCTCTTGCTGACCCAGGTCACGCCCGATTCGGCGGCGCGCTCGGGCGTGAGGTTTTCGCTCCAGGCAATCACACGCATGCCGAACACCTGGGCAAACTGCGCGACCTTCTGGCCGATGCTGCCCAACCCCAGGATGCCCAGGGTTTTGCCGTACAGGTCGCCGCCCAGGCCAACTTGCCACTGGCCGGCACGCAGGGAGTTGGCTTCGGCCAGCAGGTTGCGGGTGGAGGCCATAATCAGCGCCCAGGTCAATTCCGGTGCGGCCTGTTTATAGCTGTCAGTGCCACACACCTGGATCCCCAGGGCCTTGGCGGCGGCGATGTCGATGGCCGCGTTGCGCATGCCACCGGTCACCAGCAACTTCAACTTCGGCAGGCCTTGCAACAGGGCCTTGTCGAAGGGGGAGCGTTCGCGCATCACGCAAATCACCTCGAACCCCTGCAAACGGTCGATCATCGTGGCGGTATCGGCGGGGTAGTCGTGCAGGAAATGCACCTGGCCGACGGTATCAAGCACCGACCAATCCACCACGCCACTGGCCACATTCTGCCAATCATCAATGACTGCGATCTGTACCGACATTCACGAGTGCCTCGAAAAAGGTTGAATTAAAGGGCGTTCAAACCCTGCAATAGCGCTTTATGAAACTGGGCCGGTTCTTCCATCTGCGGCGCATGCCCCAGGCCTGGGAACTCCACCAGGGTGGCGTGGGGGATCAACTGTGCAGCTTGCTTGCCCAGCACGTCGTAGTGACCGAGCCTGGCCTTGACCGCTGGCGGCGCGATATCACTGCCGATGGCGGTGGTGTCGGACGTACCGATCAGCAGCAGGGTGGGCATCTGCAAGTCCTTGAACTCGTAGTACACCGGCTGGGTGAAGATCATGTCGTAAATCAAGGCCGAGTTCCATGCGACCAGCGTATGCCCCGGGCCTTTATTCAGGCCGGCGAGCATGTCCACCCAGCGGTCATATTCGGGCTTCCAGCGGCCTACGTAGTAGGTGTTGAGTTCGTACTGGCGGATGCCCTCGGCGCTCAGCTTGAGCTCGCGCTCGTACCACTGGTCGACGCTGCGGTAAGGCACGCCAAGGGCTTTCCAATCTTCCAGGCCGATGGGGTTCACCAACGCCAGTTGTTCGGTCTGGGCTGGGTAGAGCAGGGCATAGCGGGTGGCGAGCATGCCGCCGGTGGAGTGGCCGACGAGGGTGGCTTTCTGAATGCCGAGTTTCTCCAGCAGTTGGTGGGTGTTGGTGGCCAGTTGTTGGAAGCTGTATTGATAGTGCTCGGGCTTGCTGGAGGTGCAGAAGCCGATCTGGTCCGGCGCGATCACGCGGTAGCCGGCATCGCTCAAGGCTTTGATCGAGTCTTGCCAGGTGGCGCCGCAGAAGTTCTTGCCATGCATCAGCACCACGCTGCGGCCGTTGGCTTTGCCCTTGGCGGGCACGTCCATATAACCCATTTGCAGGGTTTTACCCTGTGACTGGAACTGGAAGTGCTCAACCGGATACGGGTATTGGAAGCCTTGCAGCTCGGGGCCGTAGGTGGCGGCGAAGGCGGGGGCGGCACTGGCGGTCAGCAGGCCGGCAATGCAGAAAGCACGGATCAGAGGCATCGGCTGGGCTCCTAGAGAAGGTGCTCGGATGCTGTTGGGAGGGGATTAAGTGGGGATTAACGCCCACTGCAGGGTCAGGGCGGCGAGCACGCCGTAACGTACGCCTTTGGCGAGGGTAACCAGCAGCAAGAAGCGCCACAGTGGCTCACGCATCACCCCGGCCACCAGGGTCAGTGGGTCCCCGATGATCGGCACCCAACTGAGCAGCAACGTCCAATGCCCCCAGCGCTCGTAATGGTGGCGCGCCTTGGCCAATTGCTTGTCGCTCACCGGAAACCAGCGTCGGCCCTTGAAGTGTTCCACCCAGCGCCCGAGCCACCAGTTCACCAGCGACCCCAGTACGTTGCCCAGGGTGGCAACCCCCAGCAACAGCCACAGGCTGTAATGCCCGCTGAGCAGCAGGCCCACCAGCACGGCTTCCGATTGCAGGGGCAATAATGTCGCGGCGCCAAACGCCGCGAAAAATAACCCCAGGTAACCCGCGATCATTGCGCCGGGTAGTCAGCCACCACCACGTCGTTGCCCTCGCGGGTCAGGCCGATGATCTGGTAAGCCTCGCGACGGCCTTCCACTTCCATGCCCGGCGAGCCCATGGGCATGCCCGGTGCGGCGATGCCCAGCAGATCATGGCGCTTGCGCAGGGCTAGCACTTGTTCGGCCGGCACGTGGCCTTCGACGAACTTGCCGTCGATCACGGCGGTGTGGCACGAGCCCAGGCGCGGGGCCACGCCCAGGCGTTGCTTGACGGCGCTCATGTCGGCTTCGACGTGGTCGTTGACCTTGAAACCGTTGTTTTCCAGGTGGCTGATCCACTTTTTGCAGCAGCCGCAGTTGGCGTCGCGGTGGACGTCGATGGGAATGAGGTCGGCGGCTTGGGCCAGGGAGGGGATCAGCAGGGAGGAAAGCAGGACCAGGCGCAATGGGGTTTTCATGGTGGGGCTCGTAGGTCAGGTAAACGTCGTCATGAAGGGGGCGATCATGACGACGTCATCGCAGGCAAGCCAGCTCCCACAGGTCAGCGGGAGGCAGAGTAATGTTTCTAAATTATACCAAGGGGCCGTTTTCCAAGCGGTGCTTGAGCTGGTCGAGGGCAATGCCCGACAGCTCGATCATGCGCTCATGCAGGGTGGCCAGTTGCAGCTCGGTCTCGTAGGTCAACACACGCTTGAACAGGGTGCCTCCGCGATGGGGCTGCAGGAAATAATGGATGGAACCGTCCACGGCCAGGGAGGTGAACACGGTCTTGAACTCGCCGGGGCGCCGGGCGATCTGCACGCGGTAGCTCATAGGGACGCGTACGCCCAACAGGTCGATGATTTCGGTAAACCGCGTGCCCGCAGGCAGCGAGCCGGTGGTGCCGGTGTCGGCACTCAGGGACGTGGGGTGCCACTCGTGCCAGCGATCAGGCTGGGTCACATAGTCATAAACGGCATCGATGGGGGCCTGGATAAAGCGTTCCTGACTGATCCGCTCCAAGCGGACCGATTGCTCGGCAGCGCGCATGGCACACCTCCTGTGTGACGACTAGGAAATGTCAGAATAGTCCTACTCCCGCGCTTTGCACGGGAGCCTCCAGGCAATTGATCAACGGACTTTGAAGCGGCTCATCAAGGCAATCACCCGGCCATTGGCGTCCAGCAGGCTCTGGGTGTTGCTTTCGGTGGCATGGCCGCTGTGCACCAACTCTTCGACCATTTGTCGGATCTGCACCATGCTGCGGTTGATCTCCTCGGTTACCGCGCTCTGCTGCTCGGCCGCCGTGGCGATCTGGGTGCTGAGGTTGTTGATGTGGCTGACCGAGCCGGCCATCTCATCCAGGCCGGTGTTCACCCGCGCCGTCGCATCCGCCGCCGACTGGCAACTGGCTTGGGTGTTTTCCATGGCGGCCACCGACGAACTTACGCCGGTGGTCAAGCGCGCCAGCATTTCGTTGATCTGCGACGTGCTGGCCTGGGTGCGTGCCGCCAGGGCGCGTACTTCATCCGCCACCACCGCAAACCCACGGCCTTGCTCGCCGGCACGTGCCGCCTCGATGGCGGCGTTGAGCGCCAACAGGTTGGTCTGGCCGGCAATGGCGCCGATCACGCCGAGGGTTTCGGTGATGCGCGCAGCGTCCTGGCGCATGTTTTCCACGGTGTGGGTGGCGCTGGAGACTTCGCCGATCAAGGCGCTGACGCTGGTGGAGGCTTCACCCACTACCACGCGGGAACGGTCGGCGTGCTCGTTGGCGCGCTGGGTGAAGGCCGCGGTTTCGGCGGCATTTTGCGCCACGGTCTCGGCGGTGGAACTCATTTCGGTGATGGCGGTGACGGTCTGGTCGGTTTCCGAGGCGTGGCGCACCAGGATCCGGTTGGTCTGCGCCGAGGCCTGTTGCAACTGCTCCAGGCCCGACGACATGGCACCGGTGGCCTGGGTCACTTCGCCGATCATGTTTTGCAGGTAGACGATAAAGCGGTTGACCGAATGGCCAATGGCGCCCAGTTCGTCTTCAGCGCGAATGGTGATACGCCGCGTCAGGTCCGCATCACCCGCCGACAGCGCGTCGATGTTGGTCTTCAGCGACTTCATGCGCTGCACCAACTGGCGGATGGCATAGGCCGCGAGCAGTACCAGCAGCAACACCATGGGGATTTGCAGCAGGGCCAGGGTGCCGAGTACATCGTCGCGCTGGGCGGTGATCAACGAGGTGGGCAGGGCGGTGGCGAGGAACCACGGCGTGCCTTCGATCGGGCGCAGGTAGAAGGTGCTGGCCACGCCGCCGTTGTCGAACTCACTGCGTTGCAGGCCCTGGTCGCGATGGGCCAGGGCTGCGCTGACCTGTGCGGCAAACGCCGAACTGCCGGCCAGTTCGCTGATGTTTTTCAACACCACCGGGCCGTTGATGCGCGAGCTATTGCTGATAATCTTGCCGTCGCCCTCGACGATGAGCATCTGGCCGCCGATGTCTTTTTCCTTGCTGGCCACCAGCTCGTTGAAGAAGCCCAGGGTCACGTCGATGGTGGCAACGCCGTAGGCCGCGCCGTCGCGCTGGATCGCCATGGCGCAGTTGGTGCGCGGCTCCTGGCTGGCGTCATCCTTGTAGGCCGCCGCCCAGGCACACTGGCCACGTGGCGAGGCGAGGCCGCCTTTGTACCAGCTCTGGTCGTAGTAGTTGGGCGCGGCGTCGCTGTTCCAGAAGGTGTTCACTGTCAGCTTGCCCGATGCATCGCGGTGCCAGAAGGTGCTGTGCTTGTTGCGCCCCGGGGTGCGCTGGTTCGGCAATGGCCAGATGCCGCCGCCGAAGACTTTCAGCTCGCCATACTGGTCCACCAGGCCCGGCAGGACCTTGTCGATGGCATCGCTGTCGAGCAGGGGAATGGTCTGGGTGATGCTGCGTTGCTGGGCTTGAACCTTGTTCAATTCGCCCTTGATCTGTTCGGCCACCTCGGCGATGCGGTTGAGCACCACCTGTTCTTCGGTGTGGCGCAGCGTGGGCGCGACCAACTGGCCGATACCCACGACGGTCAACACGAATAACACCAGGACGAACAGCACCAG
Source organism: Pseudomonas sp. TE24901 (assembly GCF_054058375.1). NCBI lineage: Bacteria > Pseudomonadati > Pseudomonadota > Gammaproteobacteria > Pseudomonadales > Pseudomonadaceae > Pseudomonas > Pseudomonas sp. TE24901. Next base: position 54,625 of record NZ_JBSSAF010000005.1, read on the forward strand.
AAACAGGGTATAGCGGGCTTGGATGGAGCGCAGTGGGGGCATGGGGTCGTCCTTACGAAGCGTTTATTATTCACGCGGCTTTCTTGGAGCTTCGTAGGGCTATCGGCTTGGGTGTCAGGAGCTTTAGGTACGTTCGTACAAGAAAGTCGAGGCGCCGTTTGCCGGCGCCTCATTCTGATGAGGGGGTCGCTCTTTGAGCGCAGCAGCGCTGACTTTTGGCGTTACAGGCCTCGACCCTGCGGGCTAGGGACAAGCTGGTGGAATTTTCGTAGTGGCTTGCCCATTTCTTCATTCAGAGCGTTTTCTGTGAAGTGCTTCGGGTTGACCGTCGTGGGCGGGGTAGAGGGGTCATCATCGAGATCAAAAGGTGTGGCGCTATTGGGTACACCAATAGCCTGGTACTCTAAGTTATTGGTCAAATTTTTGCTGTCTGAGTCGTCCTTGGTGGACGGATCGTCGACTTTGCTGCGCCCTCTCAGGAAGGTGCCCTTTGCGCCATTCCAGGCGTGGGCTATTTCATGGTAGAGCACTGTCACGGGAATAATCGTATTTCCGTTATGTTCCTCGATGATCGACCGCTCGTCGAAGTTAATGACGCCGCGGTCAGCGCGAGAACCGGCTACGCCATCGGTGATTCGCCCAACGGCCGACAAATCAATCTTTCCTTTACCCGCGGCTCTCAGAGCATCCAAGGCCTTACTGCCAAAGTCGTAACCGGAGGCGCCAAACCCGATGGGATTGATGCTGACACTGGCGCCATTGGTGTCAGCGAGCTCATCCATCTCGGCGAGGACCTTCTGACCATTAGGCGAACTACGGAAGAACTCCAGATCATCGGCCACGCGTTGCTTGAAGTTTTCATCACCGGTTACCGTAAAACCCCGCTCGCCCGCGTTGCTGGTTGCAACGGGGGTAAAGGACGAACCCCTGTTGCGGTCAAATTCATCGTTGATCTTCGCGTAAATGCGGTCGTGGGCGTGGTTGTTTCGTATCTTGTCCCGGCCTTTACCGGTATAAAACGTCGTGCTGTCATGCCCGACAAGTTCATCATCACCGTTGCCACCGTGCAGGACACTATGCCCGTTGCCTGCGAAGAGTTGGTCGTTGCCGTTGCCCCCGTCCAGGTAATTTTGCTTTTGTTTTCCCCCCGCGCCCGCGTAGAGACGGTCGTTGCCATTGTTGCCATACATGACGCTGTTACCGGTGCCGCCGATGAGGGTGTCATCACCTTCATTGCCTTCGGCATAGCCCAAACCGCTGCCCAGGCGCAGCGTATCGTTGCCAGCTTGACCGTACAGTCGCGTTCTTCCGCCTCCCGCTTGAATATCATCGTCGCCGTCATCCCCGTACACATCGACACGAAGCATTACATCCTGGTCGATCGTAATTTTGTCGTTGCCGCCCATGGAGTCGATCGCCAGCCCCGGTTGCGGGCCTTTTTTTTGCTCGAAATCAACGTTGAATACATCGCCGTTTACGGTGATCCGAACCTGGTTTCCAGGCCCTTTACTGACATGAATGACGTCATCGTCATTACCGGTTTTTACAATGATTCGGTTGTTCAAGATCTGCGGCTTATCGCCAGGAAGCCAGGCGACTTCGTGGTTAATCTCGACGTCGCCTTTGGTATGCAGCACATGGTTCTTATAATTCACGACGCCAGGCTCCAGGTCTTTTGGCGTGTCGTAAGGTGATGTCGGGGGAGGGCCCGAGGTGTGTCGATGTTGTGATGCCGCCAAATATGCAGGGGCCGCGAGTATCATCATTAAACCTCTCTGTCGAACTTAGGAAAAGGTCTGACGGCGCTGTCGAATTTTGCGCGTCAGACTCGCGAATTCTGTGGGCGTAACGCGCAGAACGTTCCCGCATACCGTAAGACACTTAACACTAAACATTTCGACGGGGTCTGCTGCACTGGGAGGATGGACAAGCAAGCGTGTTTTGATCGGGGCGAGCCAAAGGGGGCATTGCCCTGTAACATAAGCACCGGCCTCTGTGCTTCGTGTGTGGCGATACACAAGGGCCCAATACTTCAGCTTCAGGACCCTGTCATGACTCAAAAGCAACGTTTGAAATATTCGATTCTGATTGCCCTGTCGGTACTGGCGATCATGTTTGGCCTGTCCTACCTGCAGAACACCGGCGTGATCAGCGAGAAAACCTTCCAGTACATCGCCATTGCCGTGGCCGTGATCGTAGTGGTGATCAACGGCATCATGCGCCGCAAGGTCAAGCCGCACTTCTGATTCAGGCGCGACCTTCGAGCACCTTGGCAGCCTCTTCATGGAGGCTGTAGCTCTTATCGGCATTGAGGGTGATCACGCCCTCGCTGCACAGGCGCTTGAGCACTTCACGCACGCTGAGAAACGACAGCGGAATGCCCAGCTCCAGCAAATGGCTGTGCACGCCGCGCACCCCCAGGGTGCGCTGGTTGTCGGCAGCGGTGAGCAGGGCGTCGATGACCTTCAGCCGAATCAGGCTGGTGCGCAAACCGAAACACTTGAGCAAATGGCGAATCCGCTGGTTGCCTTGCTGTTCGGGCGCTTTGCCGAACGCGTGTGTGCCGTTGCCAAAACTGGCGTCGGCGCTCGGTGAATGTCCGTCCGTGGGCAGTTGCGAGTTGTACATGCAAAAAACTCCTTATCAGAGCCTGATCAGGAAAATGATGGCGCTCTTATTAGGTAAGACGTATGAGCGACAGAAATCATGAAGTCCCGGATGTAGAAATTTTGTCGGTATCCGGTTTGTCACTTTGTGGTTGCCCTGAATAAACGTGCCCGTCCGCTAAATTATTCCCGGTGCATTGCGTCCTTACGGTGGGGTAGTTGCCCCTCGTGAGGGTGTTCAATTTGACGGTGGAGTCGGCGTGATTATTTCCAATGGGTTGTCCAGGGTGTGCATGGCAGGGGTGTTGCTGGGGGTGAGCTTCGCCGCATCGGCGCTTGAGCCGGTGGCACAGGCATCGGCGGATATCCGTCGCACCACATTCGGTGTGCCGCACATTCGTGCCAATGATGAACGTGGCCTGGGCTACGGCATCGGCTATGCGTATGCCCAGGACAACCTGTGCCTGCTGGCCAATGAAGTGGTCACGGTGAACGGCGAGCGCGCCCGTTACTTCGGCCCCGATCAGGCAACCCTGGAGGAGCGCAACAACCTCGCCAGCGACGTGTTCTTCACCTGGCTCAATACCCCGCAGGCGGTGGCCACGTTCTGGAACGCGCAAACCCCGCAGATGCAACAGCGCATGCAAGGCTACGTCGCGGGTTACAACCGGTACCTGAAAGAGCAGGGCGCGCCGGTGCAGTGCCAGGCGGCGTGGGTACGGCCACTGGCGGTTGAAGACTTGGTGAAGCTGACCCGTCGGCTGCTGGTGGAAGGCGGTGTCGGGCAATTCGCCGAGGCCCTGGTGGGCGCGACGCCACCCCAGGCGACTGCCGGCGTGCTGGTCGACAGCAAAGCCTTTGCACTGGCCGCTGCCAACCAGCAGCGTTTTACCCTCGACCGTGGCAGCAACGCAGTGGCGGTGGGCCGGGACCGTTCCTTCAATGGCCGTGGCATGCTGCTGGCCAACCCGCATTTCCCTTGGGTGGGCGGCATGCGTTTTTATGAAATGCACCTGACCATCCCGGGCCAGCTGGATGTGATGGGCGCTGCATTGCCAGGCTTGCCGGTGATCAATATCGGCTTCAATCAGCACGTGGCATGGACCCACACGGTCGACACCTCCAAGCATTTTACCCTGTACCGCTTGACCCTCGATCCCAAGGATTCCACCCGCTATATGCTGGATGGCAAATCCATCCCGCTGGATAAAACCCCGGTCACTGTGCAGGTCAAACAGCCCGACGGCAGCCTCAAGGCGCAAGCCCATACGGTCTACAGTTCGCAGTTCGGCCCGGTGGTGCAATGGCCGGGCAAGCTGGATTGGGACAGCCACTACGCGTTCAGCCTGCGCGATGCCAACCTCGGCAATGATCGCGTGCTGCAGCAGTGGTACGCGATGAACCGCGCTACCAGCCTCAAGGAATTGCAAACCTCGGTGCACACCCTGCAAGGCATTCCTTGGGTCAACACCCTGGCGGCGGATGATCAGGGCCAGAGCCTGTACATGAACCTGTCGGTGGTACCCAACGTCAGCGCCGCCAAGTTGGCGCAATGCAGTGATCCACGTGCTGGCCTGCAACTGATCCTGCTCGACGGCGCCCACAGCGCCTGCGCTTGGGATATCGACCCACGTGCAGCCCAGCCCGGTATCTTCCCGGCTGACCAACTGCCGCAATTGGAGCGCACCGACTACGTGCAGCACTCCAACGACTCGGCATGGCTGGCCAACCCCAAGGCACCGCTCACCGGGTTCTCGCCGGTGATCAGCCAGGACCACATCGGCCTCGGCCCGCGTGCACGCTTCGCTGTGCAACGCCTGCAATCCCTGGAATCGCAGCCCATTACCGTGGCCGCGCTGCAGCACATGGTGATGGACAACGAGGTGTACCTCGCCAGCCAGGTCATGCCTGACCTGCTCGCGTTCTGCGCCAAACACTTGGGCAGCGACGCTGTGGCCCTGCAACCGCTGTGCACCAGCCTCAAGGACTGGGACCAGCGCGCCAACCTCGACAGCGGCCTGGGCCTGGTGCACTTCATCAACCTGGTGCAGCATCTGCAGCAAATCCCCGATGCCTGGCGCGTAGCCTTCGACCCGGCCCAACCGCTGACCACGCCACGCGGTCTTGCCATCGACCGCCCAGTTGTGGCCAACGCCTTGCGTGAAGCCATGCTGGCCTCGACCGCCGAGGTGGCCAAAAACGGCCTGACCGCCAACAGCCGTTGGGGCGACGTGCAGGTCAGCGGCCAAACGCCGATCCATGGCGGCCCGCAAGAGCTTGGCATCTACAACGCCATGCAAAGCGTGCCCCGCGCCGACGGCAAACGTGAAGTCGTGAGCGGTAGCAGCTACCTGCAAATCGTCACCTTCGACGACAAGGGCCCGAACGCCCTCGGCTTACTGGCGTTCTCACTGTCCAGCGATCCCGCATCGAAATACGCGAAGGATCAAACCCAGGCCTTTTCCGAGAAAAAGCTGCGCCCACTGCCATTTACTGACGCTCAGATCAAGGCTGATCCGCAGTACCAGGAGCAGGTCATCAAGGAGTAGGGCGGCCGCGCAACCCCTTGATGTCCCTACGAAATATTTTTGAAATCAAGGGGTTGCACGCATTGGCAAATACGTACATAATGGCGCCCATCGAACGCAACGAAGCATTAAAAACTTCAATGTATTCAATGAGTTAGAGTAGAGGCAGGCTGTTACAGCCCACTCAAGTTTTTATGCGGTGAGTGCCAGCAACCAGGGCATTGATCGTTTGAGGCCGAGTAGCAAAATGGTTATGCAGCGGATTGCAAATCCGCCTACGCCGGTTCGATTCCGACCTCGGCCTCCACTCTTAGAAACCCCGTAGATTAACGTCTACGGGGTTTTTTATTGTCTGCGGTTTTGTCATCGCTTTTGCAATTAACGGCGAGAAGCGGGCGTTACAAACGGGGTTAATGAATCTGTCCCCGTTTCACGCAAATGGGCACCACGTGAATCACTGACCTCTGAAGCAAACACCAACCACGCCTCTAGCGCTGATAACGGCCGCTTTGGGTAAAGTGGCGCGCGATTGCTGCCCTGCATGACTGATGTCAGAATGATGCGCCACGCCTTGTACACTCAACGATTAGCGCGATTCCCGGACTATCATCATGCCCAGCCTCTGTTGCTGTTCTAACACGCTAGGCCCACCGAAGAGACTTCTCCTGGTTCAGCTGCGCCGGCTGCTGTGTTTAGTGCTGCTTTGGGATCAATCTGCGTGGGCTGATCCTGGCCCTCGCCAGAATGGCGCCAAACAGGTGATAGATGTACAGCTGCGTTGGAAACATCAGTTCCAGTTCGCGGGCTACTATGCCGCAATCGCCAAGGGCTATTACCGCGAAGAAGGACTGGACGTGCGCTTGCACGAGGGTGGCCCCCATGTCACACCAGTTGAAGAAGTGCTCTCTGGGCGTGCCCAATACGGCGAAGCCAATAGTGAATTGCTCTACGCACGCCTGCATGGAAAGCCCTTGGTCGCGCTGGCGGTGATTTTTCAGCATTCGCCTTCCGTGCTCGTGGCTCGCACAGACCAAGGTATTCGCACTGTGCACGACCTGATCAGCAAGCCGTTGATGTTGATGGATGCACAGACCGATGCTGATTTTCTGGCGATGTTCCGTAGCGAGGGTATACCCCTCGAAAAACTGCAACTTCTACCCAGCAGCTTTCAAATTGGGGATCTAGCCAGCGGTAAGGTGGCGGCGTTCAACTCGTACCTGACCAACGAGCCCTTCTACCTGCAAGAGCGGGGCGTGGATTACAACATCATCTCGCCTGTCACCTATGGGATCGACTTCTACAGCGACATCCTGTTCACCAGCCAGGCAGAGATTGACGAAAATCCACAGCGGGTCGAGGCCTTCCGCCGCGCTACCTTGCGCGGCTGGCGTTACGCGATGGATAACCCCGAGCAAATCATAGACCTGCTGCTCAATCAGTATTCGGTGAAGAAAAGTCGCGCGCACTTGCAATTCGAAGCTGAGGCCATGCGCCCGCTGGTGGTATCTGACTTGATAGAGATCGGTCATATGAACCCAGGGCGTTGGCAACGAATGGCTGAAACCTTTCTCGAACTGGGAATGGTCGACAATATCGCCGGTCTGGAAAACTTCATTTACGATCCAAACCCGCCACAACTCGTCGAGCGGCTGCGCAAGACCATTGTGCTGATCAGTATCGGCGGTGTGCTTGTCCTGATGTTCGCTCTGGTTCTGTTGAATGCCCAGCGTCATCTGCGCAACGAGATCAAGTTGCGCAAACTGGCCGAAGAGGAAGTACACAAGCTGGCCTTCTATGACAGCCTGACTGGCTTACCCAATCGCAATAGTTTTATTCCCTCTGCTAGTCAGAAGCTATTGGATGCAAAGAGCCATGGAGAACATCTGGCCCTGTGCTATATCGACTTAAATCACTTCAAGCAGATCAATGATCGTTTTGGCCACCAGGCAGGCGATGCCATCCTGATCCATGTAGCCACGGCCATCAAATCCAATATTCGCGAGTTCGAAATAGCCGCGCGCATGGGCGGTGACGAATTCGTAGTGCTGCTCGACGGCGCGCATCACAGAGGCGATATCCAGCGCACCACCCATGAAATCTGCGATGCCATCAACCTGCCCATCCCATGGAAAAACAGCCAGCTCAAGGTCAGCGCCAGCCTAGGGGTAGCGTGGTATCCGGAAGATGGCGAAGGTCTGGACGATCTGATTTTCAAGGCCGACACCGCCATGTTCAAAAGCAAAGCCAGTATCGCTGCGCAGGCGTAAAGCTGCTTGCGTGGTGTCCCCAAAAAAAGAATTGGTAGTTAGGAAGCAGCGTTTCACTGCGGTTTGTGTGAGCGTCGTCCTTCGCATGACGCCTCTGGTCAGTGCCGTGACTGACCCGGATTGTAGAAGCTGAATGATCCATAGCCGCCTACGGTCATCCTCCGACCTCTTCAGGCCGACAGCACCTTCAATAAACCGCCGGTACAGAGAATTCTTATGACTCGCTTAACGTTGTAGGCGAGGACGTTCAAGCTCATCTGCGCACTTACCCGCGTTGGCGCTTGCGGACTTCGGAGTCAGAGAAGTTAAGGTTTTTATTCAGCCGCCGTCGGATTCGCACACTGTGACGAAGTTAATAGGTAAGAGAATAAGGAAAAGCGCACCTTAGTATTAGCTATTATGATACCGAGAATGCACATGCTGAAATCCTGATGATGAACTCATAGACTCATTTCGTACCCGGACCTCGCGCCGGATCCAACAACTATAAAAAGTAAGCGGAGACACGAATGAGTAAGCAAGTATCGTTCGAAGACCTGCCGCTGACCCGCTTCCATATCAGGACGGTGTTCAGTGGTACCGGTGGTCAATTCAGTGATGGCTTTGTGCTGGGAATTATCGGCATCGCTGTGAGCATGGCGGCGGGTCCGCTGCAACTCACCGCGTTGTGGATGGGGCTGCTGGGTGCTGCGTCGCTCGCCGGCCTTTTCTTGGGCAGCCTGATCGCAGGCCCACTTGCCGACAAGTACGGGCGTAGGACTATTTTTGCCTGGGACATGCTGTTGTTCGCCACCATTTCCGCCTCCCAGTTTTTCGTCTCCTCACCCGAACAACTACTGGTGTTGCGTCTACTGCTGGGCCTTGTGCTGGGCTTCGATTATGTCGTCAGCAAGTCGTTAGTCACGGAATTCGCCCCGCGCAGATACCGAGGGCGGCTGCTCAGCATACTCGCCGTGGCGTGGGCAGGCGGCTATGTCGCTGCTTATCTGGTGGGCTTCGCCGTTCGCGATATTGGCCCCGATGCTTGGCGCATCATGCTGGCATTGAGCGGCGTTCCCGCACTGCTCATCCTGCCGTTGCGCATGGGCGTGCCTGAGTCGCCGATCTGGTTGATGGCTCGTGGGCGTACCGAGGAAGCCATGGATATTGTGCGCAGTAAGTTTGGGCCCAATGTCAGCCTGCCGGAGCCTGTAAGTACACCGAAGAAGAAAGGTGGCAACTGGGCTGAGTTGTTCAGCAAACGCTGGCGCAAAAACACCGTGGTCGGGTGCGTCTTCTACACCTGCCAGGTTATTCCGTTCTTCGCCCTGGGCACCTTTTCTCCAAGAGTCTTGGAAGCACTGAACGTCGGAGACAAATTTGTCGGTGGCCTGGTTTACAACGTGCTGCTGATGCTGGGGGCAATCCTTGGCTTGTTGTGTATCGACCGGATCTCGCGTCGCGCATTTCTCGTCGGCACCTTCTACCTGAGCGCGTTGAGCCTTACCGTGCTCGCGTATGCCGGTTTCGGCGCCTTCGGTACGATTCTGGCCTTTGGCCTTTTTGCCTGCATTCTAGCTGCCGCGGTAAACCTTGAATTCGTATATCCCCCCGAGCTTTTCCCGACCCATCTGCGTGCGTCCGGTATCGGCCTTGCGGTTGCGTCCAGTCGTTTCGGCTCTGCGTTTGCAACGTTCCTGCTACCGATTGCCGTGCAAAACCTCGGCATTCAGACGGCATTGGGCATTTGCGTCGGCGTGTTGATATTCGGTGGAGTGTTCTGCCACCTGTTTGCGCCGGAAACCAGCAAGGAAGATCTCTCTGGCGTAACTCCTGACGGACGCGATCAAGCGACAGCCTTCGTCACGCCGGCCGCAGTCCCCGAAGGGAAGTGACGGGCGAGTAAGCGATGGTCGCACTAAAGTCCTCCTGACCTGATAGAGCGAGAACAGACCTAATGGCAGCGAACAAATTCATCGACATGTATGCGGTTCAAGTGTTCATCGCAGTGGCCGAGGAGGGCAGCATGTCGGGTGCAGCTGCACGCATGGGGATTTCGCAGTCGGGTGTTTCGCAGATGGTCCGCCAGCTTGAGGAAGAGCTGGGTGTGATCCTGGTGGATCGATCCTCTCGCCCTCTGGTCTTGACCACTTTTGGGATAGCGTTGCGCAATCGCGGTTCAGTGTTGAGTGAGGAACTTTTCCATCTAAAGGCTCAAGTTTTGGATGCCGGGCGCGGAGTGAAGCCCGACCTGCGAATTGGTCTTGTCGATTCCTTCGCCGCGACCTGCGGCTCGGCTTTCACCAAGAAACTGTTGGGGAAGGTCGCACAGTTATCGATTCGTACCGGCTTGAGTCCGCAGCAAGGGGAGGCACTGTTGCGTCGTGACCTGGATTTGATCGTCACCAGCGATCCACTCATGGATGCCAATGACCTGATCCGCTACCGATTATTTTCGGAAAAATACTTTGTCATTACCCCCAAGGATTTGAACAAGAACATCGCGACCATTGAAGACATCCGGGTGATGGCGAACGTCATGCCCGTGGTCCGCTTCAACCGTGGTTCCCAGGTTGGGCTGCAGATCGAGCGCCATCTTCGCAGCTTGAATGTCCGAGTGCCTAATCGACTGGAACTGGACAACGCTGACGCCCTGACCTCAATGGTTGCAGAAGGTATCGGCTGGGCGGTAACGAGCCCGATGTGCTTTCTCCAAGCATCGGCCTGGGTTGACAAGGTGACGGTACACCTGACCCCTGAGCTGGGGCTGGAAAGGTCGCTCTATTTGGTCGCACGAAGAGATGAATACAGCGCTTTTTTTGCAGATGCCTGCGAAACAGCGCGTGAGGTAGTTCTCAACTCATTTTTGCCACGGCTGCAGTCCATGGGCTGCGGGGTTGAGACGTTAATAAATTCTAACGAGGGCAGTACTCTTGAATACTTTTGAATCCAAAGAATACCGACTGGAGCGCGACTACGTAGGTGAAGTCCAGATCGCTGCTGACAAACTCTATGGCGTGAACTCGGTGCGTGGCTTCGATAACCTCACCGTTTCTTCGCTGACTGTCGCTCACTATGCCGCGTTTCGTAATGCGTTCGCCCAGTGTAAGTGGGCGGCAGCGCTCGCGAACCTGGATAGCGGTGTACTGGCGAGTGAGCAATGCAGTGCCATCGTGCAGGCATGCAAGGATGTGATTGATGGCCAATGCGATGACTCCCTGATTGTCGATCTGTTGGAAGGTTCAGGTGGTACCTCCACGAACATGAACTTCAATGAAGTGATTGCCAACCGTGCCCAGCAGGTCATGGGGCATCCGGCTGGCTCCTACCAAATCATTCACCCGAACGACCACGTCAATATCTCGCAGTCGACTAACGATGTTTATCCGTCAGCGATGAAGATTGCGACCTACGCAATGTTCGGACCTCTGATCGCCGAGGTCATGAAGCTCGCCAAACAGTTCGACCAGAAGGCTGAGCAGTTTGCGGATGTCCTGCACCTGGGCCGTACCTGCCTGCAAGACGCCCAACCTATGCGCTTGGGGCAGTTGTTCTCCGGTTACGCTTCACTCACCCATCGCCTCGCTGCAGAGCTGCTCAACGTACGCGATAAGCTACGTACTCTCCCGCTCGGTGGCACGGCCATCGGCACCGGATTTGGTGCACCGCCGGCCTACAGAGCATTTGCTTTCGCACACTTGGAGGCTATTACCGGCATCGAGTATCAGGCTCCGTCAAACCCCTTCGATGCAATGCAGAATATGGACGTGTTCTCTCGGGTTTCCGCAGAACTGCGCACATGCTCGGCTTCGTTGGCGAAAGTCGCCTCCGACCTGACGGTATTGTCATCGGGTCCAGTGGGCGGCATTGGCGAGTTGACGCTGCCAGAAGCCCAGGCGGGCTCGTCGATCATGCCGGGTAAGGTCAACCCGGTGTTGCCAATGTCGATGATCCAATTGAGTTTTGCGGTGATCGGCAACGATGTGGCCGTAGCCCAGGCCGTGCAATACGGCGAACTGGAAATCAACCATTTCGAGCCAGTGGTTGCCTCCCGGGTATTTGACAGCATTACGCTGCTGACCAATGGCATCCAGCGCTTCCGTGAGAAATGCGTCGCAGGGATCACCGCCGACGTAGCACGCAACGAGCAGCACCTGACTGAGTCGATGGCAGTTGCCACAGCCTTGGTGCCGACGCTCGGTTATGCGCAAGTCAGTAAGCTCGCCCGTCAGTCGGTGGCGCAAGGCCGTTCACTGCTGACGATTCTGGAAGAGTCCGGGATCCTGTCTCGGGCAGAGGCGATGGCGGCCATCGATAAGGCGTCATATCCGGTCTTTGCAAACTGACTCAAGTAATCAATCGGCCGCATTAAAGTGGCCGCTTGAACTCACCTGCAATTGTTTGTTGTGTTCAAGTTGATGAGGCTGTCACACACTTTTGCACGAGGTGTATATCCGTGGGTAATAGCATGGGTTTTCGCCTTTTTGAATGTTTATTGAAAAGCCGCTGTTGATAATTACGCACGCCATCAGGTTGTTAGTGATTGGCGCGGGTACGCTGTTGCTCCGTTAAAAGAAAAATATATGAACGTTAACGAATGCACTCTAATTAACGAGTGTGTCATTACTTTTTCGAGGGTGAAACAATGAAAGTTTTGAAAAGTAGCGTGTTCGCAGGAATCTTAACGGTGTTGTCGATTTCGACTGTCAACGCTCAACCCCAACCACCGAAAGACCTTCCCCATGTCGCCGTGCTGGCGACTGGCGGCACCATTGCTGGCACGGCGGATCAGGAGACCCAGACCACGGGCTACAAGCCTGGTGTGCTTACTGCTGCGGCGCTGCTCAAATCTGTCCCGTCGTTGGACAAAATAGCCAAAGTGAGCGGCGAGCAGATTGTTAACATAGGTAGCGACAATGTCGACAATGAAGTCTTACTGAAGCTCGCCAAGCGGGTGAACGAGGTACTCGAAAGCTCAGATGTATCGGGTGTCGTGGTTACGCACGGCACTGATACGCTTGAAGAGACCGCTTATTTCCTGAATTTGGTCGTCAAAAGCGACAAGCCCGTTGTAGTCACCGGCTCGATGCGCCCGGCCAGTGCAATTGGCGCCGACGGCCCTAGCAACATTCTTCAGGCGGTGGCTGTTGCAGCTGCACCAGAGGCCCGCGGGCGAGGCGTGATGATCGTGATGAATGATCGTATTGGCTCCGCACGTTATACGACCAAGACGGATGCCAACTCTGTCGATACATTCAAACCCGTGGGTGGCGGTTATCTCGGAACCCTCGTCAATCAGCAACCTATTTTTGAAACGCGCGTAGTCAAAAAGCATACCGTCGAGACGCCATTCGATGTCTCCAAGCTGACCACATTACCGAAGGTCGACATTATTTACGGTTACCAGAACGATAACGGCTACATGTTCGATGCTGCAGTCGCGAACCACGCGAAGGGTATTATCATTGCCGGCGTAGGGGCCGGGAGCGAATCGCGCTTCATCTTGCCAGCTATCAAGAAGGCAATGGAACAAAATGTCTTGATTGTTCGCTCCACGCGCACTGGCGCAGGTTTCATTCCAGAAGATGAAGCCTATCCGGGCCTGCTCGGTGATAGCTTGAATCCTCAAAAAGCCAGAATCCTTCTGATGCTCGCTCTGACCGTAAGTAGCGATCCAGCGAAGATTCAGGAGATGTTCCACACCTACTAGGCCCCGGATTAAATCGTCCTTTTACTTCCCCCCAGTCACATCAAGAAACGTCCCAGTAATAAATGAAGCCTCGGCACTCGCCAGCCACAAGACAGCCCGCGCCACTTCCTCAGGCTGGCCGCCGCGGCCCATGGGGATCGAGTCTTTAACCCGGTCTACACGCCCAGGCTCGCCACCGCTGGCGTGCATGTCGGTGTAGATGTGGCCGGGGCGGATGCAGTTGACGCGGATACCGTCGCGCGCCACCTCTTTGGCGAAGCCGATGGTAAAGGTTTCAATAGCGCCTTTAGTCGCCGCGTAGTCCACATATTCGTTCGGGCTGCCCAGCCGGGCCGATGCTGAAGAAATGTTGATCACCACGCCGCCAGGCCCGTTGTGTCGATAGGCCATGCGCTTGATTGCCTGCTGCGCACACAGGATTGGCCCGATAGCGTTGACGGTAAACAGGCGCTGCATCCGCGTGAAGTCGAGGTCTTCCAGGCGCGACTGCGGCGCCAGCATGGCGGCGTTATTGACCAGTACATCGAGGCGCCCGAATTCGCGGTCGATGGCGGCGAATAAATCAGCAATCTGTTGCGGGTCTGCATTGTCGGCGCGTATCGCCAGTGCTCGGCGTCCGAGCGCTTGCACATCAGTGACCACCGAGCGTGCGGCGGATTCGTCGCGGACGTAACTGATCGCCACATCGTATCCGCGTGAGGCCGCAAGTCGTGCAGTGGCCGCGCCTACACCGCGACTGCCACCGGTGATAAGGATGATGGGGGGTTGAGTGAGTGTATTCATGACGCGAACCTCTAGGTATGACAGAAACAGGTGGCCTCAACCGATCAGGAAGGTGCCCGTCGCAATCACCGCACACGCTAGAAACTTGCGCGGGGTGAGGGCCTCGCCGAGAAAAAAATAGCCGATCAATGCTGCAAACAAGACGCTGGTTTCGCGCAACGCAGACACCGCGCCCATGGGCGCATAGGACATGGCGTAAATAATGATTGCGTATGCCAGCAACGAGACCAGCCCGCCCAAGAACGCTGTCGAGAAACCCGGTCGCAGGCTGAACAAGTCCCGCGCGCCACGCAGGCCTATATAAACCAATGGCATCAGCACGCCCCACAGGGCGCACATCCAGACCGTGTAGGCCAGCGGGGCGCCGGACAGTCGCGCGCCGATGCCGTCGGTGACGCTGTAGGCTGCAATGAAAACGCCGGTCCCCAGCGCGTAGGGCAGGCTGGGAGCCGCAAAGCGGCGCTTATGAAGCGCCAGGGAAATGATCCCGCCTGACACCAGCGCAATGCCCAGCAGCGCGCTCGCCGTCACGGTCTCCCCGGCAAACACCGACGCGGCGAGGGTAATCAGGATGGGCGAGGAGCCACGGGAGATCGGGTAGGTTTGCCCGAGATCACCCACTTTATAGCTGCGCACCAGGAACAGGTTGTAGCCAACATGCAGGACGGCGGACAGCACGGCGTAGAACCCACTGGCCGGGGCGGGTGCCGCCAAAAATACTGCGATGACAGCGCTGGCGATGGCAACCGCCACGCACATGATGGTCATCGACCACAGCCGGTCGGCGCCGCCGCGCAACAGCGCGTTCCAGCTAGCGTGCAGCAGTGCGGCAAAGAGGATGAGTAATACGATGTGATAAGGCATGCGCCATCCTAGGCAACCGGTGCACACGACTAAAGCGAAGTCCTTTCATTGCGCTATGAGTAAATCCTCATGCTTTACAGGTAGCGCTGCTGGGCTTGGCTGGACTCAGCCAGGAGCCATTCGCGAAAGCTGACGACGTGGGGTTGGGCTTCAATGCCTTTCGGGCAGACAAAGTAGTAGGCGACCGGGGAGGCAAACGGTTCGTTGAACAGCCGCACCAGGCGGCCATCACTGATCTGCGCTTCGACGTGGCCGCTGCGGGCCAGTGCAACACCCTGGCCCAACAGCGCCGCTTCGATCGTCATATTGGTGTCTGCAAACCGAACGCTTTCATTGAGTGCAGAAATACCCACGCCCACGTGTTGAAACCATGCTTCCCATTTCGGCACAAGGTCGGCGCCGTCGCGCGTCAGCAGTGGGTAGCGCAATAATTCGGCGGGGTCGTGCGGGGTGCCAAACCGGTCGAGCAGCGCAGGGCTGGCCACGGGGAAGATCTGTTCCCTGAGCAGGAACTCTGAATGCAAGCCAGGGTAATTGCCGTTGCCCAGGCGGATCGCGACGTCCGATTCGTCGCTTGAAAAGTGGATGGCTTTGTCACTGGTTTCCAGTGTGATCAGAATGTCCGGATGCTGCTGCGACAGGCTCGGCAATCGGGGTAGCAGCCACTTGAGTGCGAACGAGTAGGTGGTACTCACCTTGAGGCGCACCCTGCCTTTTTGTTCCCGAAGGTCCGACAGTGTGGCCTCGAGTTTCATGAAAAACTCGCGCACGATGTGCGCAAGTGCAGCGCCTTCGGGCGTCAGCCGCAAAGATTTTCCACGCTGGAACAGCTGCAGGCCCCAGATGTCTTCCAGGTGCTTCAACTGATGGCTGACGGCGCTTTGGGTGACGTGCAATTCTTCAGAGGCCGACGTAAACGTTGCATGCCGTGTGGCCACTTCGAAAGCACGCAACGCGGCAGTGGGGGGGAGATCTCTCATTGGCGGTAACTCGGCGAGCTGCATGAGTGAAGGCTCATGTTAGTTCAATTGCGGACCGCCGCCGATAGTCATAACACCCACCCCAACCCCAACGCCTTATGCAGCGACGCGAAATCCTTCAACAACTCCGCATCCCCCGAAATCCGGCTCTCCTGCGCCTGATACCGCGTGCGCTCCGCATCCAGCCAATCCAGCGTGCTCGCCGTGCCCGCGCGGTAGCGTTGCCGCGTCAGGTCCGCCGCACGTACCGCTGAGGATTCCACATTGCGCAACAGCACCACGTTCTGCCGCTGGTTCCCGTACCGTGCCAACGCCACATCTGCATCGCGCAAGGCACCGAGCACCACGCTCTTATAGTTCGCGAGTGCCTCGTCACGCCCGGCTTCGGCGCCTTTGACGCTGGCGGCGACGCGGCCGAAGTCGAGGGCGTTCCAGGTGAGGCGCGGCAGGATCAGCCAGGTGCCGTTGTCTTTGCGGGCGAGGTGGCCCGGGTCGCCGGCGGAGAAGGACAGGTCGCCCATCAGGCTGAGCTTGGGAAACCAGTCGGCGGTTTTTTCGCCGATCTGTGCGTTGCTGGAGGCCAGCTTGCGCTCGGCCACGCGGATGTCGGGGCGGGCTTTGAGGAGGGCGGCGGGGTCGGCCACGGGCACTTGGTTGGGGATGGCGGGCAGGGCGCGGGCGGTGGCGAGGCGGCTGTCCAGTTCACCGGGTTCCAGGCCGCAGAGCAGGCCCAACTGGTCGAGGGATGCGACGATGGAGGCTTGCAGGGGCAGGCGCTGGGCCCGGGTGTTTTCGGCTTGGGTGAGCACTTGTTCCAGTTGCAGTTGCGAGGCCACGCCGCGCTCGCGCCGTTGCTGGGTGAGGTCCAGGGCCTGGTTTTCGATGTCGACGCTGGCGTCTACCAGGGCCAGTCGCGCTTGCTGGTCGCGCAGGTCGGTATAGGCCTGCACGACGTCGGCGGCGAGTTGCACCTGGGCGTCTGCGAGTTGGGCCTGCGAGGCGTCGGCTTCGGCACCGGCGGCTTCGACGGCGCGACGGGTACCACCGAAGAGATCGGCTTCCCAACTGGCATCGAAACCGGCGAGGTACAGGCTCAACGGGCCGCGTCCGCCACCGCTGTTGCCGCCCAGGGCGGAGGTGTCGGGGGAGCGCAGCTTGAGCAGCGCCGCGTCGCCGGTGACCTTGGGCATCGCGTTGGCGCGGGCGCCGCTGAGGCTCGCGCGGGACTGGCGCAAACGTGCTTGCGCGGTGGCGATGTCAGGGCTGTTATGCAACGCCTGCTCCACCAGCTCATCGAGTTGCGTATCACCCAGGGTTCGCCACCACTGGGCGACTGCCGGCGCATTCGGCGCGGCGTTATCGGCATGGGGCAAGCGCCCGGCCGCCAGGGTTTTTGGCGCGACGGCAGGCGCGCCCTGGTAATCCGGGCCTACGGTACAGGCCGACAACAAACCAACGGTCAGCAGCAGGGGAAAGGAACGAGCAATCATGGTTATACCGTGCGCTTTTTCAGAATGAAGATCAGGGGCAGGCACGCCAGCATTGCGAGTCCCAGTAGGTAGAACGAGTCGTTGTAGGCCATCACCGAGGCCTGTCGCGCAATGTCATTGGCCAGTTGGGCGAATGCCTGCAACTGTGAGGCGGCGGCATCGCCACTCTGGGTCAGGTAGCTGGCGGTGTTGCTCGCCATGTGGTCCTGGGCCAGTTGGCTGTTGGCCAGGATGCTTTCGCGCAGGCGGTCGTCGTGGAAGTGGCTGCGACGGTCCATCAGCACGCCGAGCAACGCCAGGCCGATGGTGCCGCCGAGGTTGCGTGACATATTGTAGAGCCCGGCCGCGTCGCCGGCGTCCTTGGTCTCGACCGAGCGCATCGACAGTTGGCTGAGGGGCATCATCACCAGGATCTGCCCGAAGCCGCGCAGCAATTGCGACCAGACAAAATCATGGCCGACGCTGTCGGTAGTGAGCTGGGTGTCGACGAAGCAACTGGCCCAGTACAACAGCAGGCCAGTGCCGACCATCCAGCGCAGGTCATAACGGCCGAGCATTCGCGGCAAAATCGGCATCAGCAGGAACGCCGGAATGCCCGACAGCAACATGATCGAACCGGACTGTTGCGCGTTGTAGCCCGACAGGATCCCGAGGAACTGCGGCACCAGATAGGCCGTGCCATACAGCCCGGCGCCGACGGTGGTGCCGATCAGCAGCACGCTGCCAAAGCTTCTGTTGAGCAGCAGTTGCAGGCGCAGGATCGGCGTACTCGAACGGAATTGCCCGACGGCGATCAGGAACAGCCCGGTGACGGTGGTGAGGGTCAGCCAGGTGATCAGTGTTGAGTCGAACCAGTGTTCACGCTGGCCTTCTTCCAGCACCACAGTCAGCGAACTCAAACCCATGGCCAGGCCGAGAATGCCCAGCCAGTCGGCGCTGATAAAGCGTTGCAGGTTCATGCGCTCGGTCGGCAGGCCGGTGATCAGCAGGGTGATCAGGGCAATGCTGATGGGCAGGTTGAGAAAGAAACACCAGCGCCAGTTGATGTTTTCGGTCAGCCAGCCACCGATCACCGGGCCCAGCAACGGGCCGAGGATGACGGTCATGCCGAACATCGTGGTGCCAATCGCCAGTTGGTGCGGCGGCAGGCGCGTGCGCACGATGGTTTGTGCGGTGGGGATCATCGCGCCCCCGGCAAAGCCCTGGCCGATCCGCCCGGCAATCATCGCGCCGAGGCTGGAAGACAAGCCGCAGAACATCGAGAACGCGGTGAACATCAGCGCCGTGCCGATCAGGAAGCGGCGCAGGCCGAACACCCGGGTGAGCCAGGCGGCGAGGGGGATCATGACGATTTCCGACATCAGGTAGCCGGTGGCGATCCAGGTGCCTTCGGTGCCCGTGGCGCCGATTTGCCCCTGGATCTGCGGCAGTGCCGAGTTGGTGATCGACACGTCCAGGGTCGCCAGCAACGCGCCGAGCGCGCCGGCGGCGACGGCGATCCAGTCGGTCAGCGAGGCGTTGCGCGGTTTCTCGGCGGCCACCGTGGCCATCACGGCTTCAGCCATGATGGGCGTCCGCGCCTTGGGTGCGGGTGTCCACTTCCACCGTGGCCGACAAGCCCGGCATCAGGGCGACGCGCACGTCATCCGGTACATCCAGGGCGATGCGCACCGGTACGCGCTGGACGATCTTGGTGAAGTTGCCGGTGGCGTTGGACGGTGGCAACAACGCGAACTGCGCGCCGGTGCCCGGTGAAAGGCTGTCGATATGCCCTTGCAAATCGCGGCCCGGCAGCGCATCCACGTGCACGGTGACGCTTTGCCCGGGGCGCATGTCGCCGATCTGGGTTTCCTTGTAGTTGGCGGTCAGGTAGATCGCGCTGATCGGCACCACAGTCAACAAGCGAGTGCCAGGTTGCACGTACTGGCCCACACGCACGCCGCGATCAGCCACGCGTCCGTCCAGCGGGCTGCGAATGACGGCGTCATCCACGTCCAGTTGGCTCTGGGCTTCGCTGGCCTTGGCCACGCCAAGTTGCGCCTGGGCCTGCTTGAGTTGGGCCTCCAGCGTGCCATAGCGGGTTTGGCTGGAGCGCAACGCCGCTTGTTTGGCCGCGACGGTGCTGCGCGCCTGGGCCAATTGGTTGTTGAGCTGCGCCAGGCGCTCTTCCGGTTCGGCGCCGGAGCGGGCAAGCGGGGCGTAGCGGGCGACTTCGGTCTGGGCATGCCGTGCATCGGCCTCGGCGCCTTGCAACTGAGCGCGGGCTTCGGCGATGGTCGAGTCCTGCTGCACCAGGTCGGCCTGGGCCTTGGCGTAGTCGGCGTTGCGTGCGGCGATGGTGGCCGTGGCTTCGTCGCTCACCGCCTGGTATTTGCGTGCATCCAGGCGCACCAGCACGTCGCCGCGCTTCACGTTCTGGTTATCGGCCACCAGCACGTCGGCGACGTAGCCATTGATCTTCGGCGCGATGCTGATGCTGTCTGCCTGCAGGTAGGCGTCGTCGGTGGTTTCGATGAAGCGCCCGGTGAGCCACCACCAGGCGCCCCAGCCCAGGCCGATCAGCAGGGCCACGGTGGCCAGTGTCAACAGGATGCGCCGGGCCTTGCCGCGTTGGCCGTTTACGGTGTCTTCAGGAATGACCTGAGGGGAGGGCGGTGCAGCGGACATCGAGGTCACTCCAGATTTATAACAGGTGGAATAAATTCCTTTTTTCGCGAAATTTTGTCAACTGGTATATTTTGATCCGATCTTGACAGGGAGCTGCACATGGCACGACATAAACCTGCCGCCGAAGGTGGTTACCAGCGCGGTGAAGAAACCCGCGCGCGGATTGTCGAGGCGGCGGTCGCGGTATTTGGCGAGCGTGGCTACGAAGGCGCGTCCACCCGCGACATCGCCAGCGCGGCCGGGGTCAACGCGCCTGCGATCCAGTACTACTTCGATGGCAAGGAAGGCGTGTACCTGGAGTGTGTCGAACACTTGATCGCGCTGTTGTGGCGCAAGATGGCGCCCTCCGTGGAAGCTGCCGAGCACGCGTTGGCCGATGACGGAACCGACGATGCGGTCCTCATCGATGCGTCACTGGGCATCCTGGGCACGGTGGTGTCGACGATCCAGGACAGCCCCCAGACCAGCGCATGGCGCGCTTTCCTTGATCGCCACCAGGCCGGCCTGTGCCCGGAAAGCGCAACGATGGCGTTTGAAGAACGCTTCAAGGCGCGCATCGGCCGGGTGATCCGCCAACTCATCGCGCGCCTGGCCGGTTTTGCGGTCGAGGACGATCGTACGGTGATTCATTCCATGGCGCTGTTTACCCAGGGCCTGGCGTTTCGAGTGCAGAAGCCCAAGTTGCTCGCGGCCTTGAAGTGGACCGAAATCAGTCAGGCAGAAATGGTGCAGGTGCGTGACGTGGTGCTGATGCAGGCACGCTTTACGCTGGAAGGGTTGGTGAGGCAGCGAGGCCTCAACGATGCTTGATGCACACCCTGTTTGTCTGGAGGGCCAGCCGATCACCGTGCCGAATACGGCACACCCAGCGCCCACCGCGACTGCCAGTGCTCCACATACTGGCGCGCCACTTCCGGCTGATTACGGATGACCACCACGTTCTCCGAGTTCAGCGTTTCGGCCGAGGCGGCGTAGTTGAACGAGCCGGTCTCTACCGTGGTGCCGTCGACGATGAGGGTTTTATCGTGCTGCAGGTGGAAATGATCGCTGGTGCGCAGTTCCACACCGTTGCGGCTCACAAAATCCATGGCTTTCTTGCTGGCCTTGCCCAGGTTGCGTTTTTTGTCGATGACCACACGCACGTTCACGCCGCGCTGTTTGGCCTCCACCAGTGCCTGGGTGATGTCTGTGGCCTGAAAGGAGTAGGCGAGCATTTGTATGCTGTGTTGGGCGCTGCCGAGGGTGTCGAGCACCAGTTGGCGGGCGGTGCCCTCCGGTGAAAAGCCGACCTGGATGTCGGGAGCGGCGAAGGACAAGGTCGGGACGCCCAGTAAAGCAATCAGCGCGATGCAGCGAATATTCCACATGGTTCAGCTCCCAGAAGAATTGGGTCAATAGGCTTCGCGTGGAATCAAGGAAACGAATTCCGACTTGAAGATAGTCTCCATCACGCGCATGAAATCCGACGCCAACTGTGAGCGCTGCTGGTGGCCGGGAAACACGATGGACACTTCGAACGGGATGTCCTGGTCGAGTTTGCGGAACGTGATCCCCGGGTATTTCGTGTAGGACGCCGTAAAGGGATCGCAGATCGTAATGCCCAGCCCACCCGCGACCATCCCGCATGCCGAATGGGCCGCCGTGGTTTCCACCGATGAATGCCCAACCACACCGCGTGCCTCCATCGCGGAGCGGATGCGGCGCTGCAACGGGTTGTTCGCGTTCATCGTCACCAGCCGCCGCCCGTGCAGGTCGTCCAGGGTCACCACGCTTTTGCTGGCCAGCACATCCTCTTTCGGCATCACGCACACCGCACTGATCGGCGGCAAGGGAATGGCAAAAATACCGGGGTACTCGCCCGAGGGGATCTGCACAAAACCGATGTCCAGCTGGTTGGCCGAGGTCAATTCCAGAATGCCCAGGGAGTTGCGTACATCCAGCGAGGTTCTGACTTCCGGATGCCGGCGGGCGAAGCGGCAAACGCCCTCGGCCACCACACTCAAGCCCAATGTGCTCATGGCGCCGATGCGCAAGGTGCCCGTACGCAACGTGACCAGGTCTTGCGCTACACGCTCGATGCGCTCGATGCCCTGATAGAACTTGTCGACCTCGGCATACAGCACCTGGGCCTCGGCCCCTGGGATCAGCCGGTTGCCTTCACGTCGGAACAGCCGGATCGACAACGCCGTCTCGAGGTCACGTATCAACCGGCTGACGGCGGGCTGGCTGACTTGCAGGGCTTCTGCGGCGATGGTCATGCTGCCGGTCAGCATCACCGTCCTGAAGGCTTCCAATTGGCGGGGGTTGAGTTTCATTGTTCGGCTCGGCGCTAAATAGGAAAGAGGCACTTTTTCGAGCGTATAACATTTTGTTATGTGCGTCCAACAGCGTGCCGGTTTGCTATCGGGATGTAACGGGGCGATCATTTAGTTGCGTCGTTTTAATCGATCGCAACCCAGCTTAAATCGTGGGCGACGTGATCGTAAAATAAAAAAAGAGGATGCCACGTGCTGAACTACACCTTGCGTCGGTTATTACTCCTTTTCCCCATGCTATTAGGTGTGTCCGTTGTGATATTCCTGGTCATGCATTTCATTCCGGGCGATCCCGCACAACTAGCGGCAGGCCCGGATGCGACGGAAGAGGATATAGCGCAGATACGCATCAACTACGGGTTGGATAAACCACTCGTCAATCAATACTTCATCTATATAAAGAATGTCGTCAGTGGCGATTTCGGCGAATCTTTCCAGACGTTTACTCCGGTACTGGAAGGCATTGCAAGAACGCTCCCGGCCACCCTTGAACTGACGGCAGCAGGCATGTTGCTGGCCGTGGTCATCGGCGTGCCCCTGGGCATCATTGCCGCGTTGAGGCCTCGAGGGTTGCTGGACAGCTCATTGACCACCTTCGCCGTGTTGGGCATTTCGGTACCCGGTTTCTTCCTCGGGCTGATCCTGATGTCGATCTTCTCCGCCAGCCTGGGCTGGTTGCCGCCCACGGGACGCGGCGGATGGCAGCACTTGATACTGCCCGCGCTGACATTGGGCCTGCCGTATGTGGCGACATTCTCCAGGTTATCCCGCTCCACGATGATGGATGTATTGCAGGAAGACTATATACGCACGGCCTACGCCAAAGGTGTGCCCAGTTATAAGGTAGTTATAAAACATGCACTTTCCAATGCGGCTATTCCGTTGGTAACGGTATTTGGCATGGACTTTGGTCGGCTGTTGGGCGGGGCGGTTATTGTCGAAACCGTATTTGCCTGGCCAGGCATGGGGCGGTTTTTAATTGATGCAATCATGGCGCGGGATATTTATGTGGTTCAAGGCACGGTACTGGTATTTGCCGCCTTGGTCGTCATCATCAACTTAATGGTGGACTTGGTCTATGGCATCCTCGACCCTCGCATCACCTACAACTGAGGCCAGCATGCTTACTTCAAAAAAGCGTCGGCCAGGGTTTGTTCGTTTCCTTGTCTCCCATCAGCGCTGGTTCGCCTTCAGTGCATTGGTCGTGATTGTGATCATGGCCGCCGCTGCGGTGTGCGCACCGTTGTTCTTTGATTGGGATGCGGTGACCAAGATCAACTTGTCCCGCTCCCTGGTCAGCCCCGGCAGCGACTTCCTGTTCGGCACCGACCAGATGGGCCGTGACTTGCTCGGCCGTGTGCTGTGGGGCGCGCGCATTACCTTGACTGTGGCGCTGTCCAGCGTGGCCATCGCCATGTTGATTGGGGTCGCGGTGGGCGCGGCATGCGGTTACTACAACGGTGCGCTGGCCAGCCTGGTCATGCGTGTCATGGACGCCATGATCGCCTTCCCCCGCACGCTGGTGGCCATTCTGGTGATTACAGTGGCGGGCAACAGCATCCTCAGCCTGACGCTGGCCATTGCCATCTCCAGCATTCCCATCTACGTCCGCTTCTTTGCCGGGCCGGTGGCAGCCTTGAGAAACCGCGAGTTCGTGCTGGCCTCCAAGTCGATTGGCGTCAGCGACCTGCGCCTGCTGTGGGTGCACATCCTGCCCAACATCGGCTCGCTGGTGATCATCCAGGCCACCGTGTCGTTGGCCGAAGCCATCCTGATCGGCTCCGGGCTCAGCTTCCTCGGCCTGGGCCCACCACCACCGACACCGGAGTGGGGCTCGATGATTGCCGAGTCGCGGCCCTTGCTGACCACCCACCCCTACATCCTGTTGGCGCCGGGGTGCGCCCTGGTCCTGACCATCTTGAGCTTCAACATTGTGGGCGACGCACTGCGCGATTACATCGATCCCAAGTCACGCAATGCGTGACCGCGATCGGCGCGGTGCTTGCACCCGAACACTCACCCATTTTTCAGCGAGAACTCTGATGGGGCGTTTAAAACTCCTGGCAGCGCTGATCGGCAGCCTGCTTGCATTCAATGTACTGGCGCTGTCGACAGGCAACGCCGCTTTTGCCCAGGCAAAAGAGCAAGGCCAGATCACCTTCGTGCAGGGCTCGGACATCGACACCCTGGACCCGGCCATCTCGCGCAGCGTGCCGTCCTACAACGTGATCGATCATGTCTTCAACCGCCTGGTCGCGTGGGAAGGGCACGACCATGAACGTTTCATGCCTGACCTGGCGCAGTCCTGGTCGAGGACCGACGACGGCAAGCAATGGACGTTCGTGCTGCGCCAGGGCGTCAAGTTTCATGACGGCACCGACTTCAACGCCCAGGCCGTGAAGTTCAACCTCGACCGGATTCGCGACCCCAAGCTCGGTTCGCCCCACCGTTCCTACTATGCCGACATCGTGGCGGTCGACGCGGTAGCGCCCTACGAATTGCGGATCACCACGCAGCATCCGTCACCGACCATGCTGGAGTTGCTCGCCAAGCAATCTTCGTCCATCAGCAGCCCGGCGGCGGTGGCCAAATACGGCAGGGCCTACGGGCATCACCCGGTCGGCACCGGGCCTTACGTCTTCGACAGCTGGATTCCCAATGACCAGGCGGTGATCGAGCGTAACAACGGCTTTTTCGGCGAGCCGGGCAAGCCGTCGAGAATCGTGTTCCGCCCGGTCAAGGAAGACGCTTCGCGGGTGATCGAACTGCGTACCCAAAACGCCGACATCGCCGCCAACCTGTCACCTGAAGCCGCAATGGAACTGAAGGCGCTGAACACGTCCACATTGCTGCGCGTGCCCAGCACTTTCCAGGTGTTCTTTGAAATGAACCTGACCAAGCCGCCCTTTGACGACCCGCGCATTCGCCGTGCGGTCAGCCTGGCCATCGACCGCCAGGCCCTGGTCAACAAGGTGCTGCTCGGCTACGGCAAAGTGCCCACCGGGCCCTTTCCCGAAGGCACCCAGGCGCGCCGTGCGTTTGCCCCGGTGCAGTACGACCCGCAGAAAGCCAGGCAGATCATCAATGAGGTGTACCCGGGCGGTTACCCCGGCACGGTGGTGCTGTGGACCCCGGCCGGACGCTACACCAAGGATCGCCAGGTCGCCGAGGTGGTGCAGGGCTACCTGAATGCCGTGGGGCTGAAAACCGAGTTCAAGGTGTGGGAGTGGGCCACCTACCAGAAGAACCTGTACCGCCCGGAACCCGGCAAAGGCACCGGCAAAGGCTCCAACGACGCAAACATGTGGTTGCTCGGCACCGGGCTGTCGGACGCCGATATCCGCCTGCGCCGCAAGCTGTCCAGCGGTGACCCGCAAAACCTCACCGGCTACAGCAACCCCGAGGTGGACACGCTGCTCCAGCTGGCCGCACGCGAGCTGGATCAGCAGAAACGCATGGCTTATTACGGCCAGATCCAGCAGATCTTGTGGGAGCAGGACCCTGACAACCTGCCGCTGTTCGATCAGGAACAAGTGATGGGTTTGCGCAAAGGTTTGAACGGTCTCGACGTGGATTACGAAGGGACCCTCGATTTCAAGAATGTAGAATTCAGTGAGCGGTGATTGAAAATGTCTAATGCACATGCCAGCGAAACCTTGTTGACCGACGCCCGTTTGAGCGCGCCTCCCGCCGAGCGCATGGTCAAGTACCACGACATCCCGGCCCTGGAGACCGAGAAACGCCAGTTCCACGAGTTCATCGAAGTCGACCTGGCCCACACGGTGATGCTGGTCGAACAGGGCATCCTGTCGCGGCCGGTCGGGCAGGCCATCCTCGCCGAGTTGCGGCGCATACGGGGCATGTCCCCGACGGATTTCCCCTTCGATGTGAAGAAAGGCAGCTTCCTGCTGCAAGTCGAGTCCTACCTGTTCGCCAGGATCGGTGAAGACTCCGCCGGCCAGATGCACACCGGCCGCAGCCGTATCGACCAGGGCGCGACGGTGCGCCGGCTGTATGACCGCACGCGCATCCTGGCAGTGCTGGAGCGTATCAATGAGTTCCAGGTGGCCTTGATCGAGAAAGCCGCGCAGCACGCCGGCACCATCATGCCCGGCTACACCCACATGCAGCACGCCCAGCCCTGGGTGTTCGGCCACTACCTGCTGAGCTTTACCTCGCGCCTGCACGACAGCTTCAGCCGGTTGATGCACGCTTATACCCGAGTCAACCGCAACCCGTTGGGCGCGGTAGGCCTGGCGGGTACATCCTGGCCGCTGGACCGTGAGCGCACCACGCACTTGCTGGGTTTCGACAGCCTGGTGGAAAACTCCAAGCTGGGCCGCGAAGCCTGGTATGCGGCGGAAACCATCGGCGCGCTGTCCTTTGTCATGGCCGACCTGAATGACCTGGCGACCGACCTGCACATCTGGTCCAGCGTCGAGTTTGCGACGGTGGAAAGCCACGACGGTTACTGCGGCACCAGCAGTATTTTCCCGCAGAAGAAAAACCCCAGCGGCCTGGAGACCATCAAAAAAGCCGCTGGCGGTTCGGTGACCTGGCTCAGCACCGCGCTGGCCACCTTTCGCTCCGAAGGCACCGGCGACCAGGCCATGCGCGACCTGCCGCTGATCCACGACGCCCTCGCCACCACCGAAGGCATGCTGGACCTGTTCACCGGCATCATTGAAACCCTGGTGGTGCACGAAGACCGCATGGCCGAGCTGTTGTCCGGCAGTTGGTGCACGGCCAGCAACCTGGCCGACGTGATTGTGCGTGAGCGGGGTGTCTCGTTCCGCCAAGTGCATCACGTGGTGGCGCGGCTGGTGCGCAACTGCCTGGTGGCAGGCGTGGCGCCGGGCGCTGTCACGGGGGCGGCGCTGGATGAGGCGGCGCTGGAAACCATCGGCTCCACCCTGGGTTATTCCGATGAGCAGGTCCGTGATGCCCTGAACCCTCGGCGTTTTGTCGAAACGCGTACCTCCACCGGTGGCGTTGGCCCTGGTGAAGTCAGCCGCCTGCTGGCAGTTGCCAGCAGCGAGCTGCAGCAGGACCGTGAATGGGTCGCCCAGCACCGGCAACACGTCGCCCGTTCGCGTGCCGACCTGGATGCCGCCGTATCGCGCATCGTCGATTAAAGGAGCGAGCATGGAACAGAATCTGGTAGCCCGTGTGCGCAACCTGAGTGTCGGGTTCGGGCCGCGGGGCAGTGAGTCCGCCGTGGTGCGCGATGTGTCCTTCGAGGTCATGCGTGGCCAGACCCTGGCCATTGTCGGCGAGTCCGGCTCGGGCAAGTCCGTCACATCGATGGCCATGATGGGGCTGGTCAAACGCGCCGGTGGCCGCGTGTTGTCCGGCTCGATGGAGTTGCACACCCGCAACAACGAGACCATCGATCTGGTCAACGCCCCTGAGTCGGTGTTGCGCCGCCTGCGGGGGGCGGCCATGTCGATGATCTTCCAGGAGCCGATGACTTCGCTCAACCCGGTGTTCAAGATCAGCGCCCAGCTCACCGAGGCCATCGTGCTGCACAAACGCTGCAACCGCGCGGCAGCCGAGGCGCAGGCCTTGCGCATGCTCGACCTGGTGCGCATCCCCGATGCCCGGCAGGTCATGGGCCGCTATCCCCACGAGCTGTCGGGCGGCATGCGTCAGCGCATCATGATCGCCATGTCGCTGGTGTGTGAACCGACGCTGCTGATCGCCGACGAACCGACCACGGCGCTGGATGTCACGGTGCAGGCGCAGATCCTGCGGATCATCAAGGAGCTGCAAGAGGACCTGGCCATGGGCGTGATCTTTATCACCCATGACATGGGCGTGGTGGCCGAAGTGGCCGACCAGGTGATGGTAATGAAGAAGGGCGAGACCGTCGAACACGGCGCGGCCCGCGAGGTGTTGCTGGCGCCCACGCAGCGTTATACCCAGGCGTTGCTGGCGGCGGTGCCGAAGATCGGCTCGATGCGCGGCACGTCGCTGCCGGCCAAGTTTGCACTGATCGAGGACAACACCGAGCCAACCCAAGCATTGCCGCCGCTGGCGCCTGACTACGCCGGTGCGCCGATCCTGAGCGTGAAGGCGCTGTCCATCCGCTACGACCTCAAGGGCGGGCTGCTGGGCAAGGTCCAGCGCCGGGTGCATGCGGTCGAAGGGATCGACTTCGATATCTACCCGGGAGAAACCCTGGCCCTGGTGGGCGAGTCCGGGTGTGGCAAGTCCACCAGCGCCCGCGCGGTGGCCGGGCTGATGCCGATCCAGGGCGGGGACATCCGGTTCGGCGGCCAGAACCTCGCCAGCCTGAGCAAGGGCGGCATGCAACGCCTGCGCCGGGATATCCAGATGGTGTTCCAGGACCCCTATGCGTCGTTGAACCCGCGTCTGACCATCGAGGACAGCCTGCTGGAACCGCTGCAGGTGCACCGGATTGCCCAAGGCGAGGCGGCGCGCAAGATCGTGCGCGATTTGCTGGAGCGGGTCGGGCTGTCGGCCGAGCATGCCCAGCGTTACCCCCACGAGTTCTCGGGTGGGCAGCGCCAGCGGATTTGCATTGCACGGGCGCTGACCCTGTCGCCCAAGCTGATCATCGCCGATGAGGCCGTGTCGGCGCTGGACGTGTCGATCCAGGCCCAGGTGATCAACCTGCTGCAGGACCTGCAACGGGACATGGGTATTGCGTTTCTGTTTATCTCCCACGACCTGGCGGTGGTGGAGCGCGTCAGCCACCGGGTGGGGGTGATGTACCACGGACGCATTGTTGAAATCGGCCCGCGCCGTGCGGTGTTCGAAAACCCGCAGCACGCCTACACGCAAAAATTGCTGAGCGCCGTGCCGTCGGCAGACCTCAACGCGGCCAGGACGCCCTTCAGCTTGATGGAGGAGGCGGTGCCGAGCCGCATCTACGATGTGAATCACCGTGCGCAAGCCATGAGTTATCGGGAAGTCAGCCCCGGTCACTTTGTGGCGACCTCGGCGGTTGCCTGAGAAAGGCGGGCAGGGCAGCGGCCAACAGTTGGTCGCTGCCCGCGAAATATTCCGGTTCTTGTGAATTGTTGTGAAGCGGGTGATTAATGGCCCATTGCCCATGCTACCGTCCGCGACGGGGTATCGTCAGCACGACGATTTCATTCGTTTCATTGAGGGAGCAGCGCCGATGTCTACTACCGTAACGCCCGCGACCGGCGGGCCGAGCACGCCAAAGTCTTCACCGTCCTCGTTCGATGACAAGTTGAACATCGCCAAGTCCAGCAAGGTGATCGCCGACTACATGCGCCAGAGCGGCAAGTCGGCCATTACCAAGCAAGAGCTGACACAGCTAGCTAACAATGCCTCTGGCAAGGTGCCCGCCAATGTGTCCGACGCGGCCAAGTACATGGAGCGTCATCCGGACGTATTCACCGCCATCGAAACCCACGACGTGGCCGGTGCCGATAACCTGTCCGGCGTGTGGAACTTCGATTGGGCGGCCAACGGCGGCCTGAACGGCACCTCGACCGATGCCATCGCCAAGATGCAGGACACGTTTGACCTGGCGATCGCCAAGTCGGCGCAGATCACCGAAATCAGCACCGCCAAGAAAGCCGAGCTGGATTCGACCAAGCAACGGCCGCAGAACTGAGTGACGGGCGCTGTCAGGCCTGATAAACGGTTCCCGGGAGGTTGGTCGGGAACCGTTTACCCATCTTTCTTCCTTTCGTGATGTGTTCAGCGCCGATTCAAGCGAAGTGCGCAAGTATACCGATCAGTGAAGGCAATCCAATTGCAGTGCGCCCGCGATTGCCTGCCATCCGTTTATTCACCTCGCTGTCGGAGATGCCTTGATGCTTGTCGTGGTTGCTGTGCTTGCCATCGTTGCCGCGTGCGTGTGGTGGACGTACCCACGGGTTGGGGACGTGCTGTTCGAGGTCATCGCCCGTGTCGAATCGCGGCGCTCGCGGCTCAAGGCGATCACCGTGCCGATCACGGGCATGACCCTGGCCACTTACCAGGGTGGGGAGCGCCACGCGCCAGCCCTGTTGCTGCTGCATGGGTTCAGTGCCGACAAAGGCGTGTGGCTGGGGTTTGCCCGGCACTTTGTCGACGACTATCGGCTGCTGATCCCGGACCTCGCCGGCCACGGTAAAAATGCCTTTGTGGCAGGCGGCGACTACAGCATCGCGGCCCAGGCGCGGCGCATGGTGGCGATGCTGGACGCGTGTCACATCGACAAGGTGCATGTGATCGGCAGTTCCATGGGCGCCTATGTGGCCACCTGGTTGGCGACCCATTACCCGCAGCGCGTGATTTCCCTGGGACTGATCGGTGCGGCGGGTGTGCACTTGCCGCAACCGAACGAAGTGGAAGAACTGGTCAACCGCGGCGACAACCCGTTCCTGATTCATTCACGGGCACAGTTCGACCGCTTTTTCGCCATGACCATGGCCGCGCCACCCTACATTCCTGAAGTGCTGCTGGCCGCCGAAGCACACACCTACATCCGTCGGCGCGAGGCCTTGACTGAGATCTTCGCTAACTTCTCCGACAGCCCGCGCCTGGAACCCTGGCTGCCCCAGGTGCGGGTGCCCAGCCTGATCCTGTGGGGCCGCGAAGACCGCATGGTGCCAGTGGCCAGCGCGCACACCTGGCTGGCGGGCATTCCCCATGCGCACCTGGAGATCCTCGACGGCATCGGCCACCTGCCGATGATCGAGTGCACCGAGCAAACCGCAGCGCACTGTCGCCGGTTTCTCGAGCGCGCCAAAGTGTATTCCTCGATCCGCCCCTAGCTGTACGGGGCGGTTGGATCCAGAAAGCACTACTGTCGCAGGCATACCTCATCGCCTGGATGCCGCACCATGTTCATGTCTACCAGCCTGTTGTCGGCCTTTGTGCTGTTCGCCTTTGTGTCGTCGATCACGCCGGGGCCCAACAACACGATGTTGCTGGCGTCGGGGGTGAACTTCGGTTTTCGCCGTTCCATGCCCCATGCGCTGGGGATCAGCGTGGGGTTCATGCTGCTGGTGATTTCAGTCGGGCTGGGGCTGGGCGAGGTGTTCAAGGTGTTCCCGTGGGCCTATACCGTATTGCGCTATGCCGGCGCCGCCTACTTGCTGTACCTGGCGTGGAAAATCGCCAACGCCGGGGGCATGTCCGAGGGCAGTGATGCACAGGGCACGCCGATGACGTTCCTGGGCGCCGCAGCCTTTCAGTGGGTCAACCCCAAGGCCTGGATCATGGCGCTGGGGGCGATCACCACCTACACGCCGGCTGAGGGCTACGTGACCAATGTGCTGGTGATTGCCCTGGTGTTTGCCGTGGTCAACTTGCCCAGTGTCTGTGTGTGGGTGGTGTGTGGCAGCGGGCTGCGCAACGTGTTGCGCGAACCCCGCTGGCTGCGACTGTTCAACTGGTCGATGGCCGCGCTGTTGGTGGTGTCGTTGTACCCGATGCTGGTTGCCAGCTGATATAGCCGCGTGCCGCCATTGACGGGGTTTGACGGGCTACTGCATGCTCGGCGCTGCATGTCAGGCCTGCTACGGGATGTTGCGGCACGAAGCGATTGAACGGGCGTCGGGTTCGAAGTATCGCTTCAGAATCCTTCTATGAGAAACCCGAGCGTGAAGCGTCCCCTCGTCCTTGCTGTGCTCATGGCGGCGTCCGTCGCCGCCCATGCCGATAACCTCGTCGGCATCCGCGCCATTGAAACCACGTACCACCAATTGATCACCGAGCTTGACCGCAGCCGCGGCGGCCGGCCTGATGCCGACACCCGCCAGCGCATCACGACAGCAGCCCAGGCGTTCCAGGCGACGATGCAGCGTGATGGCGGAGCGCGTGACAACCTCAACACCGACGTGAAAAACATCGTCGCCTCCCTGAGCGACGGCAGCTACAGCGCCGACGGCAGCATTCGCGCCTTGCAGCGCGATGCCAAGGGCAGCGTGATCGACGCCGGCCCCTGGAAGCCCGCCCTGGCCGGCAACCCCATCACCCAGCCGATCGGCACCCACCTGAACCAGACCAGCGAAGGCGACTGTGTGGGCATTTCGGTGGTCAAGGCGTTCTCCAACACCCAGATGGGCGCGCAGATCCTGCAACGCGGTGTCACGCTCAATGCGGACGGCAGCTTCAATGTGAGCCTGCCGGGCGCGCCTTCAACGGTGTTCCACCTGCAAGCTGCCGACCTCGACCAATATGGCAAGGGCGACGCGCCCGCGGCGGCGGTGGTGGGGGCGATGTTCCAGTACTTCCACCTCGACCCGGCCAAGGGCTCGCTGCCGACCAACAAGGTCATGGAGCTGCTGGCGGGTCAGTACGGTGATCACCAGCGCCTGGCCGACGCCCACAGTTCGCCCCAGGACATCACCCAGTTTCTGTTGAGCCATGCGAGTGGGGTCGGCAGCCGGGCGGCTATCGTGTTCGGCGGCAAACCGGCGCGGAATGGCGATTGGTCCAAAGGTGACGGGCATGCCTTCGCGATCATCCATATCGACCCGGCGAGTGGCCAGCTCAGTTACACCAACCCGTGGAATGAGGGCGTCCAGGTGCGCACAATTGCGATCAGCGACCTGGCGGCGCAGGCCGCGGGCACCTCGGCGGATTTCGAAATGGTGACGTTCCGCTGAGTACTGCTTAAACCGGCGAGATGGTCGCCAGCAGGCCGATGCCGATGGTCAGCACCAGAAAGCCGAACAGGAAAAGTGCCATCTTGGTCATAAGGCCTCCGAAGGGAAGGGGACGGCGGGGAGATTCCTGCCGCGCTCGACACGGGTGTCGGGAGTGACGCCATTGTCCGCCCGGGGCAGATTTCGATACAGACGCAGATGCAAAAGAAAAAACCGTATCAGATGGAGCTGTGAGTGCTCAGCACAGGGCTTTGCAGAGCACCGGCTTTATGAAGATCAGCCGTTTATACCGTGCATTGCACGCCAGGCCTTGTGCCTTAATGTAATCTTCATGTCGGGCAATGATTGTTGCCAAAAGTGACCGTGGCTGGCGTAGACACTGCTCTACGCCGATTGATGCAGAGCGAGGATGTATGCGACGTTGGCTGAGCAAGTACCGTTACGCGATCATTTTTTGGCTGTGCTTCGGCATCTTCCGTACCTCGTTGGCCGACTGGAACCCGATCCCCTCCGGCTCCATGCGCCCGACCCTGGTGGAAGGCGATGTGGTGTTGGTCAACCGCGTGGCCTATGACCTCAAGCTGCCACTCACGGACATCTCCCTGGCCGAGTTGGGCAACCCGCAACGCGGCGATGTGGTGACGTTTTCCTCGCCCAAGGACGGCGAGCGCCTGATCAAACGCATCGTCGGCATCCCCGGCGACACCCTGCAAATGAAGGACGAGGTGCTGTGGGTCAACGGTGTGCCAGCCACCTATCAGGATGAACAGGCGATCAGCGAGCCCATGGGGCCGGGGCAAACCATCCCGGGCATCAAGCTCACTGAACTGGCCAGCAGTAGCCGGCGTACGGTGCAGTTCATGCCGGCGGTGCGTGCTGCACGGGACTTCGGCCCGGTGGTGGTGCCGGCCGACAGCTACTTCATGCTCGGCGATAACCGCGACAACAGCGCCGATTCACGCTACATCGGCTTTGTGCCGCGCCGCCTGCTGATCGGGCATGCGCACCATATCCTGGCCTCCGCGAAGATCCTCGATAACTGGATGCCACGATTTAGCCGCTTTGGCTCGCCAATCCTCTAAGATAGCGCCCACTGCATCAACAATAAGAGTGGGCCAACCCTCGATGGAAAGACGCCAATTCAGCGGTGGCATGAAAGGCAAGAACCTGCGCTACCTGAACGAAAACCCGCAACAGCCGACGCCGGCCACCCGCGTCGGCTTCTTGTTGCTCGAACATTTCTCCCTGCCGGCCTTCACCCAGACCCTCGACACCCTGGTGACCGCCAACCTGTTGCGCCCGCAACTGTTCGCCACACGCACCTTCGGCTGGGACGATGGCGAAGTCATCAGCGACCTGGGCCTGGTGATCCGCCCGGATGCGCGCCTTGTGCCGGCGGTGCTGCAAGACCTTGACCTGCTGGTGATCTGCGGCGGTTTCCGCACCGAGCTCAAGGCCAGTGATGAGTTCAACCAGTTGCTGGGCAGCGCCGCCGAACACGGCGTGAACCTCGCCGGGTTGTGGAATGGCTCGTGGTTCCTTGGCCGCGCCGGGTTACTGCAAGGCTACCGCTGCGCCATCCACCCCGAACACCGGCCGGCCTTGGCGGAAGTAGCCAAGGCGGCCCAGGTCACCAGCGAACCCTATGTGATCGACCGCGACCGCCTCACGGCCTCCAGCCCCTCGGGTGCCTTCCATATGGCGCTCGACTGGATCAAAAGCCTGCACGGCAAGGCATTGGTCGAAGGCATAGAAGACATTCTGTCCTTCGAAGAGTCACGCTACCGGCGCATCAAACCCACCGAAAACGTCTGCGTCAGCGCGCCCCTGCGTGAAGTGGTCAAGCTGATGGATTCCAACCTTGAAGAACCGTTGGAGCTGGACCAGTTGGCGGTCTACGCCGGTCGCTCGCGCCGTCAGTTGGAGCGGCTGTTCAAGGAGCAACTGGGCACCACCCCGCAACGCTATTACATGGAATTGCGGGTGACCGAGGCGCGGCGGCTGTTGCAGCACACCGAGCTGTCACAGGTGGACGTGCTGGTGGCGTGCGGGTTTGTGTCGCCGAGTCATTTCAGCAAGTGTTACAGCGCGTATTTCGGATATCGCCCCTCCAAGGAGAAACGGTTGGTCAAGTAGCATGGCCCCTGTTTGTCGGGATGGGCTTTTTATCAAGGAATGCTGATGTCTGTTACGTGTGTAGACCGCTATCGCGGGAGTTTGCTGGGTTTGGCGTGCGGTGATGCGGTGGGCACCACCGTTGAATTCATGCCCCGGGGTTCGTTTGAACCCCTGGTGGATATGGTGGGCGGTGGCCCGTTCAACCTGAAGTGTGGCCAATGGACCGACGATACGTCGATGGCGCTGTGCCTCGCCGAGAGCCTGATACGCAAGGGCGGCTTCGATGCTGCGGACCAGATGGGGCGTTACCTGAACTGGTGGACATGGGGCTATTTGAGCTCGACGGGCGAGTGTTTTGATATCGGCCTGACGGTGCGTACCGCGTTGGCAAAATATCAGGAGGACGGTGACCCGTTTGCGGGCTCTACCGACCCGTTTTCTGCGGGCAATGGTTCGCTGATGCGCTTGGCACCGGTGGTGCTGCTCTATTTCCCGGACCGAGAGAAGGTGCGCTTCTACAGTGGGGAAAGTTCTCGAACGACCCACGCCGCCCAAGAGGCCATAGAATGTTGTTGGCTGCTGGCCGAGGCGCTATCAAATGCCTTGGACGGTCTACCCAAGGAACAGGTTTTAAACCTCTCTCAAACCCTACTGAGCGCGCCAAAAGTCGAGGCCATCGCGCGCGGTGAGTACCGCGACAAACCCCGTGAGGACATCATCGGCTCGGGGTATTCGGTGGCGGCACTCGAAGCAGCGTTCTGGTGTTTTCATCACACCCACAGCTTTGCTGACGCCGTGTTGGCGGCGGCCAACCTGGGCAACGATGCCGACACCACGGCCGCCATTGTGGGGCAACTGGCTGGCGCTTTTTACGGCGTAGCGGGTATCCCGACGCATTGGCTGGATACCTTGCACATGCGCGATGAGATCCAGGAGATGGCCGACGCGCTATTGAGGGCTTCTCAAAACCTGTCCAGTTGATAGGGCGCAAGTGCAGGCAAGCCTGAGAATGTCGGGGCCGTTGAAGCGAGTTGCCCAATCATTTCCGCCGTTACCGCCGCCTGGGTCAACCCCAGGTGCTGATGACCGAACGCAAGCAGCACCTTGCCGTCGCACACCCGATCGATGATTGGCAGCGAGTCCGGCAGGGAGGGCCGAAAGCCCATCCAGGGGGTGGCGTCGTGGGTACTCAGGTCGTCGCGGAACAAGCCCTGGCTCAAGCGGTGCAGTTGCCAGGCGCGTTGCAGGTTGGCCGGGCGTTCCAGCCCGGCGAATTCCACCGTGCCAGCCAGGCGCAAGCCGCCGGCCATGGGCGTCATGATGAACTTGCGCTCAAGCGACGTAACGGCGAAGGGTAGGCGTTGATGCTCATGGGGCAGCATCAGGTGGTAACCGCGTTCGGTGTCCAGCGGTACGTGCTTGCCCGTCAACGCAGCGGTGAGTTTGGCCGAATGCGCTCCGCAGGCGATCAGCACCTGGCGGGCCGCGAAGGTGCCTTGATCACAGACCAACGAAACGCCATCGGCGTGTACTCGGCCATCCATCACGCGTTGCTTGAGAAACTGCACGCCCTCGGCCTTGGCGGCGCTGACCAGCTCGCACACCACCTGGTACGGGTCGAGAAAATGCCCGGTGGCGGGGAAGAACAGCCCGCCTTGAATACCCTCGCTCAATGGCGGCGCGATTTCACGGATAGCATCGCCAGACCAGTAGGCCACCGGCACGTTTTGCTGCTGCATGCGCACCTGCACCGCATCAAGGGCGGCACGGGAGTCGGCGCGTTCATACACCAGCAGCGAGCCGTCTTCGCGCAACAACTGCGGGCGCCCGATAGACCCCAGCACACGTTGCCAGGCACCCAGGCTGCCTTCGTTCAGCGCGCGGATACCCGCCACGGTACGCCGGTAGCTGGCCGGGCGCAGGTTGAGCAGCAGGCGCACAAACCAGGGCAGGGCGCGGGGCAGGTACTTCCAGTCCAGGCGCAGTGGGCCCATGGGGTCCAGCAGCATGGCGGGCAGGCGCTTGAGGATCGACGCGTCGGCGATGGGAAACACCTGCTCGGTCGCCAGGTGCCCGGCGTTGCCGTAGGACGCGCCCATGCCCGGTTCCTGCGGGTCTATCACCACGACCCGCAGGCCCTGACGCGCCAATTGCAGGGCAGAGGCGACGCCGATGATACCGGCGCCGACGACGGCGATGTCTGGGCGGTTGGAATCGGGCATGGCCTAGGCCTCTCTCTGGCCGTTGAGCAACCGCCGCAACAGCAACGGGTTGCCGTGTTGCAGGGCGTCGGGCAGCAGGGTGTCGGGGAAGTCCTGGTAGCACACCGGGCGCAGGAACCGCAGGATCGCCGCCGTACCGACCGAGGTACTGCGCGAGTCGGAGGTGGCCGGGAACGGTCCGCCGTGGACCATGGCGTCACACACTTCCACCCCCGTCGGCCAACCGTTGACCAGCAAGCGCCCGGCTTTGTGCTCCAACACCGGGAGCAATGCCTTGGCGTAAGGCAGGTCACCCTCATCCAGGTGCAAGGTGGCCGTGAGTTGCCCCTCTAAATGCTCGGAAACCTCGCGCACTTCACGTTCATCGGCACAGATCACCACCAGCGAAGCCGCGCCGAATACTTCAGCTTGCAGGTGTGTGTTGGTCAAAAACGCCTTGGCCTGGGTCACGAACAAATGCGCCTGGCCCTGGTTCGGCCCCTGGGCTTGAAGGCCCTTGGCGACAACGTTGGCATGGGCTGCCAAGCTGCCGACGCCCGCTTGGTAAGCGCTGAAGATACCGGGC
The DNA here is from genome assembly GCF_054058375.1 of Pseudomonas sp. TE24901. NCBI lineage: Bacteria > Pseudomonadati > Pseudomonadota > Gammaproteobacteria > Pseudomonadales > Pseudomonadaceae > Pseudomonas > Pseudomonas sp. TE24901. The sequence continues at coordinate 92,317 of NZ_JBSSAF010000005.1, forward strand.
GTGAGCATGGTCTGGGCGGTGCACTGTGCGAGTTGTTCGCCGGCCGCGCCGATGAAGCGATCCAGTCCGCTTCCAGCGATGGCAATCACCAGACCGGGGTTGGTGCAAAACTGCCCGGCGCCTTGGGTCAACGATGCGACAAACCCCTGGGCCAAACTTTCAGCTCGCGCTTCAAGTGCCGCAGCAAACAGGTACACCGGGTTGATCGAACTCATTTCGGCATACACCGGAATCGGCTCCGGCCGTGCCTGTGCCGCCTGGGTCAAGGCAACGCCGCCGCTGCGCGAACCGGTAAACCCGACCGCCTTGATACGCGGGTCAGTCACCAGCGCTATCCCGACCTCACGGCCTGAGCCGTACAGCAGCGAAAACACACCCTCTGGCAGCCCGCACTGATTGACCGCCTGGGCAACCGCGCGCCCCACCAGTTCACTGGTACCCGGGTGTGCACCATGGGCCTTGACGATCACCGGGCAACCCGCGGCGAGTGCCGACGCTGTATCGCCGCCGGCCACGGAAAAGGCCAGCGGGAAGTTGCTGGCGCCAAACACCGCCACCGGGCCCAGCGGTACATGGCGTTGGCGCAGGTCTGCACGGGGCAGGGGCTGGCGCTCGGGTTGTGCGGTGTCGACGCGCACGTCCAGCCATTCACCGGCGCGCACGGTACGGGCAAAGGTGCGCAGTTGGCCGCAGGTACGGCCGCGCTCACCGAGGATGCGCGGGCGCGGCAGGCCGGTTTCGGCCACGGCGCGTTCGATCAACTCGTCGCCCAGGGCCTCGATGCGGTCGGCGATGGTTTCAAGAAACGTGGCGCGTGCCGCCAGGGAGGTTTCGCGGTAAGTGTCAAAAGCGGCCCAGGCCAAGGCGCAGGCTTGAGCGACATGCTCGCCGTTGCCACCGGCGTAGGCCGGTTCCAGCGGTGTGTCGGTGGCGGGGTTGATGGCCCGGATCGCTTCGCGATGGCCAGAGAGTGAGTGCTGACCGATCAGCATCTTGCCCGTCAGAGTCATGGGGTCGTCCTGGAAGAAAAGGGGTGGGCCGCTGTGAGAACCACAGCGGCGCGCAGGGTCAGGCTAGGTTCTGTTCGGCCGACCAGTTGGCGTACCACTGGCGGAACAGCGCGTATTGCTGCTCGGCATAGCGGCGCTGGGCATCGCTGAGTACGTCGGTCTCGTTGAAATGCAGGGCGTAGCCCTGGTCGCCGTTGAGCACCATCAAGTGCTTGTAATACAGCACCAGGTCGCAGCCTTCGTCGAACGACGACAGCACCGCCAGCGCCGCTTCCAGTTCACGGGCCAGGCGACGGGCCTTGGCGTCGCCCTTGGCGGCTTTTTTGCTCAGCGCCACCAGGTGCAGCACTTCCCGTGGCAGGGCGTTGCCGATGCCGGTGATGGCACCGGTGGCGTTGCAGTTGACGAAACCGTGGACCACTTGGGTATCGACACCGACCATCAGGGTCACGTCATCGTCCTGGGAGGTGATGTTCTCTGCGGCGTAACGCAGGTCGGCACCGCCGCCGAACTCCTTGAAGCCAATCAGGTTGGGGTGTTCGCGGCGCAGTTCGAAGAACAGGTCGGCGCGGGTGGCGAAGCCGTAGTACGGGCTGTTGTAGATCACCGCCGGCAGGTTTGGCGCCGCATTGAGGATCGCGGCAAAGTGGGCCTTTTGCGCGGTCGCCGAAGCACCTCGGGACAGCACGCGAGGAATCACCATCAAGCCGTGGGCACCGACCTTGGCGGCATGGGCGGCGTGGGCCACCGCTTCACGGCTGTTGACCGCACCGGTGCCGACAATGGTCGGTACGCCGGCCGCGACCAGGCGCGCCACGCCTTCCTGGCGCTGGGCTTCGGTGAGCAATGGCCAGTCACCCATGGAGCCGCAATACACCACGGCGCTCATGCCGATGTCGATCAGTTCACGGCCCTTGGCGACCAACGCGTCGAAGTCTGGCTGGCGGTCGGCGGTGCACGGGGTCATCAGCGCGGGGATGCAGCCGGTGAAGATGTTGTCGCTCATTGTTCTTGCTCCTTACAGTGTTCAGATAAAGACGGCGGGGCTCAAATGCCCCAGGCGAAAGGGTCTTGCTCGTCGATCAGCAGGGTGCTGTCGGCGGTCATGTAGGCGCGGCCGGTGATGAAGGGGCGCACGTGTTCGCCGTCCCATTCATAACGGCCTTCGAATTGGCTGCCGGTGATGCTGGCTTGTACCCACACCTCACCCGGCTGCAGTTTTCCGTCGGCGGCCAGGCACGCGAGTTTGGCGCTGGTACCGGTGCCGCAGGGTGAGCGGTCATAGGCTTTGCCGGGGCACATCACGAAGTTGCGGCTGTTGGCGTGGGCGTCGTCGGCGAACAGTTCGATGTGGTCGATCAGTGCGCCGTCCGCCCCGTGGATGCCCTGGTCTTCCAGGGCCTTGAGCATCGCCCAGGTGTAGTCGGTGAGGACATCGACGTTGCCCATTTCCAAATCCTGGCCGTGCTCCGACACCAGGAAAAACCAGTTGCCGCCCCAGGCAATATCCCCGAGTACTTCGCCGTAGCCCGGAACCTGGACCGCCACCTGCTGGCGAAAGCGGTAGGCTGGCACGTTGCGCAGGGTCACGGCGCCGTCGGCGTGCAGGGTGGCAGTCACCGGGCCCACTGGCGTGTCAATCGTGTGATCCCCCGGCGTGATGCGCCCCAAGTGGTGCAACGAGGCAACCAGGCCAAGGGTGCCGTGGCCGCACATGCCCAGGTAACCGGCGTTGTTGAAAAAGATCACCCCGCAGGTTGCGCCGGGCGTGACGGGTTCGCAGTACAGCGCCCCCACCAGTACATCATTGCCGCGCGGTTCCAGCAGGCAGGCACGGCGCCATTGATCGTGCTGGGTGCGCAGGTTGTCTAGTTGGTCGGCGATCGTCGCGCCGGTGAGTTCGGGGAACCCGTTCATCACCAGGCGCGTGGGTTCGCCGCCGGTGTGGGAGTCGATAACGTGCAACCGTTTCATAAAACGCTCCATCAATGGGTGGCCGGGGACAGCGGTGCGCGGTAGGGGGCTTCGCTGACGGCCTCGCTTTCGTCGTCTTCGGTTTCCAGAAGGACCAGGTGCGCTGGCACGCCGGTGGCGGCGCCCCAGTAATAGATGCCCAGGGCGCAGACCGCGACGACCACCGTGTCAAACGGGTGGCTGATCACGCCGATGCCGCCAAAGCTGCCGAGCTTGGACAGCAGGATGGTCACCGCGTAGAAGCCGATCAGCCAGGCCGACGAGCGCACTTGTTGCTTGAGGTTCAGGTGGGCAGTGGGCACCCAGCGCGCGCACAGCAGGTACACCACGAACATCAGGATCTGCAGGCCGAGCAGCCAGGACACGGTGCTCCAGCCCGACCAGTACACGATCAGCGCCGCGATGATGAACGACAGCGGCCCGAGCACACCCAGGCCCTTGACCCGGAACGGCCGCGCCATGCCCGGGGCGTTGCGGCGCAGAGCGGCGACGGTGACCGGGGCCACGGCGTAGCTCAGGATCAGCGCGGCTGACACCACGTTGATCAGCGCTTCCCAGGACGGGAACGGCAGGGTCCAGAACACCGACAGGCCAAAGGTCAGCCACAGCGCCGGGCGCGGGATGCCGGACTTCTCATCGATACGCGTGAAGATCTTGAAGAACGTGCCGGTCTGCGCCCAGCCATACACCACACGCGGCGTGGCGTTCATGTAGATGTTGCCGCAGCCGCTGGGAGAGATCACCGCATCCGCCACCACCAGGTAGGCCAACCAACCCACGCCCAGGGCCAGGGCAATGTCGCGGTAAGGCAGGGCCAGTTCCTTGCTGATCCCGGCCCAGCCGTTGGCGAGCATTTCGGTGGGCACGCCGCCGAGGAACGCGGTTTGCAGCAGCACGTAGATGGCGGTGGACAGCAGTACCGACAGGATCAGGGCGATGGGAATGGTGCGCTGCGGGTTCTTCACTTCGCTGGCCACCGAGATGATCGGCGTCAGCCCCAGGTAGGCGAAGATTACGCCCCCGGCCGAGACCGCCATTTCAATCCCCGACAGACCGAACGGCGCAAAACCGTGGACCTGGAAGTTCGCCGGCTTGAAGAAGGTGAACAGCACGCCAATCACCAGCAGCGGCACGATGAACTTGAACACGCTCACCAGGTTGTTGGCGATGGCGAAGGTCTTCACGCTACGGTAGTTGAGGACGAAGAACAGGCAGAGCAGAGCGAACTGCACCAGCCAGCCGAGGGTGGTCGGGTCACTGGAACCGGCCTTGGTCAGCTCGGGGAACCACGCCGCTGCGTATTGGCGCGAGGCGACCACTTCAATCGCCACCAGGCTTGAAAACGCGATCAGTGTGATAAAGCCCATCAGGTAGCCCAGCAACGGGCCGTGGGAGTAGACCGGGTAGCGCACCACACCACCGGCTCGGGGCAATGCGGCACCCAGTTCGCAGTAGACAATGCCGAGCAACAGCACGGCAAAACCGCCGAGTAACCAGGAAAAAATCCCTGCCGGGCCTGCGATGGCCGACACGTGGCTGGCCGCGAATAACCAGCCCGAACCGAAGATGGCACCCAGCCCGATAAAGGTGAGGTCCATCAGTGAAAGTTGTTTCTTGAACTTGCCTTGACCTGACATGTTGGCGCCTTCTTGTGAGTTATTGGATAGGCATGCAGTGGCGACATCGTGAACCGATCAGCTCGGCGGCGATTGATGTTTTACGCAAGCGGGAATGACGAATTCGGCACAATTGCCGGCGCTCGACAGCGCCCTGGGCATGGGGCAATCTGCTCGGCGTCGGTGCCAGAATCGGGAAGTGAAAGTCATGCTGCAGAGCGCGTTTGCAAGCCTTTGCCAGGGGGATGGAGCCAATCGTCCCCAGAGCATCGAGCAGCTGTTGGCCGGGGTGGCGCAGCTGTTGCCGATGCTGGATGTGATCCCCAACGCGGCGATCTTTATCAAGGATGTCGACGCGCGCTACGTGCTCGCCAACCGTACCCTGGTGCAACGCTGCGGCCTGCGGCAGTTGCAACCGTTGCTGGGCAAGACCAGCGCCGACGTGTTCCCCGCACAACTGGGCCCGGGCTACACTGAGCAGGACCGACGTGTACTTGAAGAAGGATTGGTGCTCGAAGATCAGTTGGAACTGCACCTGTACGGCAGCCGCGAACCTGGCTGGTGTTTGACCCACAAGTGGCCGCTGTACAACCACGCCGGTCAGATCATCGGCTTAGCCGGTATTTCGGTGGACCTGCAATCGGCCAGCGAAACCCACCCGGCCTACCAGCGTCTGGCGGCGGTGGATGAACACATCCGCCAGCACTTCAACCGCCGCGTCACCCTGGGTGAACTGACCCGCATCGCCGGGATTTCCGTGGCGCAGCTGGAGCGCTACTGCAAGCGCGTGTTCCACCTGACACCGCGCCAGATGATCCAGAAAGTCCGCCTGGAACACGCGCACCGGCTGTTGCATACCGAGCTGCCGATCACCGAGGTGGCGCTGCAATGTGGCTACACCGATCACAGCGCGTTCACCCGCCAGTTCAAGGCGTTGACCGGGTTTACGCCAAGGCAGTATCGGCAACTGGCCTGACTGCCCGGGATATCCAATGCAACGAATGCCGCCCGTTGCCGCTCCTATGCTTACGAGCAACCCTTCACGACGGCAGGTATCAGGCTTATGACGGCGGCGGACAAGGACCATGTGAACTGGCTGGTGGAGCAATCGATGCTGCACGCGGCGCGACAGCGGGCCCGGCTGTATTCGGGGCAGGGCCGGTTGTGGCAGCAACCCTATGCGCAGACGCGGCCACGGGATGCGTCAGCGTTGTCGTCGGTGTGGTTCACCGCGTACCCGGCGTCCATCGTCACTCGCGAGAACGGCACGGTGCTTGAAGCGCTGGGCGATGAGGCGCTGTGGCAGGCGTTGTCGAAGATTGGTATCCAGGGCATTCATAACGGGCCGTTGAAAAAGTCCGGTGGCCTGTCGGGCACCGAACACACGCCGACCATCGACGGCAATTTCGACCGCATCAGCTTCGAGATCGACCCGCAATTGGGCACCGAGGCGCAGTTGCAGGCCCTGACGCGCATGGCCGCTGCGCACAACGCGGTGATCATCGACGACGTGATTCCGTCCCACACCGGCAAGGGCGCCGACTTCCGTCTCGCCGAAATGGCCTATGAAGACTATCCCGGCCTGTACCACATGGTGGAGATTCGCGAAGAAGACTGGGCGCTCCTGCCTGACGTCACGGCGGGGCGCGATGCGCAGAACCTCAGCCCGCAGCAGGTCGATGCGCTGCGCGACAAGCATTACATCGTCGGCCAGCTCCAGCGCGTGATCTTCTTCGAACCCGGGGTGAAGGAAACCGATTGGAGCGCCACGCCCGTGGTGGTGGGCGTGGACGGCAAGCCACGTCGCTGGGTGTACCTGCACTATTTCAAGGAGGGCCAGCCGTCGCTGAACTGGCTGGACCCTTCGTTTGCAGCGCAGCAGATGATCATTGGCGATGCCCTGCACGCCATTGATGTGATGGGCGCGAAGATCCTGCGCCTGGATGCCAATGGCTTTCTCGGCGTGGAGCGCAAGCTGGACGGCACCGCGTGGTCGGAAAGCCACCCGTTGTCGATCACCGGCAACCAGTTGCTCGGCGGTGCGATCCGCAAGGCCGGGGGCTTCAGTTTTCAGGAGCTGAACCTCACGGTCGACGATATCGCCGCCATGTCTCACGGCGGCGCCGATTTGTCCTATGACTTCATCACTCGCCCGGCCTACCAACATGCGCTGTTGATGGGCGACACCGAGTTCCTGCGCCTGATGCTGCGCGAGATGCACAGCCAGGGTATCGACCCCGGCTCGCTGATCCATGCGCTGCAAAACCACGACGAATTAACCCTGGAACTGGTGCACTTCTGGACTTTGCACGCCCACGACAGTTACCCCTACCAAGGCCAGACGTTCCCCGGAAACAGCCTTCGCGAGCATATCCGCGAGCAGATGTACGAGCGTCTGGCCGGTGAACACGCCCCTTACAACCTCAAGTTCGTGACCAACGGCGTGTCCTGCACCACCGCCAGTATCATCACCGCCGCGCTGGGCATTCGCGACCTGGAAGCCATCACGCCCACCGATATCGTGCAAATCCGCCAGATCCATTTGCTGTTGGTGATGTACAACGCGATGCAGCCCGGGGTGTTTGCCTTGTCCGGTTGGGACCTGGTGGGCGCATTGCCGTTGGCGGCGGATGAGGTGGCGCACCTGATGACCGATGGCGATACGCGCTGGATTCATCGCGGTGCCTATGACCTGGTGGACCTGAACCCCGAGGCGGTGCTCTCCGCAGGGCAAATGCCGCGTTCGAAAACCTTGTATGGCAGCTTGAACAGCCAGTTGCAGGACCCTGAATCCTTCGCGTCGCAGCTGCAGAAAATCCTGGCGGTGCGCCGGGCCTATGACATCGCCGCCAGCCGCCAGATCCTGGTACCTGATGTGGAGCACCCCGGCTTGCTGGTGATGGTCCACGAACTGCCGGCCGGGAAGGGCACGCAAATCACCGCGCTCAACTTTGGCGCGACACCCATCACCGAAACCTTGCACCTGCCCGACATTGCGCCTGGGCCGGTGGTGGACATCATCAATGAACGGGTCGAGGGCGACCTGACTGCCGAAGGGGATTTCACCATCACCCTGGATGCCTATGAGGGCCTGGCGCTGCGGGTGGTGAGCAGTACGCCGATGCTGTAGCAGGTTTCATGGAATAAAGGCGCGCACCGAGGCGTTCCATCAGTAACCGTCATCGCCTCGGAGCGTGCACACCATGTCATCGATCACCCAACAAGCCCTCAAGAGCTTCGAAAACGCGCCCGACCCGCGTTTCAAACAGGTCATGCAAAGCCTGGTGCGCCACCTGCACGCGTTTGCCGACGAGGTGGAACTGACCGAGGAGGAATGGTGGGAGGGCATTCGCTTCCTGACCGATACCGGCCATATGTGCGACGGGTTTGTCCGCCAGGAATTCATCCTGCTGTCGGACACCCTGGGGCTGTCGATGCTGGTGGATGAGATCAACCACCGCCAAGTCGCCAACGGCACCGAAACCACGGTGTTCGGGCCGTTCTATATCGACGGCATGCCGGACCGGGCCTTTGGTGAAAACATGGCGCTCACGCCGGGCGACGCCACGTTGATCCACGGGCGTGTGCTGGATACTCACGGCCAACCCGTGGCCGATGTGGTGCTGGATGTTTGGCAGACCGCCAGCAATGGCATGTATTCCGGGCAGGATGTCGACCAACCCACTGGCAACCTGCGCGGCCGCTACCGTACCGACGCCAACGGCGATTTCGCGATTCGTACCATTTTGCCCGTGTGCTACCCGGTGCCGACCGACGGGCCGGTGGGGCGTATGCTCGACGCCGCCCAGCGCCTGGCCTGGCGGCCGGGGCATGTGCATTTCGTGCTGGAACGCCCGGGTTACACGCGTCTGGTGACGCACCTGTTCACCGAGGGTGACCCGTACCTGGGCTCGGATGCGGTGTTTGGGGTCAAGCCGTCGTTGCAAGTGGTCTATGAAGACCGTGAGGAGCAGGATGCACTGTCCGCCCAGGTCGGGATGCCGTTACCGTTCAAGCGCGCGTATTACGAGTTTGTGCTGGAGAGTGAGTGAAGCGTCTGCATCAGCACGTCTTTCAGGCACGTCGCGGCTGGGGTCAAGGCGCGCCCGGCTGAGCTGAGGAACACATGCACGGGAGGCAGCGCTGGCAGGGCTTGGCTGGCACGGATGGCCTCCAGGCCCTGGGGTGCACTCATCTGCGTGCGCAGGGTGATGCCCAGGCCGGCATTGACCGCCGCCCATAAGCCGGACACGTTGGCGGTGGTAAAGGCGATTTCCCAAGGAATACCCGCTTCATCCAGCGCATTGATCGCCGCCGTGCGGAAGAAACACGGCGCTTCCAGCACCGCCAGTTGCACCGGCTCGCCGGCCCTCAACTGGTCGCCGGGGCGGCCGATCCACGCCATCGGCACGGTGGACAACACCTGGGCTTCCACGCTGACCTTGCCACTGAGCAACACGCTCAGATCGAGCTGGCCCTTTTCCAGGCGCTCGGTCAGCGCGGCGTTGCGGTCTACCGTGGCTTCGATGCGGATGTTCGGGTAGCAGCATTTGAATTGCTGCAACGCGAGGGGCAGCCAGGTGTGGACCAAGTCTCCGGAAAAACCGAAACGCACCACGCCTTTGACTTTGATGCCGCTGATCACGGTGACGGCTTCGTCATTCAGGTCAATCATGCGTCGGGCGTAGGCCAGCAAAATTTCCCCGGCTTCAGTGAGTACACGTCCGCGACCTTGCTTGCGAAACAGCGGTTGGCCGATGCGGTGCTCCAGCTTCTGAATCTGCTGGCTGACGGCCGACTGGGAGCGCCCGACCTTATCGGCCGCACGGTTCATGGCCCCCAGTTGCTGGGCGGCGATCAAGGTGCGTAGCACGTCCAGGTCCAGATCGATGGGCATGGGGTTCCTGCCTGTGAGTGGGTGGGTGGAACCGCCGAATCCCTGGCGGCGTTTGGCATTGGTTCAGTGGGTGCGCACGTAGGCGATTTCGCCGTACACGCCTGGGCCACCAATCGTAGGGTGCGGGACGGTGAACGTGGCGTGCTCGGCATCGACGGTGTAGGGCCAAGTCAGGTTGGCGCCTTCCCAGTTGGCGTAGGTGGCGTGCTCCACGTGCAGGGTAATGGTGTGGTCCTTCTCGTTGACGGTGTAGGTGCCGAAGTGGCATTGGGTGCCCACGACTGTCGCGCGGTACTCTTCGGGGGTGCCTTTGCTCTTGTCATTGGCGGCGAACCTGGGGCGCACTTTGCTCATGATCTGCAGCGAGTAATGACCGGTGGCGTCGAAATTCAGCGTGCCTTGCGGGTCATCGCCGTACAGGTGAATGCGGGTGCCGTCGGGATTGATGTTGTCCGAAGCGGTGAGGGTCCAGGTGCCTTGCAGGGGAACGGCGGCGTAGGCGGGCAGCGTCAGTGCCAGCGGCACCAGGCACGTCAGGGCGCGAATCAGGGTTTTGCCAAGCATCATGTTTTTCTCCAGCCTTTGGGTGAATGCGAGCGCCGAGCCTAGCAACGGCGCTTTCACCGCACTAACGGATAGTATGAACGTGAGACTGTTGAAAAACTGAAGCCTCAGTGGCTTTGCGAGGCGTTGTGCAGCAGGCGCGAAGCCAGTTCGGCCGTGGTCACAATCGAATGAGCAAAGGTCGGCCCGTTGAGCTCATGGGCGGCGTGCATGAATTCGGGGCCGAAGGCCGCCGTAGCGTCGCGCACCAGGGTGACGTGGTAGCCCAGTTCCACGGCGTAGCGCGCAGTCGCTTCAATACATGTATTGGCCAGCAAACCGACGATGATCACGTGGGTGATGCCTTGCTGCTTGAGGCGAAAGTCGAGGTCGGTGTTGGCAAAACCGCTGGACCCCCAATGCTCTCGAGCCACGATGTCGCCCGGCTGCGGGGCGAAATCCGGGTGCCAGTCACCGCCCCATTCGCCTCGGGCAAAGTGGTGCATGTGTTGGATTTTGGATTGGGTGGGGCTTGGGTGATTCCAGCTGTCGTAGTCGCCTTTCTCCCAGCGACGGTGCGGTACAATCGCCACCTGCACGCCCAGGCTGCGTACGGTTTTGTCGAGGGTGCGCAGGTTGTCGAGCAGGTTGACCTGGTCGGCAGTGGGCTTGATCAAGGGGTAGACCTTGCCGCCTTCGGAGAGAAAGTCATTGTAGGGGTCGACCAGCAGGTAAGCGGTACGATCGAGGGGGTAGGCGGGGGTCGTCATGATCCGTTCTCCAAGGCATTCAGAGGCGCATAAGCAGTTCGGGGTGCCCGTCTGCATTATGCTATGATAATCATAGTTACTTTTCAGAGGCAACGTCCGTATGTCGTTGAAGAAGAAAATTGCGCCTGAAACCCTGTGCCCGGTCTCCCGCGCGGAGGAGATTGTGGGCAGCAGTTGGACGGTGCTGGTGCTGCGCGAATTGTTCATGGGCAACCATCGGTTCGACGAAATCCAGGTACAAAGCGGCGGCACGCCGCAAATGATCGCTGCGCGCCTCAAAGGCCTGGAAGCCGATGGGATGGTGGAGCGCCGGCCTTACAGCGAGCGGCCTTTGCGCTACGAATATTTCCTCACGCCAAAAGGCGAGGGGTTCTACTCGGTGGTACTGGCGTTGCGCGCCTGGGGCGAAACCTGGTGCAAGTCCCCGGGCGAGGACAGGGCGGTGAATTACATCCACGTGCCCTGCGGCCAGCCTGCAGGCTTGGGCCCATTGTGTGAGCATTGCGGTGAGCCACTGCGTCGGGGCGAACTGGTGGGCGAACTGAGCGAGGGGTATGCCCTGGAACGCCGGTTGCGCCGTGAGGGTGCCTAACCCAGGCCGTCGGTGATGGCCTGGATCAGCAACTGATTGGCCAGCCGCAAGTTGCCCGGGCGTGGCGAGTGCGTGACCCAAATGCCCATCTTGAGCTGGAAGTCCTCGATGCTCACCACCGACAACGCGTGTGCGTACGCGTTGCCGGGCAGCAGCGTCGCCGGGATCAGCCCCAGGCCCAGGCCGGCCGCGACCATGCGCATTTGCATGGCGGCGCCGTGGGTGTCCACCGCGAGCTTGAGGGTGTGCCCGCGCCCGCCCATGGCCGCCTCCAGGGCCGCTCGATAGCCGCAGCCCTTGGGGTTCAGCACCCACTCTTGAGCGGCCAGGTGTTTGATCTGGGTGGCGGCATTCACCAAGGGTTTTGATTGGCTCTGCACCACCAGGATATCGAGCGTGGTCACCCGTTGACCTTCCAGTGCCGCGGGTGGGCGGCTGGTCGCTGGCAACATCAGGGTGGCGGCGTCCAGTTCGCCGGCCAGCATCTGCTGCTCCAGTTCGGAACTCCAGTCGGTGACGATCTGCAGTTCAAGGCTCGGCAGTTGCTCGCGCATGCGGGTCACCACGTCAAACACCACGGCGTCCGCGACGATCTGCGTCAACCCCACGCGAAACCGTCCACTCGGCATCGCGCTTTCCTGCGGCAGGCTGAGCAAATGCTCGGCGTCGCGCAACAGGCCTACGGCCAATCCGTAGACGCGGTGCCCCATGGCCGTGGGCAAGGGCGGGCGCGTGGTGCGATCAAGCAGCGCTTCGCCCAAGGTCTCTTCCAGGTGCTGGATGCGGCGGGACACGGCGGACTGGGTCAAGCACAAGCTCTGCGCCGCTTTGGTCAGTGAAGCGCTTTCAATCACCGTGACGAAGGCTTTCAGGTCCTGGAATAGCATGCGTACTACTCATTATCTTTTCGAAAATTATGCGCTTGATGAATCATGGCGTCGAGACTAGCGTTGTATCACCGGCCACCGACGTGGATTGGCCATTGACCCGTTAAGGATTTCCCCATGCCTTTAGTTCGAATCGACCTCGCTGCCGACACCAGCGCCGAAACCGCAGCCGCCATCGGTGATGTGGTGTATGCCGCAATGACGAGCGTTGCCAACGTGCCGGAGCACGATAAGTTCCAGATCATCAACCGCCATGCCAAGGATGAGCTGGTGTACCCGGCGGCCGGCTACCTGGGTATCTCGTACACGCCCAAAATCGTGTTTATCCAGGTCACCTGGAACGCCGGGCGCACCATCGAAGTGAAAAAGGCCTTCTACAAGTTCATCGCCGAAGGCATCCACGCCAAGACCGGGCTGCGCAAGGAAGACGTGTGGATCAGCCTGGTGGACGTGAAGCGCGAAGACTGGTCCTTCGGCAACGGCGAGATGCAATACGCGCCCACCGAGTGATCTGAACACAGTAAAAAGGGGCGACGCCTGTGGGCGTCGCCCCTTTTTTTATCCGGCGTTCAGCGCTTGCAGAAACGCGCTGTGCTGCAGGGTCTGGGAAAACATCGGCAAGGTGAACTGCTCGGCGGCGTGCTGCTGTTCGTCACTGAAGGTGGCGGTGCAGTCGGTCAGGGTCACGACGTCGTAGCCCTTTTCATAACCTGAACGCACGGTGCCTTCGACGCAGCAGTTGGTCAGGAAGCCTGCGACCACCAGGTTCTGGATGCCGTTGTTGCGCAGTACCAGGTCCAGGCCGGTAGTGGCAAAGGCGTCCAGCCCACGCTTGCCCTCGATCACGATGTCGACGGGATCGCGGGGCAGGGCGTCGGTGATTTCGGCGCCCCAGGTGCCGGCGAGAAACGCATGGCCGTCCGACACGCCTTTGAGGATCCCGTAGGAGCGCGTGGTGAGTTCCGGGTAGCCTTTGGCAAAGTGGATCGGCATGTGGATGATCGTCACACCAAGCTTGCGCGCCTGCTCGATGGTAGTCGCGGTATTGGCGAGCATGTTGGAGGACTGCATCACGCCTTTGACAGCGTCATGGAAGACCCCGCCCGGACTGGTGAAGTCGTTCTGGTACTCGATCAAGACAATCGCAGTGTTATGCGGGTGCATGGGAAGGCTCCTGTCAGTGGCTGCCCGGGATGGGGGCGTTGGGGTGGATAAAACCCTGTTCTTTCATGGCCTGCCAGAACGCAGGCGGGATCACGGCATGGATCGCTTGGGTGTCTTCGATAATCCGCGAAGGGCGGCTGGCGCCCGGAATGACGGCGGCCACGAGCGGGTTGGCCAGTGGGAATTGCAAGGCGGCGGCCTTGATATCCACGTGGTACTGCTGGGCGAGGGCGTGGATTTTCGCCACTTTGTCGAGCATCGCGGCGGACGCCGGCTGGTATTCGAAGTGTTTGCCGCCGACCAGCACGCCGGAACTGTAAGGCCCACCCGCGACAAATTCGGCGCCCTTGGCCTGGGCCTTGGCGAAGAGCCGTTGCAGGGGTTGTTCATGGTCGAGCAGCGTGTAACGGCCCGCGAGCAGGAAACCGTCCGGACGCACGTCCTCCAGGTCCAGCAACAACTCGCAGGGCTCAACGCGGTTCACACCCAGCCCCCAAGCCTTGATAACGCCTTCCTCTTTGAGCCGGGTCAGGGCTTTGAAGGCGCCTTTGCGGGCGATGTTGAAGTGCTCGATCCATTCATCGCCATGGGTGTCCTGGGCCACGTCGTGCACGAACACGATGTCGAGGCGGTCGGTGCCCAGGCGCTGCAGGCTGCTTTCGATGGAGCGCAGGGTGGCGTCGGCGCTGTAGTCGCTGAGCATCTTGTTGGGGTTGCCCTGGCTGAACGGGCCGGAGCCCGGGTTGGGGTTCACTTCGTCAGAAACCAGGCGGCCGACTTTGGTGGCCAGGGTGTAGGAATCGCGTGGATGTTGCGCCAACGCCCGGCCCAAGCGGGTCTCGGACAACCCGGCGCCGTAGAGCGGTGCCGTATCAAAGAAGCGAATGCCCTGGTCCCAGGCCGCGGCGACGGTTGCCGCGGCTTCCTCTTCGTCGATTGAGCGAAACATGTTGCCCAGGGGCGCGGTGCCAAAACCCAGGGTGCCGATAATCTTGTCTTTCAAGCTCATTGCCGTTTCTCGTGTGGTGAAGTGGGTGGACTAGTGCTGCGCAATGCGGTTTTCGAGTGTGCCGATGCCCTCAATGGCAATGCGCACGGTGTCGCCGGCCTGCAGAAAACGCGGCGGGGTGAAACCAATGCCGACGCCCGCAGGCGTACCGGTGCTGATTACATCGCCCGGCTTGAGCTCGATGCCGGCAGAGAGGCATTCGATCAGCGCGGGGATATCGAAGATCAGGTCCCGCACATTGGCCTGCTGGCGAAGCGTGCCGTTGACCCAGCATTCAATCGTGGCGTCCTGAGGGCTGAATGCGTCGGCGGTGACGACCCAAGGGCCCATGGGGCACAAGCCGTCGAGGGATTTGCCGAGGAACCACTGGCGGTGGTTCTTCTGCAGGTCGCGTGCGGTCATGTCGTTGATGATGGTGTAACCCCATACGTGAGCGTAGGCGTCTTCCCGGGAAATGCCTTTGCCGCCTTTGCCGATGATCACGGCCAACTCTGCTTCATAGTCCAGCTGGCGCGTGACCGAGGCGTGCAAGGGGATCGTGGCGTGATGGCCGATCACCGACTCTGGGGTCTTGGTGAAAATCACCGGAAACTGCGGGGCGATTTCCCCGTCCTTGACGCTGTGGTCGAAACCCGATTGGCTGAACTCCGCCGCGTGCTCGTGATAGTTCTTGCCGACGCAAAAGATATTTCGCGTGGGGGAGAGCGGTGCGAGGAGGGTCGCGCCTTCCAGCGGCAGGCCGTCGCCGTGCGGGGTGAGCCCTGCCTTCAGGTGATCCCACTGACCGATCAATTGCTCCAGGCTGCCGGAAAACGGCACGGCCAGCTCATTCAGTGGCCAATAGCGCTGGCCGTCGGCATCGATCAACGCAGGCAAGGCCTTACCGTTACCGCTCAAGACATTGGTGAATTTCATCGTATGACCTCAACCCATGTGTCGGGTGATGGAGGACCACCCGAGGTGAGATTCAACATACATGATTAGAAACATCTATTGATAAAAGTGTTGTTGAAATCTATTAATACGTGGATGAAGCAAAACTGAAAGGTGGGAACAGGTCGGCTTGACGGCCGTAAGCCCATTTGAGCAAATGCACCCCCGCGGTGGACGCTCTAGCGGGTAACTCTCTCTTCTCTTGCGGATTCAGCCCCATGACATTGCGCCTGTTGCCAGCCTGCCTGCTGTTCGCCTGCACGCTCACCCACGCTGCCGAGAACCCGGTTCCACAACCGGTGGCAGAGCAGGTTGGGCGCTTGGTCGAATTGCTCAAGGACGGTTTTGCCAGCGGTTACCCCGAGGCCACCCAGGTGCAGGACTTGAACGTGGGCACGGCCGACCAACTCACCCTGGCCGTCTTCACCGTCGAAGGCTTCGACAAGGGCAACACCTACCGTCAATACCTTGCCGCCTTTACACCCGCCGTAACGGAAGACGACCAGGAGCACTACACGCTGGTGGACGTGATGCACATCGGCGGCGATGGCTGGCGCGCCGTCGAAACACTGGACGCCAAGTGGGTGAAGGACCCGGCGCACAAGCGAGCGCTCATCGACATCCCCGTGATGGAAAACGCTTCGGGGGATTCCCCCAACTTTCCCAGCCAACCGGGCGTGATTCACCTGGCCCTGATCGGCGAGGAATCCAAGCGTTTTGTAGAGAAAGACTGAAGCACCTGAACTACGCTGCACCCAGGCGATCGTATCTCGATCAATAAAACCGGCGACGGGGCACTATGGATAAGCGGCTTGCAGGTCTTTCGTTTTTGCTGACACTGGGATGGGTCAGCGCGGTTGCATTTGTGATGTGGTTTTTTGGCAAGACGTAGCCTGGGGGGGGACGCGGGCGTTGAAGGGTATCAATGAAACGCAACGATGGCGCCCGATAGGGAGGGCCTTATGCCCAATCTAGAAATGGTCAGGCGCAAATTCGAGTTGTTGATTGGCGTTCGCGCAGTCGAACGGAGTTTCATCGACAATCTTGAACATGAACTGGGCTTGACGCTTCCCCACACCTTTAAATCTGTCGCAAATTTTTTTGATGGCAGTGGTATTTACGTCCTGCCGTTGCATCAAATCGGGTATCAGTCGCCAACGAATGTCCTCAGTGAAACCCAGCGTCTGAGAAAATATGGCGAGCTTGCATCCAGTTACCTTGTGCTCGGGGAGCCCACTGAGAGCCTGATTGTGATGGACTGTGACTCCACATCGGGACGCGTGCTCTGGTGTGATGCAACTGACGTGTGTCGTCTTGGCAAGGAACCATTGCTGAGAGAGCCCGATAGCTGGGCGTCTTACCTGGATTTTGTTGAGTATCTGGTAACACAGGAAGAGGCTGAACAAGGATAGAAGCACGCAACCTGATAGCGCTGCTCAGCATTCAAGCTGTAACCCAGCCAGGCTGACAGTCACTCGGGCAGCTCACGCCTGACGCGAGTGACGTCCGCTTCTGGCGTAAATTTTAGCTGATGCAATCTGCCGCTGACTTAGGCGTACCGTTGGAAAATTTTCGAGATGATTTTCCACTGACCCTCTATTTTGAGCAGTGAAAGAAAGTCGTGGAAGCTCGCACCCAAAACGTCATTCTCCATATCCACGCGCACGACTGCGGCTGTGGGGGCGATAGCCAAAATATCCAGACGACTGCGAGCGTTGGGTGAGGCACCCAGTGAATTGAAGAAGCTTGCGAATACCGGAACAGCGGGACCTTGAAGCAACTCATCGCCGCTGTAGCCCCACATGATCGCATCGTTGTGGAAGGCCTTCTCAATTCCAGCGATATCACCGGAGCGATAGCCGTCTATATAAGCTTGTGCTGCCTGAATCACATCATCGTACTCGGTGGTGGCGACTGGTTTTATATACGAAGTCATGTGTAACCCTCGAAAGCTACTTAGCGAAATGTGCAAATTTATTGGCCTCGCAGAGCCACAGACGGCGATCACCACAATGGTTGTTATAGCGAGTGCTCGCCCCTGGGTGATTGGACCAAACCATGGGTGATTCGTAGTGTTCTACTTTGCCGACGGCGAACGTGTCACGGCGAGCATTACAACCGTCGCCGATGGTGTTCGTGCCAGCAACTTTACGTAGGAGTCTGGTAAACGAAAACGACGTTTTTCCCTCACTTTAGGCCAAGAAATCTAACTCCCAAGCACCATCAAGAACGCCAGGCTTCGTGGCGTTACACTAGGGTTCCCGGCAACCGGGGGCTGAACGCTGGAGATGAATTGCGATGTACCGAATTGGATTTTTTGTCTGCACTGGCCACGATGCCCTCGATCTTGCAGGGCCATTATCTGCATTCAACCAAGTGGCGACGGCTGAAGGTTATAAGCCGTATGAGCTTCGCGTCGTATCGCGTTTCGGAGGGCTGGTTATTGGCAATTCCGGCCTTCCGGTCGATACCACTCCGGTCGGTAAGGATATGTTTGACACCGTGATTTTTGTGGGGGGTGAAGTCGAACCCATGCTGACATCAGAAAATGTCGCTGCAGCAAGGCAACTAATCGTTAACGCATCGCGAGTCGCAAGCGTGTGCACGGGTGCGTTCTTGCTGGCAGAGACCGGCCTGTTGAACGATCGGCGGGCTACGACGCACTGGCACCACACTGCACAACTGCAATCGCGTTACCCCCGCATCAACGTTGAAGGGGACATTATTTTTATAGAGGACGGACACGTCTGGACCTCAGCGGGCATTGCTTCCGGGATCGATCTGGCGCTCGCTATGATTGAGAAAGACAGGGGGGCGAATGTAGCGCGCGATGTCTCCAGGTTGCTGGTCGTTCCCTACCGCCGACCTGGTCGCCAGTCGCAAATTTCCGCGATGTCGCAAATGGAACCAGAGTCAGATCGCATCCGTATTGCGCTGAAATTCGCCAGAGAGCACTTGTCTGAGGCATTACCCATTGAGCGACTCGCCGATGCGGCGAGATTGAGCTTGAGGCAATTTGGACGAGCATTCCGTCGAGAGACGGGAGAAACGCCAGCTAAAGCAGTAGAGCGCTTACGCGTCGAAGCGGCGTGTTTACGTTTGCAAGAAGGCAGTGAGCCGATCGAGCAAGTTGCCCAGGCGGTGGGCTTTACTGACCCCGAACGGATGCGCAGGGCGTTTGTTCGGCTGCATGGATATTCACCGCAACATGTCCGCCGCGAGAACCGGCTGAGCGCAGAGGGGAGATCGCTCGACGGTGAGTGATGGACAGCAAAGCCCTCGCATGTAGGAATACGGGGCTTTATTTGTTTGCCGATGACGTTACTCAGGAATCGACCGCCGAGAGCACAACGCTACGGAACTACAATTAGGTGGGAGCCCGTGTTGATAACCGTGCTCGGCGCGCCATATGTTCATTCGCGACGCTTACCGCTTCGTCGGTTCGCCCCCACAGCCCCTTTATCTGCGCAACGATTTCGGGGCGCGCGGTTCGTGGATTCCCCGAGGTCATTGTCGGCTGCGGGTCGTACTCAAGCACGAGTTGCGTAAATTCAGCCGCGTCCCGACCTTTGAGTTGCGCGATGACCAGCAGCGCAAAATCGATACCTGCCGTTACACCGCCACCTGTGATTCGGTTCCTGTCGACGCATACTCGTTCGTAGCTCGGTTCGATACCCAGTGCGATAAGGGGTTCGTAGAAAGGCCAATAAGTCGCTGCGCGGTAGCCCTCCAATAATCCCGCCATGGCAAGAAGTACAGAGCCTGTGCATACAGCGGTTACATAGGTGGCCGTCTTGCCTGCGCGAGCAATGAAATCGAGCAGCTCCTGGTCCTTCATGATTTCAGGCGTTCCTCCACCCCCAGCGACAAACAGCACGTCCAGGTTATCTGGAACGTCATCAAACGTGATCGTAGGGTTCAGGGTGACACCCATATCCGTAGGAACGGGCTCCAGGGTCTTCCAGATTATGTGAGTTTTGGCATGAAGGCCGAACGCCGTCTGTGGACCTGCCAAATCCTGCAGAGTGAAACCAGGAAAAATCACCATGCCAATCTGCAGTTGGCGCTCTTCACGCTTATCGCTCAGCTCATCAGACATTACCGTCTCCTCTCGTCGTAATTGACTAAAGCGTATTCCTGCTGGACGCTGTACGTGAGTGGCTTAAACGACATCAAGCGATCGTTTTCTGCCAGCCATTTTGATTTTGAGAGCAGAGGTCCACGGCGTGCACAAGATTGCGGTGCTGGTAATGAATGATGTGGTGCCCTTGGACTTGGGTATCGCCTATCAGGTTTTTGCGTTGGCTTTTCAGGTCGATGGGAGCAACGCTTACGAGGTGGAGGTGTGCGCACCCGAGCGGACAATTCGGGCCGCTGGCTTTGATATGCAGGTGCGGTATGGCCTCGACCGTCTTGAACTAGCCCACACTGTTGTCATTCCAGGGTGTGAAGACCCGTTTGGAGTCGTTCCAGAAGCGGTAAGCATTGCTCTTCGCGAGGCACATACGCGGGGTGCACGGTTAGCGTCCATCTGCACGGGGGCTTTTATCCTGGCCGCGAGCGGTCTTCTTGGTGGCAAACGCGTCACGACGCACTGGCGTTTCGCCGAGGACTTGGCCAGGCTTTATCCAGAGATAAAAGTAGAACCTAATGTCCTATTTGTGGATGAAGGCAGCATCGTGACGTCGGCCGGCGCGTCAGCGGGATTAGATATGGGTTTGCATATCGTGCGACGCGACTTTGGTCAGGCTGTTGCGGCAAACACTGCCCGTCTGGTGGTCGCGCCACTGTATCGTGATGGCGGTCAGGCCCAATTTATTCGTCAGGAGCTTCCAGGTTCTCCAACCAGCTTAATGTCCTTGATCGAATGGATACGGGACAATTTGAACCGTCCGCATACGGTCGATAGCCTTGCCGCTCGCGCCAACATGAGCTCGCGTACCTTTGCTCGGCGATTTCAAGAACAGACCGGTACGACACCTTTACAGTGGCTTCTCACCGCTCGTATTGATCGAGCGCGTGAGCTGCTTGAGGAGAGCGAGACATCGATTGATCAAACGGCATTGCTTTCCGGATTCGGGTCTGCGGTGACCTTCCGGTCGCGGTTCCGAAAAGTCGTTGGCCTTACGCCAACGGAGTACCGTCGCCGTTTCAGTTCGGCCAGGCACGTTTGAGGAGCGGCGGCATACCTGGCCAGTAGCAAACAACGTCGATTTTCTTTTGCCCCAGTGTTTTTGGCCGACACAAAAAAGCCCGCGCTTGGCGGGCTTGAGTCGAGCACTGGGAGTCGCGCTTATGCAGGCAAGTGCAAATCGCCACGATGGACTATGTGCACTTTATTGCCATCCGGGTCACGTAGGTACGCGCCATAATAGCCGTCGCCATAATGCGCGCGTGGCCCTGGTTCACCCGCATCAACACCGCCAGCACGAAGGCCTGCGGCGTAGGCTGCGTCGACAGAGTCTGGATGTGGCGCGCAGAAAGCCACCATGCTGCCATTTCCCGCGACGGCCTCTTTGAGGTCGTAAGGGCAGTAAACATAAAAGCGCGGCAGGGGGCTGTTGGGGTTAACCCAGCATGCGGCAAGAGGCCCTCCATCAGGTGTTACAACCCGACGGCAAAGTCCCAGAGGGATCAGCACCGCGTCATAGAAGGTAGCGGCTTTATCAAGATCGTTTGTCCCAACGGTTACGTGACTGAACATCCTGTGTTCCTACTGACGAAGGCGAGGGGCTATCGTGTCATTTTGTAGGGTGGCGCGTATAGCCGTCGTTGTGCGCGCCCAAGTAAGACATTTACCGGTAACGACATGACTCCGCGCTGGGCTTTTTGCATCGAGTTCCCCAGTGCTACAGTCCCGGCAAACCAAAGAGGGAACAACATGCATTTGGCCCAAAGATTTGTTCCGGACGGGTTGACGCATGGGTAAGCTTGGCCACTTAAACGATCTGCTGCGCGAGCATGATTGCGTTATGTCGATCGACATAAAATTCGACGATTCCAAATACGATTTGCGGTTGAAACTGTCTGTCGATGAGTCAGGTTTGGACGCAGTGACTCTTACTTTTCACGATATCAGCGCGCTTGATTTGAACGGGTTTGGTGGTGGGTTGACCCAGTTTATGCATCTTGAGGCATCTCGTGTGGACGACGGCCTCGACAGAGTCCGCTATGAAATCAGAGATCTGAGTGACGAGAAGATATCGTTTAAGTTTTTCACTTTCAGCGGTTCAACTATTTAGGGGCGATCAGGCGGATTTTGATAGCGGCGGTAGGGTTTATGTTCGGTCGGCAGGACGCCGGGCTGGGTGAGGTGCGCAGCGGCGCCCAAAATTGCAGAGCGCAAAAGATAAGGGCCTGCATGAAGTTCATCATGCAAGCCCTTGATATCTATGGTGCCCGAAGCCGGAATCGAACCGGCACGCCCTTACGAGCGGGGGATTTTAAGTCCCATGCGTCTACCAGTTTCGCCATTCGGGCGGTAGCGCGGTGAAGCAGGGTTGGGAATATATAGACCCGAACGCTTCGACGCAAGGTCGGAGGGCGCCTTTCTCGCACAAATGCCCGGCTGAAAAAGCTCGATAGATCAGTGATCTACGGATAACTCTTGGCGCAATGCCGAGGATTCTTACAGCAAGGGAACAAGATTCCGAAATCCCAGTCATAGCGATATGCCATCTCGGCAGTCATGAAAGGAATCTGTTGATGCACAGTGTTCGCAAGCCTTCTTTGGTCATTTCTGCAAGCGTATTGGGGTTGCTGGCCGCCTTTGGTGTGACGACGGCGCAGGCGGGTGATGTGCAGTGGGGAAGTTTCGGTTCAGGCAGCAGCGACAAGCTCACCACCAGCTCAACGGAGGGCGCCCACCGCGTGTTGTCCACCACCGGTCTTTCGGTAAGTGATCTCGAAAAAATGCGCGATGGCCAAAAGAGCGATCATGAAGAGCTGCAGCGGCTCAAGAGCAAGCTGGACGAGCAGGCGAAGTATTTCGAGGAGTTCAAGCGTAAGAACGGCTCAAGTTCCAGTGCCAGCGACAGTCAATTGTCCGACTTGAAGCGCACCGTGGCCGACCAGAAAAACACCATCGACAAGCTCAAAAGCGAAGTGGATGACCTCAAGCGCAATTCAAGTTCCAGCTCCAATTCCAGCTCCAGCGAACTGTCGCGGCTCAAGAGCGATGTCAGTGACCAGAAGCGCAGCATCGACGATCAAAAACGCAGTCTGGACGACCTCAAACGCAGCCTGGATACGTTGAGCAGCAAGGTGAAATAACCCGCCCTACAGACTGGCGCCTGCAAGCAGCAGGCGCCTTGTCTGAGCCGGTTATACGAACGGCTGGCCGCTGAAACCCCGTGGCAAACGCTGTAGCCCGGGCAGATCGGTCAGGCGTTGCGTCCAGGCACTGCGCCAGTCACTGGCGGTGTGGGTCTTGGCTTTGCGCGCGGCGCGGCGAGCGGCATTACGCTGGGTGCGCCGCGCTTCTTTGTAGGCATCGGTGTTGCGGCAGGTACGGCATTTGACACGGTTCAGCTCGGTGCTGGACGTGAGGTTGTTACCGTGATGGCCGCAGGCTAAATGCCCGGCGACCTTGAAGTGAGTGACCATGTAAGCGTCTCCTTCTTATGGGGGTACGCACAGCCCGGCAGGGCGGGTGTACGTGAGCAGGGCGGGACAATTTCTCCCGGCGCCTTACAGTTACGACCTTACGCGGCGTGCAGCGTTCGGTTTTGTTATCACCGGGGTTCACGCTACCCTGAGGCGTCAACAATCATAAAAAGGAATGGATGATGAGCGTCGAACACCAGCCGCTGGAAGGCAGTTGCCGCTGCAACCGGGTGCGTTTCAGCGTGAGTTTGCCACCAGTGATCACCATGGCCTGCCACTGCACCGGCTGCCAGAAGATGACCTCCAGCGCGTTCTCCCTCAGTGCGCTGATTCCCGCCAGTGGTTTTACCGTGACCCAAGGCTGCCCGGTGATGGGCGGGCTGCACGGCGTGGACCGCCATTATTGCTGCCCGCACTGCATGAGCTGGCTGTTTACCCGTCCCCATGGCATCGATGAGTTCGTCAACGTGCGTGCGACCTTGCTGGACAACGCCGGCGCCTACGTACCCTTCATGGAAACCTGGACCAGCGAAAAACTGCCTTGGGCCTCCACACCCGCCGTCGAAAGTTTTGCGCAGTTGCCTCAGCCACACGATTTCCCGCGATTGATGCAGGCCTACGCCGAATTCAACGCGGGCTGATTTCAGTCAATCAGCGCCAGCAGGTCGGTATCGCCGACGTCCACGCCGGCCTGGGTCAGCAACGTGGTGGCCTGGCCCCGGTGGTGGGTCTGGTGATTGAAAAAATGCACCAGCAGGCTGAAGAACGGTTTGTCCGCGGCCACGCCACGCATGTTGCGGTAATGCAGGCGGTGATCCAGGTCGGCTTCACGCAGCGTGTGAGCCCAGTCGATGATGAGTTCGTCCAGCCAGGTTCGACGGGCGCCAAGCTCGCGGAGATCGGCGAAGGCCAATTGTTTCAGGTTTGTGGGCATGGCCAGGTCGCTCAACGGAGCCAGCACGATGAAGCCTGAAGGATGCTGGGCAAAGCGCTTGAGCCATACGGTGTCGCCCAGGGTAAGGTGGTTCAGCGTGCCGAGGATCGAGCCGAAAAATGCCTGCCGGTCCATCGCCAGCTCAGCGTCCGTCAACGTGGCGGCCGCGTCGTAGACCTTGCGGTTCATCCACTGGTTGTAGCGGGCCATCAATGCGATGTGTTCGATACGGTTCACCTGCGTTCTCCCCAAGCGGCGCAATGGCGCCATCATAAGGCGTGCCCGCCCGGCGGTCATGGTATTCGCGCAATGGCGGGCTATGGTTGATGGACGCCTACATTGCACCCTGGGAGGGTGAAACCATGAACACCAGCGATCTTCTCGAACAACTGCTGCGCGCCGGGCAGCAGGGCGGCGGTGCCTCGGGTGGCGGCCTGGGTGGCTTGCTCGGCGGTTTGTTGAACGGCGCTGGCACCGGCACTGCGTCAGCCGGTGGTGGTGGCCTTGGCGGATTACTCGGAGGCCTCGGCGGCCTGTTGGGCGGTGCACCTTCGGGCAACGCGACGCCCAATCGTTCTGGCGGGATGAACTACGCCGCGCTGGCGTCCCTCGGCATGGCGGCCTTCCAGGCCTATCAAGCGTGGCAGCGCCAGCAGGCCAGCGCACCGCAGCAAGCCTTCCAAACGGTCGACCAGTTGGACGGCCCCCAGGCCGAAGCCCATAGCCATGCAGTGTTGCGCGCATTGATTGCAGCGGCCAAGGCGGATGGTCGGATTGATGAACAAGAGCAGCAAATGATCGGCGCAGAGATCGGCCGGCATACCGATGACCCGCAATTGCAACAATGGCTCGACGCCGAAGTCGCCAAGCCACTGGATGCTGCCGATTTTGCCGAGTACGCCCATGACCCGGCGCTCGCCTCGGAGATTTACCTGGCCAGCGTGATGCTGGTGGACGACCAGCAGGACGCCGAGCGCAATTACCTCGACCACCTGGCCGCACAGTTGCAGATCGACCCTCAGTTGCAACTGCACTTGGAGCAACAAGCCAAGGCTTAGAAGCGCACTGTGGCCCCCGTTGTCAGCCATTGGGCCTGATCGGCGATCAGGCTGCGCCCGACCACGACATCCACGTCGACGAACTCACCCAAGTGAAAGCGTGGCCCGGCCTGCCAGGCCTGGTCACCGCCTGCCTGGCCGTAACGCTCGCCAATCAGGCTCAGC
Organism: Pseudomonas sp. TE24901; assembly: GCF_054058375.1. Taxonomy (NCBI): domain Bacteria; kingdom Pseudomonadati; phylum Pseudomonadota; class Gammaproteobacteria; order Pseudomonadales; family Pseudomonadaceae; genus Pseudomonas; species Pseudomonas sp. TE24901. The sequence goes on from NZ_JBSSAF010000005.1 coordinate 117,474, forward strand.
GCGGGTGCTACCTGGTATTCGAACCCGGTGCCCCAGGTCAGGCGGTGTTTCTGGTCGCCGTCGTTGTAGGCGTGGGTCCAGCCGGCGTTGAGGTTCAGGCGCAAGGCTTCTGCAGGCTGCCACGTCAACGGAATGTTGAAATCGGCGCCGTCGAAGCTGTGCTGACGGTCCAGCGCAAAATGCGCCCCAGCCGACAAGGCCAGCTCAAGCCCCAGGTCTTTCTGTGTATAGACCTGGGCTTTGACTTGCGGGTTGACCTGAGTCTCGCCGCTGCTCGCCGTGTCTGCCCGCGAGAGCGCCGCCGTCCATTGCACCGTCGGCATGCCCGTAAAGGTACAGGCCGGCGACAGGGTCTGGTTGTGGGTGCTCCCGTCATGCCGGTTGGCGGTGAACCACGCGTCGACATTGCATTGCCCCGGATCGTTGATGGCGCCGTCGTCCACCACATAGGAGCCGCCCGCCGCATGGGCTTTCGAAAACAGGGCGATCAGCAAGATTAAACCCAGGGTCACGCCGATAAAGATCAAGTTACGTTGCAGTGCGCGCCGTTTGGCCGGTGGCAGCAGCAACAGGGTGTGGCGAGCGCCGCGATAGTGACGCGCGCGGTATTTGGCGAACCCGTCCTGACGGTTCGGTGTGTGTTTTTTGTGCATGATGCACCTCGCTTGAATTCAGCTTTCTACGGTCAGCACCGAAATGCCGCTGGCTTTGGCCTGGCAGACCAGTTCCGACGTGTCGTCGCCACCGGGGAGGGCGATGATCACGTCGGGGCGGCTGTCGGTCAGCATGAAATGGTTGCGCTGGCGTTCGGCCTGTTTGCCGTGGCGTTGCCAGTTGGGTGGGTAGCGCACCACGTCGATGCCGATTTCCCGCGCCCATTCCTCGATGTCGCTGCCCAGGAATTGGTTGCCGCCGTGGATCAATACCTGCACGGGGCGCAGGCGGTGGTAGGCGTCCAGCACTTGGCGGGACTTTTTGGTGTCGGCGTAATGACGACCTGCACAGATCAAGACGCGCATAAAAAATTTCCTTACATGGCATACGCTGCCTTTGTGTAGGAGCCGGCTTGCCGGCGAGGGGCCCTTGATGTCTCCGTTGTTCAACGGGACGCCATCGCCGGCAAACCGGCTCCTACAAGGGATCGCAGCGCGAACTCAGTACCACTGCTTGAAGCGGCGGATGTAGATCGTCTTCATCAGTTGGGCGACGCAGCAGTAGCTGAGCAAGGTGCCCACCAGCCAAGGGAAGTACGCCAGCGGCAGCGGCTGCAGGCCCACCAGAGTGCCCAGCGGCGAGAACGGTACGTAGATCCCCAATGCGATCACGATGCACGTCATCATCAGCACCGGCCAGGCGGCCGTGCTCTGGAAGAACGGGATCTTGCGGGTACGCAACATGTGCACCACCAGGGTTTGCGAAAGCAGGCCCTCGATGAACCAGCCGGACTGGAACAGGGTCTGCATTTCCACGCTGTTGGCGGAGAACACGTACCACATCAGCGCAAAGGTGGTGATGTCGAAGATCGACGAGGTCGGCCCGATCCAGATCATGAAGCGCCCGATGTTCTTGGCGTCCCACTTGCGTGGTTTGGCCAGGTATTCCTTGTCCATCTTGTCCCACGGCAGGGCCAGCTGGGAGATGTCGTACATCAGGTTCTGCAGCAGCAGGTGGATCGACAGCATCGGCAAAAACGGAATGAACGCACTGGCCACCAGCACCGAGAACACATTGCCGAAGTTGGAGCTGGCGGTCATGTTCAGGTACTTCATGATGTTGCCGAAGGTTTCGCGACCCTTGAGCACCCCTTCTTCCAGCACCATCAGGCTTTTTTCCAGCAGGATGATGTCGGCCGACTCCTTGGCGATGTCCGTGCCGCTGTCCACCGAAATACCCACGTCAGCATCCCGCAGCGCCGGCGCATCGTTGATCCCATCACCGAGGAAGCCGACGGTGTGACCGTTGGCTTGCAGCGCCTTGAGCACGCGGGACTTCTGCAGCGGTGTCAGCTTGGCGAACACCGTGCGCTCTTCCACGCGCCGCAACAGGGTGGCGTCGTCCATCGCTTCGATTTCCACACCCAGCAGCGGCTGGCCTGGCTCGAGGCCGACCTGGCGGCAGATCTTGCTGGTGACCACGGCGTTGTCGCCGGTCAACACTTTTACGGCGACGCCGATTTGTTGCAGCGCGGCAATCGCCGGACCTGCGGTTTCCTTTGGCGGATCCAGGAAGGTCAGGAACCCCTGGATCACCAGGTTGCGCTCATCGGCCGTGGTGTACTGCTGACGGGCCAGGGATTTAGGGATATTGCGGGTCGCCACCACCAGCACGCGGAAACCGTCCTCGTTGTAGTCGTTGGCCAGGGCCAGCAACTCGTCACGACGGCGATCGTCCAGCGGCACGGCCTCACCGGCTTCCATCACGTGCGTGGAAATGCTCAGCATCTCTTCCACGGCACCCTTGCACACCAGCAATTGGTCGCCGGCGGCGTCCTTCACCACAATCGACAGGCGACGGCGCACGAAGTCGAACGGCAATTCATCGACCTTGCTGTAGGCGAACGGCACCTGGAACTTGGGGTTCTGCTCCGAGAACTGCACCACCGCCTGGTCCATCAGGTTTTTCATGCCGCTCTGGTGATAGCTGTTGAGCCATGCCAGGGACAGCACGCTGTCATCCCGTTGGCCATGGGCATTGACGTGGTGCTCCAGGATGATTTTGTCCTGGGTCAGGGTGCCGGTCTTGTCGGTGCACAGCACGTCCATGGAACCGAAGTTCTGGATCGCGTTGAGGCGCTTGACCACCACCTTGCGCTTGGCCATGGCCGTGGCGCCCTTGGCCAGGTTGGCGCTGACGATCATTGGCAGCATTTCCGGGGTGAGGCCGACGGCAACCGCCAGGGCAAACAGGAACGCATCGCCCCAGTCGCCTTTGGAGAAGCCGTTGAGCAGGAACACGATCGGCACCATCACCAGCATGAAGCGGATCAACAACCAGCTGACGCTGTTCACCCCGCGATCAAAGGCGGTTTGCACCCGCGAGCCCACAATCGCCTTGGCCAGGGAGCCGAAGTAAGTGCGCGGGCCGGTGGCGACGACCACGGCTTTGGCGCGGCCGCTGACCACGTTGGTGCCCATAAAGCAGATGTTTGGCAGATCAAGCAGGTTGCCTTGGTCGGCGGCCATGGTCGAGGCGGACTTCTGCGTCACATCACCGAGGGTGTCGTATTTCTCCACCGGCAAGGCTTCACCGGTCAGCACCGCCTGGCTGATAAACAGGTCGCGGGATTCGATCAGGCGGATGTCGGCAGGGATCATGTCGCCGGCCGACAGCTGCACGATGTCACCGGCCACCAGGTCGCGCATCGGCACTTCCCGCAGGGTCGGTGCGGAGCCTACTTGTTCGCGGCGCAGGACGGTGGCGGTGGTGCGCACCATGGCTTTGAGGGCTTCGGCGGACTTGGCCGAACGGTGTTCCTGCCAGAAGCGCAGCAGGCTGCTGAGCAGGACCATGGTCATGATGATCACGACTTTGGTGGGATCAGCCTCTTCGCCTTCCTGCATCGGCAGCCAGCAGTCGGTGACAAAGCTGATGCCGCCCAGGGTCAGCAACACATAGATGAAGGGGTTGTTCAGTGCCTGCAGGAACTGGACGATGGCGTGCGGCGGCTTGTCATGGGCCACCTCGTTGTAGCCCTCGCGTTGCAGGCGAGCAGAGGCGTCCAGCTCGGTCAGGCCATCCTGGGTGGCCCGCACGTTGGCGAGGGTGGCCGACAGGCCGTTCTGGGCTTCGCGGGCGGCACGCATCGACAGTTTGGTGCTGTCGTCGGTGCCATTTTTCTTGTGCAGAGGCGTGTTTTTTACGGCGCTCATTGTCTGTACTCCTGTCGCCAATTCTCGACAAAACATACCCGGTACTTACCTGAATACAGGCGAGCGAAAGCATGCCGAGCCGCGGACTTCGCGATCGGTTTAAATAAGAGTTTCGATAACTTCTACAGGGCCCGCTTAGTGCGCGTTAGTTATTCGGCGCGCAGCGGGCTACTACTGGATGTATTCATGAAAGAACTCCAGGTTATAGATAAGAAAGTTGCTGTTTCCAGCCGGTTTAAGCTGCGCGAGTGCCCATGTACAGATCGAGCATCAGGCTAGCTTGAACCAGTCTGGAAACGATCGGTCTCTGCGGGTCTTGAGGGTCGGCGTGATCCCAGTGCTGCAGCAGTTGGCCGCTGGCAGGGCAGATACGCCAGTGCGCCAGCGGAGGAGCCGGGCGCACTTGGGGGGAGGGTGCAGCAAAGGTCGAGCGGGTAGGGGAAAAGCCTACGGGCTCGCGGCACAGCTTGGCGCGCAGGGCTGCGGCTAGCGTACGAATATCCGGCAAAACAATGAGTTGAAAGGTCATAACACACCTCGGGACCGGACGGGCGACCGGTGAGGCAGTTACGGTGGAGCATCAAGCTCTAGCGCAGCTTACCGGACCTGGAAGGCGAGTCCTGTCATATTCTGGGTTTGGCGCCCGAAGCCCGCAGAGGCGGTGCTCGGACAGCGACTAGATACTGTGTCCATTGGCTTCTTTTGTGAGGTTTAAAAAAGGCCCCAGTTGCGGGCACGGGCAATCTACTCAGACGGTTACAAAATGTCAACGCATGATTAATTAAATTAACCCATGTTCAGAGTTCATTCAGACAAAGGGCACGGATAAGTTGCATGCCCGATAGAGTTATATACCCAGCGCGGCCAATATCGCCAAGTACAGTAATACCAACCCGCAGGCGCCATAACTGATGCGTTGCCACAGGGGCGACGCCGTGTTGCGCAATACATTCACCAACCCGGCAATCAAAAAACACGACAGCACCGACGCCAGCATGAAACCGGCAAAAAACATCAGCGTCTGCCCATGGCTGGGCGTGGCACCGACAATGCCGGACAACGCACTGCCGAGCGCGCCCCAATACACAATGTTCTTCGGGTTAGCGAGAGAGATAGCGGCACCCACCGCCAGCGCATTCTGCCCTGAGCGGGCGGGTGCGCTGTCGGCGGCGGGCAAGTGCCATGCGTCGATCAGGCTGCGCAGCCCCAGCCAGGCGAGGTACAGCGCGCACACCACGGTCAGTGGCACGCGCACCGCATCATGCTGGATCAGCAACGCGATGCCGGTCAGGCCAATCACCGCCCATACGGCGTCGCCTACCAGCGAGCCAATCTGCACCAGCAATGCCGGGGTAAAACCGTGGAGCAAGCCCCGGCGCAGCGTCTCTGCCAGCACCGCGCCGGGTGAGAGGCAAAACACAAAACCAAAGACCAATGCGTAGAAAAAGATCGTCAACATGCCTGCTTTCCTTCAAGGGATGGCGGGCAGTGTGACGAGGGCGCGGGCGGCTGTATTGGACCAGATTGCACGGTTCAACGTTTGAGCACGGCTTGATAGCGCCCAGGCGTGATGCCGTAGGCGGCACGGAAATGCCGGTTGAGGTGGCTCTGGTCGGCAAAGCCCAGGTCATGGGCCACGTCGCTCGCGGCGGCGCCGTTGCGCAGCAGGCCTTTGGCGCGTCGAGTACGCAACTGCATCGCCCATTGCCGTGGGCTCAAGCCGGTTTCTTTCTGGAAAGCGCGCAGCAGGTGGAATTTGGATAAGCCGAGTTCATCGCCCAAGTGGTCCAGGGGCAGCGATTGATGCAACTGCTCGGCGAGCAACGCCTGGGCGCGGCGGATCAGGTTCTTACCGGGCGCCGTGCTGCCTGGTACACGCACACCGCTGACCGCGACCACTTCACCCAACAGCAGCACCAGGGCTTCTTCATTCAACTCACGAACCAGTGGGTCGCGGCTCAAGGCGCCTTGCACCGCTGAGGCAAGACGCTGCGCCAGTTGCGGTTGGAAACACAGCGAGCGATCGAACTCCAAGTGCACCAAGCCAAGATCGGCCGCCAGCTGATCTGCCGGGGCATACAGGCTGACAAATTGCCAAGGCGCGCCCTCGGCCGCGCCACCGCCCTGAATCTGTCCTGGGTTGTACAAGGTGATGGTGCCCGGGCCGGCCTCAAACTCACGACGGTCGAGCCAGACCTTTTCCTCGCCCACCATGTTCACGCCGATCACGCACTCATCGTGGCTGTGTCGCGCAAAGGACAGGCCGGTGCACGTGGTGCTGGTGACTTCGTAGTTGCCCAGCCAGGCGTGTTGCATGGCGCTCATCGTGTCGGCTCGAGGCAGAATGAACGCCGAGCATAACTAAATACTCAGGCGCAACGCGAGCGCAGCAAGGGTGATCAACAGCACTGGCAAGGTCAGCACTATCCCCACTTTAAAGTAGTAGCCCCAGGTAATGTTGATGCCCTTGCGCGCCAGGATATGCAGCCACAGCAGGGTGGCCAGGCTGCCGATCGGCGTAATCTTGGGCCCCAGGTCGCTGCCGATGACATTGGCGTAGATCATGGCGTCCTTGACCACGCCTACCGCATGGCTGGCTTCGATGGACAGTGCGCCGATCAACACCGTCGGCAGGTTGTTCATCACCGAGGACAGCAGCGCCGTTAGCATCCCGGTGCCCAGCGCGGCACCCCACACGCCATAACCGGCGAAGTTGTCGAGCCAGGTGGCCAGGTAAGTCGTAAGGCCGGCATTGCGCAGGCCATAGACCACCAGGTACATGCCCAGGGAAAAGATTACGATCTGCCAAGGCGCTTCCTTGAGCACCTTGCGCGTGGAAATCTTGTGACCCTTGGCGGCGATCACCAACAGCAACACTGCACAGGCGGCCGAGATGGCGCTGATGGGAATGCCCAAGGGTTCCAACGCAAAACAGCCCACCAGCAGGATGCCCAGCACCCACCAGCCGGCGCGAAACGTGGCGCGGTCATGGATCGCATTGGCGGGGTCATCCAGGTCCGCAGGGTCGTAGGTGGCGGGGATGTCACGGCGGAAGAACCACAGCAGCACCGCCAAGGTGGCGGCGACGCTGACGACGTTCACCGGCACCATCACGGCGGCGTACTCGTTGAAGCCGATCTTGAAATAGTCGGCCGAGACGATGTTCACCAGGTTCGACACCACCAGCGGCAGGCTGGCGGTGTCGGCGATAAACCCTGCGCCCATGACGAACGCCAAGGTGGCGGCCGGCGAAAAACGCAGCGCCAGCAGCATCGACATCACGATAGGCGTGAGGATCAACGCCGCTCCGTCATTGGCAAACAACGCCGACACCAGCGCGCCCAGCAGCACCATGTAGGCAAACAGCCGCCGACCGCGCCCACGCCCCCAGCGCGCCACATGCAGGGCGGCCCAGGCAAAGAAGCCGGCTTCGTCGAGCAACAGGCTGATGACGATCAGCGCGACAAACGTACCGGTGGCATTCCAGATGATGTGCCACACCACCGGGATGTCCGCCAGGCTGATCACCCCGCAGGCCAAGGCCAGGATGGCGCCCATCGTCGCGCTCCACCCGACGCCCAACCCCTTGGGCTGCCAGATGACCAATACGATGGTGAGTAGAAAGATGCCAACGGCTACGAGCATTGAATGTCCCCGGGAAGGATGAAGTCGCGTAAGGATTGACCTATGGCATGGCTTTTTAATTCAGCGACAAGTGCCTGAAATTAAAATGAAACACGACTGTCCTAAAGTGCCCGACCATTGGTGATAAAGGAAGTAACCGCGTGACCCGTGCCACTCGCAACCTGCGCAAGACCCTCGATTCCGTCGCGGACAATAACGAAACCGCGGCGTTTGACCTGATGCGCGCCGTCGAAAAACTCGGCGATGAGGTGCTGCGTCAGCGCCTGCTCAATACCATTCACAGGCTCAACCAAGACGCCTACGAGCTGCGCGAAGCCCGCGACGCGGTGGAGCAGGTGTCGGTCAAGCTCGCCTGAGCACGATCGTTCAAGACAAGCCCTTTTTGCACTGGCATGCTTGTCGACTGTTTGTCGATGAGCCGTTTCCATGCCTGCTGCCGTCCCTTTTAACGCCTTTGCTCGTGGCGCTATCGCCGTCATCCCGTTATCCCTGGCCTGCGCGCCGTGGGGACTGCTGGCCGGCTCCATGGCCATCGATGCGCAATTCAGCCCGCTCGAAGCCCAGGGGCTCTCCGCCATCGTGTTTGCCGGCGCCGCGCAATTGGTGGCCATCGGCATGGTCAAGAGTGGCGCCAGCCTGATTTCCATTGTGCTGACCACACTGCTGCTGACCTCCCAACATTTGCTCTACGGCATGCACATGCGCCCCACATTATCGGCGCTCAACACCCGCTGGCGCATGAGCCTGGGCTTTTTGCTGACCGATGAATTCTTTGCACTGGTCAACCACTATGACCGCGAGACCTTCAACCGCTGGTATGCACTGGGTGTAGGCCTGACGTTCTACATCGCCTGGAACCTCTTCACCCTGGCGGGCATTGTGCTCGGCAAAAGCATCCCAGGGCTTGATCAACTGGGGCTGGAGTTCTCGATTGCCGCGACCTTCATCGCCTTGATTACGCCGGTGGTGCGTGACGTGCCGACGGTGGTGTGCGTGGCCGTGTCGCTGCTGTTTTCGGTGTGGCTGAGTTACCTGCACTGGGAGTCGGCCGTGGTGGTGTCCGGGGTGTTGGGGATGAGCGCGGGCTATGCCTGCAAGCGGCTGGGAGTCGGGCAGCAATGATCTACTTCATGATCGTGGCCATGGGCCTGGTGGTATTTTTCAACCGTTACCTGTTTATCGAGCCGCGCCTGCCGGTGCGCCTCAACCGTGGCGCGCGGGAGTTTCTCGGGTTCGCCGTGCCGGGCATGCTGACGGCGATTTGCGGGCCGATCATTTTCCTGGCCGACCATAAGCTCAATCTGAGCCCGGCCAATCCTTACCTGCTGGCGGGCATCAGTGCCGTGGCGCTGATGTTCTGGACGCGCAGCGTGCTGATTACGGTGTTGCTGAGCATGGCGTTGTTCTACCTGTTTCGCTGGTGGCTCTGAACCGCAGGCGAAAAAAAGCCCGCGGGAGAGCGGGCAGAAGGGAGACTTCTTAAAAATGAGCCTGCCGACTATAGGCGGCCCCTTGTCTGTTCACAGTGAAACTAAATTCATGGGGCTGTCAGCGAAGCAGCCCCCGCAGGAGCTTAATGGTAGAGTCGCGTTTTTTTCCAAGGAAGCGATGGCATGCACAAGCTGGTGATTGGCGCGTTGGTGGTGGCAGCACTGTCCGGTTGCGCGGGCTCGAAGATGAAGGACGCGCGGGCTGGCACGCCCTACAAGACCCTGGCGTCGGACAAGGCCCCTCTGGTGGTTGCCCAATGCGTGCAGTTCGGTTGGCAGGATGAAACGGTGTTCGGCGTCGACGCCGGCGGGTTCAAGGAGCCAATAGAGGCGGGTGGTTTTACCGTCTACACCACCGGTGGCGATTATTTCGTCGACGTGCGCAGCGCCGGTGCCGGCTCCACGGTCAATTACTTTGCAGCCGAGACCAGCATGGTCGCTCAACGTCGCTTGGCGGCCCTCGCAACTTGCCTGTAATCCTTTGCCTTAGTCATATTCGGAAAAACCCGGCGGGACAGCCGCCGGACATTGGCCTATCATTCTCCCGCTCGCTCGACGTGATGGCTCTTTACCAGTACACGGACGTCGAGGCCGAAACGTCGGGCGGGCCTCCTCCTTATTCCCTTTGTTCCAGACGCCACCCCTCGGCGTGCCACGCCAACACGTGGGTCGGCTTGATCGCCTGCATGAACGCTTCATCGTGGGAAACCACCAGCATCGCCCCGCAAAATCCCTGCAATGCCTGTTCAAAAGCCCGCACCGATTCCAGGTCCAGGTGGTTGGTGGGTTCGTCAAGCAACAACAGCTGCGCAGGCACTTCACGCCACAAGGCAATGGCCATGGCTGCCTTCAAGCGCTCGCCGCCGCTCAATTGGCCGCACGGTTGGGTCACACGCGTGGCATCCAGTTGCAGCAAGGCCAGGCGTGTGCGCAGTTCGCCCTCAGCCAAGGGCGTGTCGAGCAGGTTGAGTTGCTCAAGGACATTGCGCTGATCGTCCAATAGCGCCAGGTGCTGATCGATATACGCACTTGAAACCTGCACGGCACATTCGCCACTGACAGCCTGCCAATGGCCCGCGAGCACTTTGAGCAGCGTGGACTTGCCACACCCGTTCGGCCCCTGGATGGCAACGCGTACTGGCCCGGCGACGTTAAGCGTGACGTAGCTCGCAGGCGACTGCGGATTCAGCCACGGCAGTTGCGCGTTCTCCAGGGTCAGTACGCTACGGCCGTTGGGCAGTGCCGAGCCGGGCAGGGCCAGCAGCGTGGGTGTTTCATCGATCACCCGTTCATAAGCCTTGCGCACCTGTGCATCGAGCTGGTGTTTATGGGCGTGATGGGCACTGCGCACGGTGCTGACAATTTCCGTGGCGGCACCTTTCCAGCGAGCCTTGGTAAACCGGTCGACGTTGGCGGTCTCCGCATGTTTGCGTGAACGCGCGGCATTGCGTTGCAGGCTGTCGTGGTCTTTTTGCAGGCGCCGCCGTTCGCGACTGCGCTCCAGGCGGGCATGCTCCAGGGCGGCGACAGCCGCGTGTTGTTCGGTATCGCGCTGCAGGCGATAGGCGTCGTAGTTGCCGCCAAACACCCGGGCGCCGAGGGGCGACAGTTCAATGATGCGTTGCAGGGTGTTCAGCAGTTGCCGGTCATGGCTGACCACCACCAATCCGCCGCGCCACGCCTGTAGCAGCCTTAGCAACCAGGTGCGCCCGGCGCTGTCGAGGTGGTTGGTGGGTTCATCCAGGATCAGCAGTTGCGGCGCGGCCAGCATTGCGCCGATCACCGCGACCCTGGCCAATTGGCCGCCGCTGAGTTGGTCGGCGGGTGTGTCGGCGTCCAGTTGTGTCAGGCCCGCCGCATCCAGCGCTGCGCGCAGGCGATCGGCAAGGTCCCAGCGGTCGTCGATCAGGTCCAGGTCAGCGGCCTGCGCTTGACCGCATGCCATGCGCTCAAGGGCCGCCAGCGTCGTGGAGGTCCCGGTGATGTCCGCGATGCGTTCGCCGGGTTGAACGGCCAGCGTCTGGGCCACATAGGCCACCGTCGCCGTGCCCTCTACCGTGCCCGAGGAGGGCGCCAGGCGGCGAGCAAGCAACTGGGCCAGGATACTTTTACCCAGGCCATTACGGCCGACAATGCCGGTGGGTGTGTGATCGATTGACAGGTCAAGGTCTTCCAGCAAGGTCTCGCCATTGGCGAACTGGAAGCACACGTGGTGCAGGGAAACGAGAGCGGGCAGCCGTTTGACGTGAGTCATCAGCACCTCCAAAAAAATGTCCAACAGGCCAACAAGCGCGCCGTGCGACTTGTCGCAGATACATTTTGGAAGGCTTAGTTGTTCACGTTTGCGGTCGTCCCGTGAGTCAGAAGGGAAGCAGAGGCTAACCCAGCTTGGCGCGCTTGGGCAAGTCGGCGGCCAGCTGCTCAAGGAACATCGCCAAGGCGACTTCCTCGGCTTTCAAACCCTTGCGTACCCGAGGCTTGGGCAGCCTGGACAATTCACCCAGGCTGAAATGCTCCAGCACGGCCGGATGGATGTAGCACTTGCGGCACACCGCAGGGGTATTGCCCAGTTGCTTGGCGACGGCCTTGACCGTGGTGACCACATGCCGTTTGGCGTCCGATTCGGGCTGCCATTCCAGTTCGCGCAGCACCGCCAGTGCGAGCGCGGTACCGGCCCAGGTGCGGTAGTCCTTGGCGGTGAAGTCTGCGCCCGTGAGCGTATGAAGGTAGGCGTTGACGTCGTGGGAACTGACGGTATGGCGCTCGCCCTGTTCATCCAGGTATTGAAAGAGGTTCTGCCCCGGCAGCTCCAGGCAGCGTTTGACCACGGTGGCCAAGCGGCGGTCTTTAACGCTGACCTGATGTTCAACGCCGCTCTTGCCGCGAAACTGGAACAGAATCTCGCTGCCCTTGATGTCCACATGACGGTTGCGCAGGGTGGTCAGCCCATAGGATTTGTTGTCGCGGGCGTATTGGGTATTGCCGACGCGGATCAACGTGGCGTCGAGCAGCATCACCACCGTGGCCAGGACTTTCTCGCGGGTGAAACCAGGCTCGGCGATCTGTGCTTCCAATTGCTTGCGCAGCTTGGGCAGGGCTTGTCCGAACGCCTGCAAGCGCGCGTACTTGTCACTGTCGCGTACTTCGCGCCAGCGCGCATGGTAACGGTACTGTTTGCGGCCCCGGGCGTCACGGCCGGTGGCTTGCAGGTGGCCGCGCGGGTCGGCGCAGATCCACACATCGGTATAGGCCGGCGGCACCGCCAGCGCATTGAGACGCTGGATTTCGTCCGCGTCAGTAATACGCGTGCCTTTGGCATCGAAGTACTGGAACTTGCCGCGCAAGGTTTTGCGACGGATACCCGGCTGGGTGTCGTCGACGTAATGCAGGTCGCGGGGCAGGTCGGCAAGCAATGCAGAGTCGGGCATGGTGCAACTTCCTTGGCAACGAATCAGACCGGTATGTCTGATGGACCGCACGGGTGTGCGGTCGTGCCAAAAAGCTTTGCTAGGCCAGTACCGCCACCGCCTTGATCTGTGCCCACAGCACCTGGCTGGCGTGTAGCTGCAACTGGTCGCGGGAGAAGCGGGTGATGCGCGCCAGCAACGGCGTGCCACCTGCCTCCAGGCGCACCAGCACATGGGCGTTGTTGTCGGCGGTGATGTCCTGGGTGACCGTCACCGGCAAGCGGTTGAGAATGCTGCTGTGCTCTTCGGCCTGCAGGCTGAGGCTCACATCCCGGGCCTGGACCTTGACCCGCAGTTGCTTGCCCAGCGCCAACGGCGCGTGGGCCACGCGTATCTGCAGGGCGCTGTCGGGCAGTTGCAGGGTGAGCAATTGATAATCGGCGTCATAGGCGCAGACGGTGCCGTTGACCACCACGCCGGCGTCGTCGTCCAGGGCCATGGGCAGGTCGAGCCGTGCCAGGGTTTCGCCGATCGGTCCGCTGGCCAGGGCCTTGCCGTCGCTGAGCAACACGATGTGGTCGGCCAGCCGCGCCACTTCGTCCTGGGCATGGCTGACATACAGCACCGGGATGTCCAGTTCATCATGCAGGCGTTCAAGGTACGGCAGGATCTCGCCCTTGCGCTTGCTGTCCAGGGCGGCCAGTGGCTCATCCATCAACAGCAGTTTTGGGCTGGTGAGCAACGCACGGGCGATGCCGATGCGCTGGCGCTCGCCACCGGACAAGTGCTGCGGGTGACGATCCAGCAGGTGGCCGATCCCCAGCAATTCGGTGGCTTGGGCCATGTCCACCCGGCGTTGCTCGGGTTTGATGCGCTTGAGGCCGAACTCCAGGTTGGCCCGCACCGACAGGTGCGGAAACAGGCTTGCCTCCTGGAACACATACCCCAGGGCGCGCTTGTGCGGTGGCACGAACAGGCCGCTGCGGCTGTCTTGCCAGATTTCGTCGTTGATCTGGATAAAGCCGTCTTCGGCGCGCTCCAGCCCGGCGATGCAGCGCAGGCAGGTGGTCTTGCCGGAACCCGAGTGACCGTACAACGCGGTCACGCCACGGCCGGGCAGGTGCAGGTCCACGTCCAGCGAAAAGCCTGTGTAGTTCAAGTTGAGGCGTACATCGATCATCGCGGTCAGCTCCAGCCCATCTTGGATTTACGGCTGGAATACAACGCCAGCAACACGAGGAACGCGAACACCACCATGGAGCCGGCCAGCCAGTGGGCCTGGGCATATTCCATGGCCTCGACATGGTCGTAGATCTGCACCGAGACCACGCGGGTCTTGTCGGGAATGTTGCCGCCGATCATCAGCACCACGCCAAATTCACCGACGGTGTGGGCAAAGCCGAGAATCGACGCGGTGATGAAGCCGGGACGGGCCAGGGGCAGGATCACCGTGAAAAACGTGTCCCACGGGTTGGCGCGCAAGGTCGCGGCCACTTCCAGGGGGCGCGTGCCGATGGCGGAGAAGGCGTTTTGCAACGGCTGCACCACAAACGGCATGGAATAGATCACCGAGCCAATCACCAGCCCGGCAAAGCTGAAGGTCAGGGTGCCCAGGCCCAGCCATTGGGTGAACTGGCCGAAGTAGCCGTTGGGCCCCATGGTCAACAGCAGGTAAAAGCCGATCACCGTGGGCGGCAGCACCAGCGGCAAGGCGACGACGGCCCCGATGGGGCCGCGCCACCAGGAGCGGGTGCGCGACAGCCACAGGGCAATCGGAGTGCCGATGACCAGCAGGATCACGGTGGTCAGTGACGCCAGTTTGATGGTCAGCCAGATAGCGGAAAAATCGGCACTCGACAGGGGCATTTACAGCTCGTAACCGTAGGATTTGATAACCGCGGCGGCTTTTGGCCCCTTGAGGTATTCAACCAGTGCCTTGGCAGCGGCGCTGTCTTTGCCCTTGTTGAGGATCACCGCGTCTTGTTTGATCGGGTCGTGCATCGAAGCCGGCACGATCCAGGCCGAGCCGCTGGTGACTTTGCCGTCTTTATAGATCTGCGACAAGGCCACGAAGCCCAACTCGGCATTGCCAGTGGAGACGAACTGATAGGCCTGGGTGATGTTCTGGCCTTCGACGATCTTGTCCTTGACCTTCTCGGTCAGGCCTTCTTTGGCCAGCACTTGGGTGGCGGCCAGGCCGTACGGCGCGGCTTTCGGGTTGGCGATGGAGAGGTGCTTGAATTCGTTCTTCTTCAGCACGTCGCCTTTGGCATCCACGTAGCCTTCTTTGGCCGACCACAGGGCCAAGGTGCCGACGGCGTAGGTGAAGCGCGAGCCTTTGACGCTGTCGCCTTCGGCTTCGAGTTTCTGCGGGGTGGTGTCGTCGGCGCTGAGGAACACTTCGAACGGCGCACCGTTCTTGATCTGGGTGTAGAACTGCCCGGTGGCTCCGTACGCGGCGACCAGCTTGTGGCCGGTGTCTTTTTCAAAGTCGGCGGCGATGGCCTGGATCGGTGCGGTGAAGTTGGCGGCCACGGCCACCTGTACTTCATCGGCCTGGGCCGAACCGAACGCGAAGGCGGCAATCAAGGTCGCCAGGGCCGTGGGGGCCAGGCGTGAGGCGCGAATCATCATGAAGCAGCTCCTTAGGGTTGTACGGCTTGTTATAGGTAGAAGGCTTAACCGCTATGTATGGGAATATATAGCGGTTGGCCATTGCCGGTACAGTGCAAAGTTGCCCCACGTGTCAGATCTAGTTGAGCTTGGCCAACGCCTGCTCAGCCAACTGACGTGTCAGGTCATACGTTGAAATATCCTTGCCCAGGCGCAGCGCCTGGCCCGACCACAGGTTGCTGAAGCCCGCTTCATCCTTGGCCTTGAGTGGCATCAGGGCGCCACCGGACGTGGGGAAGGCCGGCGCTGCCGGGTTGATCGCGCCCAGTTCACGCATCACCCGATTGACGATGCCCCGTGCCGGGCGGCCGGTGAACAGGTTGGTCAGCGCGGTTTCGCTGGCCTGGGCGTGGCGCAGCGCGTAGTGATGGGACGCGGTGACATTGGCCTCGGGGGTAAACAGGTACGCGGTGCCGATCTGCACCGCCGACGCGCCCAGGGCGAAGGCCGCGACGATACCGCGTGCATCACCGATACCGCCGGCAGCAATCACCGGCACGGCGACGGCGTCGACTATTTGCGGCAACAGGGCGAACAAACCGATCTGGGTATTGAGGTCGTCACTCAGGAACAGGCCGCGATGGCCACCGGCTTCAAGGCCCATGGCGATGATTGCGTCGCAGCCATGTTGCTCCAGCCAGATCGCTTCTTCTACGGTGGTCGCCGACGACAGCACCTTGGCGCCGGTGGCTTTTACCCGGTCCAGCAAGGCTTTTTCCGGCAGGCCGAAGTGAAAGCTCACGACCTCGGGACGAAATTGTTCCACTACCTGGCAAGCAGCCTCGTTGAACGGCGCGCGGTTGGACACTGGGGTTGGCGCGTCAAAATCGACGCCCAATTCGCGGTAGTAGGGTTCCAGCAATGCCTTCCAGCGTCGGTCACGGGCTTCGTCGGGCGCCGGTGGCTGGTGGCAGAAGAAATTCACGTTGATGGGCCGCGTGCTGGCCTGGCGGATGGTGGCCAACGCCTCGCGCAATTGCTCGATGCTCAAGGCTGCGGCGGGCAGTGAACCCAGTGCGCCGGCGTTGTTCGCAGCAATGACCATGGCGGTGGTCGTGCCCACGGCCATGGGGGCCTGGATGATGGGCAGGTCGATGCCCAGCAGGTCAAGAATGCGCGTGTCTGGCCAGGTGCTCATGGGTTGCGTCTCCAGCGTGAGTAAGACTTTTCGCTGTTTTAGCAGGGCCCCTGGCACCCGGCCAGTCTGTTTTATTCACTGGACGAGTGAGGCGTTTCGTGCAGTGCCATCAGTCGATGGCATGCCCCAGTACGGCATGGATGCGCTGGGCGATGTGGGCCGCATGGGTTTCCAGGGCAAAGTGGCCAGTGTCCAGTAACTCGACCACGGCGTTGGCGTTGTCACCCGCGTAGGCGTGGGCGCCCGGTGGAATGAAGAAGGGGTCGTTCTGGCCCCAGATCACCAGCGTCGGCACCTGGCTGGCCTTGAAGAACGCCTGGAACGTCGGGTACAGCGTGAGGTTGTTGCGGTAGTCGAGGATCAGGTCGAGCTGGATCTCATCGTTGCCCGGGCGCTGCATCAACAGCACATCCAGCATGTACGACTCCGGCGCGACCAGCTCGGGCTGGCTGACGCCGTGCAGGTACTGATAGCGCGTGCCTTCCAGGCTGATCACCGCATGGCGGATCACTTCGCGATTGGCCTGGGTCGGCTCGGCCCAGTATTGGCGGATCGGCGCCCAGGCATCCCCCAGGCCTTCGAGGTAGGCGTTGCCGTTTTGCGAGACCAGCGCACTGACCCGCTGCGGATGCGCCACGGCCAACCGCAGCCCGACCGGAGCGCCGTAGTCGAAGACGTACAAGGCGTAACGGCTCAATTCAAGCGCATCGACAAAGTGCCCGACGGTCACGGCCAGGTTGTCGAAGCTGTAGTGGTAGTCGCGCTCGGCAGGCACCTCGGTGAAGCCAAAACCTGGCAAATCCGGCGCGATCACGCGGTAGCGGTTGGCGAGCAGGGGAATCAGGTCACGGTACATGTGGGACGAACTGGGAAAACCGTGCAGCAGCAACATGACCGGGGCCGCTGGGTCGCCGGCTTCACGGTAGAACATGCGCACGCCATCGACATCGACGTGCTGGTAGCGAATCACAGGGGCTTGGGTAGACATGATGAAGGCGCCTTTTGTAACTTGATAAAGTGTGTTTACGGGTTAGCTGTTTTTAAAGCTGCGCTCAAACATGTAACCTGTCAACGTAATTATTCAGGTTAGATTTTCGTCGCTTGTAACTACCCATCCTGCTGGTTAGCGGTTACTATCGCGTGATGTTCAAGAGGATCCCCCATGGCAATCACCGTCCCCCCAGCTGTCCCTGACGAGCCCTATGTCCTGGCCGATGATCCGGTGCTGGACATGCTCAACACCCTGGCCAACATCGACGGCGTGCCGTGGGATTTCTGGCAGACCGATGCCGACGTGGAGCGTTGGTTGGTGCGCTTGCAATGGATCGAGGAGGGCAGTGCTCCCAAGTTTGAAGCTGGCACCTTGCTCAGCGCGGCGCGGCAACTGCGCGAAGTGATTCGTGAGTTGGTCAAGCAACGCAAAAACGACCAGCCTGGCAACCCGGCCGCCCTCAACAGCTTCCTGCGCAAGGCGGTCAGCCATCCGCAACTGGTTTGGCCGGCGTCGGGGGGGCCACAGCTGGAACGCCAGCGCAAACGGCAGACGGCCGAACAATTTCTGTCGCCGATTGCTGAGGCAGCCGCTAATTTATTGGTGGCGGGCGATTTCACCCTGATTCGCCGCTGTGAACACCCGGAATGCATCCTGTGGTTTTATGACCGGACCAAGGCCCACAAACGCCGCTGGTGCAGCATGGCGTTGTGCGGCAACCGGCATAAGGTCGCCGAATTCCGCAAACGAAAACTCAAGCTTTAAAAGGAGAAGGCTTTGCACGTCACCAAGGAACAACTGAAGGCAGCATTCACCGTGTCGGGTCTGAAGGTTCGCACACGCAACGCCGATGAATCGCAGCCCGCGAGCGCAAAAATCGGCCCGATGTGGCAGCGGTTTTACAGTGAAGGGTTGTACGAGGGGATCCCCGCCAAACAACCGGGCTCACCGGTCTATGGGGTTTACAGCGGCTATGAATCCGATGCCAGTGGCCTGTTTGATGTGACGGCGGGCGTGGCGACGGATGCGCCCGCCCTGGGTTTTGAAAGCCTGGTTATTGAGCCGGGAAACTACCTGGTATTTGAAGCACGCGGGCCAATGCCCCAGGCGATCATCGCCGCCTGGCAGCAGATCTGGGCGTATTTCGAGCAACCTGACGTGCCGGCCCGTGCGTTTGTCACGGACTTTGAGGCTTATCAGGGCCCGGACCTGGCGTTCATCCATATCGGCATTCGCTAGGCTTCGGACGGGCTTTCCCGTTCCAGCAGCTGCCGCTTGCGCTCCACGCCCCAGCGGTAGCCCGACAGGTCCCCATTACTGCGCACCACGCGGTGGCAGGGAATGGCGACCGCCAGGCTGTTCGCGCCACAGGCCTGGGCTACGGCTCGAAAGGACTTGGGCGCGCCGATTTGCTGGGCGATTTGCGCGTAACTGGCAGTGCTGCCCACCGGAATGGTGCGCAGCGCTTGCCATACCCGTTCTTGAAAGGCTGTACCGCGCAGGTCCAGTGGCAAGTCCAGCCCCAGTGCGGGCGCTTCAATAAAGCCAACGACCTGGGCGATCACTTGCTCAAAGTGTGGGTCAGCTCCCACCAGCTCGGCCTTGGGAAATTGGTCCTGCAGGTCGCGCACCAGTTTGTCCGGATCATCCCCCAGCAGGATCGCGCACACGCCGCGCATGCTCTGCGCCACCAGAATCGCACCCAGTGAACATTGGCCCACGGCAAACAGGATTTCGTTGTTGGTGCCGCCGGCCCGGTAATCGCTGGGTTTCATGCCAAGCAGTTGGTCGGCAGACTCATAAAAGCGGCTGTTGGAATTGAAGCCGGCGTCATACAAGGCGTCGGTGACCGAATGCGGGCCCTTGAGGCTGTTGCGCACTTTGCGTGAGCGATGGGCGCTGGCGTAGCCCTTGGGCGTCAGGCCGGTCACGGTCTTGAACACGCGGTGGAAGTGAAAGGGGCTCAGGCCAGCGTGTTTGGCCAGGGTTTCCAGGTCGGGGGGCGTCTCGGCTTGCTCGATCAGCCGGCACGCGTCGGCGACCAGTCGGGCATGGTGCAGGGCGACTTGGGTCTGATCGGCGACAGCCCTTTTGCTGGGGCGATAGCCCGCCGCTTCGGCTTGCTCGCGGGTGTCGAAAAACTCGATATTTTCCGGGCGCGGCAGGCGCGAAGCACTGCTGGGGCGGCAATACACGCCAGTGGTTTTCACGCCGTAGACAAACAGCGTATCGGCCTTGGGGTCGCGGGCCACAATGGCAGCCCAGCGAGGATCTTGTTCGTTGCTCATGGCCAGCACTCTAGACGGTTCACATGGGCAGGTTAGCCGGGCTGGCCGTCTGTGACACTCCGAACCTTGCGGTCAAATCAGCCCGCGGTGCGAAATGTCAGGTTGATGCGCTGGGGGCCCATGACCGGATGCGTGCCTTCCTTGATCGGCATCACGCCGTGAAAACGCAAGCGGTCGACGCCACCCCAGACCACCACATCGCCATGGAACAGCGAGATTTTCTGGGCCTTGTCGCTGCGTTCATGGCCACCGAACAGGAAGATCGCCGGCAAGCCAAGGGACACGGACACCACGGGGGCATCGTAGCGGCGCTCGTTCTTGTCTTGATGCAAGGACATCTTGGCGCCCGGCACATACCGGTTGATCAGGCAGGCATCGGGGGCGAAATCGTTGAACCCGGCCTCAGCGGCTGCCTGCACGGCCAGCTGGCGCAACACCTCGGGCAAGGCCGGCCAGGGTTGCTGGCTGCGTGGGTCAAGCGGGCTGTAACGGTAGCCGCGGGTGTCCGTCGTCCAGCCCAGTTCGCCGCAACTGCTCAGCGCCGCCGACATGGTAAAGCCACCGGGCGTGGTCATTTTCCGAAAGGGTGACTGGGCCAGGATGCGGCGAAGTTCAGGCAGAAGGCGATCGATCCAGGGCAGGGCGTGGCCTCTGAGCACGTAGGACTCTGCGCCAATCTGTTCGCGCCCTGCGGGTTGTTGCAGGGCGTTGTCCGCGAACAGGTCGGCAGTAGGGCCGGGCATGGCTTACAGCGCCTTACTCACGTTGATGTCAGTAATTTCATCAGTGGCGTCGTGAATTTTAGCCAGGGCTTGCTTGGCTTCCTCTACGCTGTTGCTCTGCAATTGCGCGAACTCGAAACGGCGTTCGCCGTTGAGTTTGTATTTGATGACGTACTTGGTGGTGGTGTTCACGGCTATTTCCTGTCGGGTATTCGGATTAGCTCAGCTTGGAGCTGGTGCGACGAACGATGCGGATCTTGTGGGACAGCGCAGGTTTGCGAGTAACGCTGATGGCGCGGCGAGTGACCACATCCAGGGTGATGTTCCAGAAGCCGGTGCTGGGTGCGGTGATCTTGGCCGGGAACTTGTCGAAAGCACCACCGTGGTAGGTATGGCGACCGCCGTTTTTAAAGCTGCGAAAATTCGCATCGCTCATCAAACGGATGTTACAGGTCTGCGAGCATTCGATGACGACAATGTCTCCCTCGTTGAGGTGCTCACGCTGGTGGATGAATTTCATGAGGGTGTCTCCAGAAGGGCTTTTTCTGAAAAATCAGAATGATACGTAGGTTAAGATAGAGTTTATCAGCCCCAGCGCGTTTATTATCGGGCCGTCGTCGACGACTTCGACAATTTAAAACAGTTATTTACCGAGTTATCAGGGATAAATCCTACTTGGGCGGGAGAAAATTACCATCCCCGCTGTCGTAGGGTCTTTATCGGAGGTTTTTGTATGAAGTGGAGTGTGTTGGTTCTGGCCTTGGCAATAGGTGGGTGTGCTTCGGTTGCAGATATCAAGCAGACCCCGCCGACGCTGTCGGTCATTTCCGGGAAGAAACCACAGGAATATGCTGCCTGTGTCGTGCGCAAACTGTCGACGACGCGCCGACCACCACAGATCGAGCCCCACAAGGATGGTGTGCAGGTAATTGTGCCGCAGAAGTATTCGGCTGACCCTTCGGCGATCTTCGAGATTGAAGAGCGCTCCAGCGGCAGCAGCATCAAGCTCTACGAGAGCATGGCCAACGTACCGATCCGCCCAGGTGACGTGAAAAAAGCCGGTGAGGATTGCATTTCCGGCTGATTCCCCGCGCTTCACCCATGCGCCAACATCCGATAAAGAAGCCCGGCCCCGCTGTTGTGGGGCCGGGCTTTTTAATGCATGAGGTTTGACGGTTATCGTCAGCGGATCATTACCCTACCACTTGTAGGCGTATGCGCTTAAGGCCTAAGCATATAACTATAAGAATGGAGTCGTGATGATTTCGTTTGAGCGAGTTCTGCTGGGAGGTGCGCTGCTGTTGCTTGGCCGAGTATGTGCGCAAGCAGTTGGCAGATTTCAGCAGCGGGGAGCGCATCAATCCGGTGATGCAGCCGCTGGCCAAAGTCCTGACCGAGGCGGAAATTTCTGCACTCAGCCTAACATTGGCGGCGATGCCTGCGCCCGTATCCGCAACCGTGCACCGTAGCGAAATGCCGAGTACTGCTGCGCAAAAGCTTGCTTTGCAAGGGGCGTGGGAGCGGCAAGTTCCTGCGTGTGTCAGTTGTCACGGGCCTGCAGGTGCCGGTGTGGGAAGTGCATTCCCGCCACTGGCAGGTCAGCCGGCCGCCTATCTGAGCGCACAATTGGTCGCCGGGCAGGCAGGCACGCGGCGCAATGACCCCAATGACCCGATGGGGCACATCGCCAAGGCGCTGATCCCGGAAGAAGTGCAGGGGGGGGCGCGCAGTATTTCGCGTCGCTGCACCAGGAGGTCAAGCCATGAAGGCCTTCAGGTTTGCACCCGTATTCGCCTTGCTGATTTCACTGCCGACGCATGCGGCGACGGTCGCCATGGAAGACCAGTCGCAGTCGCAGTTGCACCCAACCGCATCGCCTGTCTCTGCTACGTTCCAGCCGCCCCAAGAAAGTGAATTGCCTGACAACGCCTACGGCAAGCTCGTTAGGCAGGGTTACGCCTTGTTTGTGGACACCAAGCGGTTGGCACCGAAATTTGTCGGCAACGGCCTCAACTGCAGCAACTGCCACCTGGACCAGGGCCGGCTGGCCAATTGGGCACCGCTGTGGGGCGCTTATCCGATGTACCCGGCCTATCGAAAAAAGAACGACAAGGTCAATACCTTTGCCGATCGTCTGCAAGGCTGTTTCCAGTTCAGCATGAACGGTGGCACACCGCCTGCGGCAGATAGCCCCGAAATTACCGCGCTGTCAGTGTACGCCTATTGGTTGGCCAGCAAGGCGCCCTTGGGTGTCGAGCTGCCGGGACGAGGTTACCCGGACGTGGCGCCGCCCGCCAAAGGCTACAGCCTGGCCCGGGGCGCCGAGGTGTACAAAGACCAGTGTGCGGTGTGCCATGGCGGCGAAGGGCAGGGACAAAAGGGTGGCGACAGCTACGTCATGCCACCGTTGTGGGGTAAAGACTCCTACAATTGGGGCGCAGGCATGCACCGTTTCAATACGGCGGCGTCCTTCATCAAGCACAACATGCCGCTGGGCAAGGGTGGCAGCCTGAGCGATGAGCAGGCCTGGGACGTGGCGGCCTACCTCAACAGCCACGAGCGGCCGCAAGACCCACGGTTGATAGGGGGCTCGGTCGAGAAAACCCGTGTGAAGTTTCACGCCAATGACGGCGTCAATCTGTACGGGCAAACCGTTGAAGGCGTGCTGATCGGGCAGGGCATCCGTTAAACTGTCGGGTAATGCATACAAAAATGCCGCGCGACCTTAAGGTTTGCGCGGCATTTGTCTTTAAATCGGGAAAACCTAATGAAACGTGAACACGTCAGGGCGCGCCATGCCGACGGCCAGATCTCAGCCACCCATGTCATCCAGAACCCGGCTGACCTGGGTGAATGGATCGTGTTTTTCAAGAAGAGCGGCGGGCGTAGTTACTTCTTGGTGGACGAGCAGGACGAGGTAGAATCATTTGCGCGCCTGGATGAGCTGATCGAAACCCTGCGCGGGCTCGGCATCAAGTTCGCCGAAATCCACCTGTAGCCCTATGGCTTACTTGCAAACCACCACCACGCTGCGGCTTTTGTAGTTGCCCACGTCCTTGCCCAGGGTCTTGTCGTCCTCTTTGAGCGATGGCGTGCCTTCAGTGCCGACGATGCGGTAACCGGTGCCGGCGCAGGAAGCATCTGCCTTTTCATAGCAACTGGCCCAGGAATTGGCTTCGCCGGAACAGTCGATGGTCAGGCCTTGTTCGCCGTTCTTCAGGTACGTATCGGAGGTGGTGGTGCAGCCGGTCATCAGGACCAGTGCTGCAGTCAGCGTCAGTATCTTGTTCATGGTGGGGTCGTCGTCGAGGTATTGGAGGGGCGCTGACACTGTCGTGGGGCGGTCGTGCGAGATTATAGCCATCTGCCACATACGCAGTCTCCAGAATAAACGCCTTCGACTGCGTAGCTTCGGCCGTTGATGGGCGTTACGGCACGCCCATCACCAGTACACCACTGCCGCTGACGGCGCCGGCAGCGGGTAGCGACCCATTGCGTCGAACCAGGGTGAACATCACATCATCCCCACCCACGCTGTTGGTGATCTGTGTCCGGAATGAGCCGTTGACCTGAACCGCAGCCCCCGAACGGACCATAGCGGTACCCACGTTCGGGTTCGTCATACTCAGCAGACGTGTGTCGAATGACGAGGGTGTTCCTTTGTAGGTGATGGTGATCGGTGTCGTGATTCCCCCATCGGGGCACGAGTAAGTGAGCCTGCGGTTGCTGCGGATGGGGCTCGTCAGCGGGTCGGTGCCTATCTGTCGCTGCTGGACGGTGCCGAAGTCCACCGTGATCGGGTTGTTGTTATTGATCGTGCAGGTTGACGGCGAAACAGTAAAGTTGTTAGCCGACGTGTAAGTGACAGTGAGTTGCGGTCTCGAAGTGTCCCAGTTGTTCGAGCTGGTGAGACGTAACAGGCCGAGATTATCCCCGACACGGACATTGATAGGGTTCGACGGACTGTTACGCATCAGAATATAGGGGGTGATATTGATAGGATAAACGCCACCGTTGTTGGGCATGGTCGCGACCAGGATGCCGCTCAGGACCGGGGTGTTGAAGAAGGTCCCATTGATTCGCAGCCCGGTCCTTTCAAAGGAAAACTTGGGGCCGGGAGTCCACGGAGTGCCTGAACTATTGCCTGTTGCCCAATAGTCCTGACCCCACGCCGGACCCTGGCCAGGTGAGTATCGACATTCCAGCCTTGCGCCTTCGAGCATGATCCTGGTTTTGTCTGGGGTCAGCGTGACCGTAACGGGAACTTGCAGGTTGGGATTTCCCGTCTGCCATGCGCCACCATTCACCCTGCAGTCAACGGCCTGTGCAGTCGGAGCCAAACCAAGCAGCGTAAGAAGCATGCTTTTTTTATATAGTCGTTTCATTTTATTTCTCGTTGCTCCTCTCCCCGGAAGGCTAAATCCGCCCGGCGAGAGGTGAGGTTTGTCTGGGGCTGTTACGGATAGTCCAGCGTAAACGTTGACGTCACCGTATATCTGCCGTGCCCGATGGTTTGGTCCCGGATCGCATCCGGTTCGCCCTGCACATAGGCTTTGAGCTCAATCACATTGCTGCCGGTACTCAACACCTGTTTGTCGCTGACGGTGTTGACGGGTAAAGGTTTATTGCCCGGGGTTTCTATACCAAGGCCAATCCCCGTGGCGCCGCTGCCACCATCGAGTGCGAACAAGCCTGGCAACTTAGTGTTTTCCGTACCGCTGAGCAGGAGGGTGACCGAGTCGCCAATCGTGGTGTCGCAGTTCTCCAGATGCACCCTGAACCCCTTACCCTGGGTGCGCGTATTGAGGTAGAGGTGCTTGCTGGTGACGTCCCAGAGTTCCAGCGTGATCGCATCGTCACCCGGGCGAATCGTGCAAGCCTCTTCCACCAGGTTGCCCTTGAAGCTCAGGTTGTCTGCCGCAGACCCCTTGTCCGGCAAGCCGAAGGTCATCAATAACGCGAGCCAGGCGCACGACCACTTTTTATGATCCATTTCAAATCGCATAGACGTGGTTCCTACTGGTATTCAGCCAACAGCGTGGCCACCGCTGCAAACCGTATGGGGGCCAGCGTTGCACCGGCTTGTTTGACGGGCACGACGTCCAATGTCGGCGGTGTCGACAAAGTAATGTTCATGGGCGTGTTGAGTGGAAACGGCACGTTATTCTGAAAGACCCGGATACCCAGCGCCGGAACGTTGGTCTGCACCGCTGCGCCATCAAATGCCGTGGGCGTACCGTTGACGGTGAGCTTCAGCACCCAGGGGAGGGTGTCCGAGCCACAGTTGATGATGTAGGGAACCGATTTGCGGTACTTCACACCGTCGACACGTTTTACGCCTACATCTCCAAAGTCGATTTCAATGGTATTGCCTGCATCAATGGTACAAGGCGGCGGTTCGTTCAAGGTTCCGCTGAACGTCAGGTTGGCCAATGCACCACCGCACAGGCCGATGGAGCACAAGGCGAGCAACGCTCGCTGTTGCCAGCTTCTCATTGATCATTCCTCTTCATTGATAATCGACTACCAGAGTGGCGGTTGCATCAAATGCCCCTCCGGTCAATTTGCTGCCTGCACGCTTGACCGGCACCGCCTGCACGACAGGGATGTTTGGGTAGGTAAAATTCACGGCCCTGTTCAGCGGCCAGGCTGCACCGTTGACGTACAGCTTTACGCCAAGATCGGCCTTGCGGGTCACGAGCACGGCGCCGTCAAACGCCGCTCCCGTTCCCTTGAGTTCCAGAGTCAGCGCATTGCTGAAAGGCGAATTACAGGTGACGGTATAAGGCACATTTCGACGGTAATTGACGCCGTCCACCCGTGACGTCAGAAGGTCATTGCCGAAAGGCACATTGAGCGTGGTGCCGCTGTTGATCACACAGGGCGGAGGCGCAATGATGACCGCGCGAATGGTCAGGTTGGTATCGGCCTGCACACCCTGGCAAATCGCCCACAGCAGGCTGCCTCCTATTAGTAAGGCCCAGGGGCCGGTTGAGTTCGCCATCGTTCTGCCCTTACTCATAATTGAGCCTGAAATCCACCACGGCCCGAAATGCCCCGCTACTTAATTGAGCGGAGGTGCGCGTGGGCTGGACCTTCCAGGTCTGGGTATTGCTGCCCAGAGGAAGGAACAGAGGTTCCCCCCTTGAGCCAAGCTGTACATCGCGCCCTAAAGCATCGGTCAGTTGCAGGCCCATTCCGGTGATGCCTTGTACTTTGACCAATCGGGTGTCATCGGTATCAGCGGGCGCATAAAACGCCACCGACACCACCGGTTGGAATGCGCTCCACACCAAATTCCCCGTGCGTTCACTGCGGATGCCGCCGGCTTTGCGTTGGCAATCGGCAAAACGCAACTGGAACGCGATTGGGTTGGCCTGGTCGCCAGGGCGCTGCAGTTGGCTGGTCGAAAAGGCGCCCAGGTCAATGGTTTGATGCAGTGATGTCATTTCCAGGCTGCAAGGGGTTTCATGCATGGACCCACTGATGTTAAGCATGCCGCTCATACCCTCGACATCATCCTCCTGAGCGTGTGCTCCCCCCATACAGGCCAGCAGGAGTACGCCCAGGACCTTCATGTTATGCAGCTTCATGACCTTCTCCGGTGCCAGGCACTACTCATTGGGGGTAGGTGCTTGCGCGTTGACCTTGCAGGTGTTGTCACTGCAGGTAAAAGCCATCAGTGGGCGTCCGCCGTAATCGTTCACGTAGGCCAGGTGCGGGGTTGAGCCAAGTGCCTTGACGGTTGGCCCCAGGGCCAGCGAGCCTTTTGGGGGGATCATCAGCGGTTCAAAACCGGGCAAGGTTTTGCCGTCCTTGGCGCTGCGCGCATCGACCAGAGTGACGTAGTAGGGCGTCGGGTTGTTCACCTGGTAGCGGTCGCCTTCGCGAGTAAGGGTCAGCTTTTCCTGCCATGGGTTGGACAAGTCTTGCTGGGTCGGCGTAATGGCTTGCGGCCGATAGAACAATTTGATTCGGGTCTGCAGTGCGATTTGCAAGGTGTTGGGCTTGTCACTGCGTGGAGGAATTTCCCGCAAATTGAAGTAGTAGACCGTCTCTCGATCCTGCGGCAATGTCTTGGCGGCCGGTAAGGCCTGCACTTTCATCTGGCTTTGTTTCCCCGGCTCCAACCGTTGAACCGGTGGCAACACGATCAGGGGGGACGTGATTTTTTTACCCGCCTCATCCTCAATCCACCCCTGTGCCAAATACGGCAATTGGGTGTTGTTGTTGTTGGTGATATTCACGCTGGTAGCGTCTTTGCCACCATCAAAGATCACGCGGGTGCGGTCTAGGCCAACCGCAGCGTTGGCGTCGTGGCTCAAACCCAGCGCCAATAAGGTGAGGACCTGACAAGTGAAACGTGTGTAGAGGTTCATGAGGATGTGTTCTCCGTTTCGGCACGCTTGCCGGTCAACGTCGCGGGCTCAGGTAAGGATTGATCAGCGGCCACCATCCGGCAGCCCAGTTGCAGGGCATCGCTCAAGCCATCAGCGGGCAACACGTCGGGGAGGTTGAGGATGCAGCGTTCGGCGCCGCCCCAACTGACGACCATTTGTCCGCCGGCCTGGATGCCACTCAGGTACACGCTGCCGCCATCGTTCACGATGCCGGTGTCCTGTTGTTTTACGTTTTTGACGGTGGCGCCAAAGGGCGGTGAACTGCCATCGGGCAGGCGAAGAACGGCCATGGCTTTTTCACCGGCGATCACCGGCAGGGACCGGTAACCGATAGCGCCTTCGGTGAGCGTCAGCTGTGTGACGGATTGAGTGGCTTCGACATTGCTCGGCAAGCTCTCCAGGTCGACGCTGGCGGCTGTGCGCAAGTAGCTGGCTACGTCGACGATCACGGCTTTGCCGAAGGCGTTACTGCGGGTCGGCGTGCCGTAACCGCGCACTGGCACATCGGGTACACCGCCGGTGTCAACCATCAGGCGGGTTCCGCCTGTACTGTTGGTGCGATGCAACGCTGCGCCATAGGGCGTGAGCGTGCCACCGCCGCGAGCCGATACGCTGAGTGTTGAGTAACCGCCTTCCTGCTTGCTTGCGGCCAGGTCAACGTCAGCCAAATTGCCGATATGATTCAAGTAGCCACTGACGGACTTGTCGTTGGCGCTGATCTGGTAACTGTTGCGTTCATCCAGGCGATCGTTATAGCGCGTGCCGAGGCTGTTCTTGCCTGAGACTCGGCTGGCGTCCATCGACAGCGTGCCGGTGGGCCCGAACGGCAGGCTGATCGCCAACGAAACACCGTTGTCCTTGTAGTTGTAGTCCTGGGTGCGATGAAGGTTCAGGGATACATTCAGGTTTTTGACGGTACCGACATTGAAGTAGCGAGATGCCGACAGGTTCCAACGCTGAGTGGCCGAGCGCCCCCAGTAGGTTTGTTTGTTGTAGCTGGCGTACACCGTGGCCCCTAGGTCACGAAACTGCTTGTTCACCGTTGCGGTATACAACGCCTTGCTATCACCGATCGGTCTCCAGCTTTTCAGAAGGTCACCGTTGGCGTCGCGCCCGGCGAGTTCGCCATTCATGCCGTAATGACGAGCGTCCAGGTATTCGCTCATGCTCAGGTAGTTCTTCTCGGAAAATCGATACCCGGCAAAGGTGACTTGGCTGTCGTACTCCTCGAAATGCTTGGAATATTGAAGGCGGTACGATTTGCCCGAGAGCGACTCACCCCATACTTGCGCACGAGATTGAGTGACATCCAGCGAGAGCGCACCGAAGGCCAGCAAGTCGCGGCCGACCCCGGCAGACAATGCGCCGTAGTTGTTATCCGTGATACCGCCGCCATACAGCGACCAGCCGTTACTGACCCCCCACGAAAATTCACCCGTGCCGAAAAAGTCACCCTCGGCGCCGTAGTGCAGATTGGACGGACGCCCCGTCGCCACTTTGTAGCGAATATGCCCTGGGCGCGTGAGGTATGGCACCCCAGCCGTATCGAACTGGAACGTCTGTACCGAGCCATCCTGCTCTTCTACCCGCACATCCAGCCGACCGGTCACTGCATCATTGAGGTCCTGGATGCGAAAAGGACCTGCTGCAACCAGCGTTTCATACAGCACGCGGCCTTGTTGGCTGACAATGACCTTGGCGTTGGTTTTGGCCACGCCCACCACCTCAGGCGCATAACCACGCAAGTTAGGCGGCAACTGGCTCTCATCCGAATTGAGTGCGGCACCGGTGAAGCGGAAGCTGTCGAACAGATCCGAATACAGGTAGTTTTCACCCACAATCAGCCGGGCCTGCAATTGCGGGATGGCGCGATAGGCGTAGTAACGGCTCCACTCCAGGCGCTGACGACGCTCGGACGAGTCCGCACGGTCAGGGTCGACACGGCCCTGCCAGTCAGCCCGCAAACGCCACGCACCGGCATTGGCCCCCACCGTTCCGTTACCACTGAAGTTGGTGCGAGTCCCGTCATTCTTCTGGTGGCCGGTCTGCGCCGTCATGTTGTAGTCAATCAGCAGGCCAGGCACCCCTTCGTCCCAGCGAGAAGGGGGGTCCCAATTAATGTCGCTGTATTCAAGATAAGCGTGGGGCAAATTAATGTTGAGTGTGGACGTTGCCAGGTCACCATTGACTTCCGTTCCGGGCAGCTCCTGAATATCCAGGCACTCACCCTGTTTCCACCCATTGAGTTTTTCAATGATTGAAGATTTCAAACCCAATTGCTCAATAATGTTTTGCGATAAGCAGGCCTGGCTCCCTTTAGGATCATCGTCGGGTGGGTAAAACGCGACGGACTGTTCTGATATAGGTTGGTTGTTAATCTGTACGGTCATTGAGTACGTGCCCGGCAGAATGAATCCTTTACGTGCAAATTGCGACAAGTCAATGTTGGAGCGATCACTGAGATCAAGAACGTCGGTATTAAATTCGATATCCCCAGCGCCCAGTGCAGTCCCAGCCATGGATATCAAGCCGCCAAATACTAAACTTGGGCGTAATGTATTTTTTATCTTCGATGCATTCAGCATGAAAGCAACCCATCAATGTTCAAAAGTATTCCAGCCTGAATCGCACTGCGGCACTGTGCGCGCCGGGCAATAACTGCAACCCGTTGCCGACCAGACGAAGCGTGTAGTTCAGTGTCATGTCACCCTCATTCAAGGGATGCGGGGCCATGCGCTCGCCCGGGACACTCTCCTGGCCTGTGGAATCCCAAATATGAAACGCCACGCCTTGGGACAGGCCTGTGGCAGCAAAGGAGCGGCCATCCCTGTCGGGGGCTCCATCAAACGTTACCCGCAGATGTTCCCAGTCGGGCAGCGTTGCGCCTGGGCGATTCGGATCGGGGCGTGTCAATGAACAGTTGACCAGGCGCAGTTGAAAGGGGTGTGGTGCGCCCAGCGTATTGCGCAACAGCCGGCCGATGGGCTCCGGAGGCATTTCGATTGTCTGATCGACACTGGACAGTTCCAGCCCGCAGGCAGAATCAATGATCTCTCCGCCCAATGTCACAACCCCGTCGCCTTGACCTTGGGCAAGTACTTGTCCGATGGACATCATCAGTGAGCTGGTAATAGCGAGGTTTTTGAATGTTTTCACCGTTATCTCCCGCCAGTTGCCCCCCGCCACTGTGGTGGCGGGGGGAATACTCACTGATAAGCCAGGGTGAAATTGGTGACGGCGCTGAAATCACCGGGGACGATGTCGCCCGTGGCTGCACCCTGCACATAGGCACCGAATTCCAGGGTGTTATCACCGGCGACAATGGCCTGCGGGCGGGTCGGTGTACCCAGGTCGATAGGCGCGCCACCATGGGTCATCATGATGCCAATGTTGCCCGCGCCCCCGACGGTGCCGATCGCACCAGGCACCACGGTCGATGGCGCCGCTGTAAAGGTGGTCGTCACCGTGTTGTCGGTAAGGCCAGTCAGGTCGCAGCCTTCAAGTTCAATGCGTACAGGCCGGGCGCTGGATTTGCCTCCGGCTTGCAGTTGATGCTTTGCGATGGCCCCCAAGTTAACTGATTGATCCACGGATTCAGGCTTGATAGAACAGGCGCCAGAGTGAACCGAGCCGTAAAACGTAACGGTTCCATCCGCCGCTTGAACGGCAGGCATCGATCCCATCAACAGCCCGAGAGACAACAGCGCAGTTTTCATTTCAGTTTTCATTTGCAAAGACCCATCTATTAGTGAATGTCATCAGTCAATCCCAACGCAGTTGCGTGCAGGACTTTCCAGGCATACAGCAATGGTCGATGCCATTGCGACGCTGGTATTAATGCTTCGGGCCCGCCCTCGACTTGAACGTGGAAAGTTTTAAATTTTCCAACTAGTTGTATTGCCTGTTCAGGCTTTTTCCGAAGTCAGGTGATTGTCAGGGCCGTACTTTAAAAAGTAAGTCGCTGGATTCGTTTAGTTGCGTAGTCTAGATGTATCGGAATATGTAGGTGGATTATGGCTATTTGCCAAAACTAGAGTTTCGGCTGTAGGATATTAACTACACGACGATTGTTGAGCGGGGTTTACATGGTGTGTTAGTTGTAGGAATGGTATTACAGCTTTGTGAATGCAATAGGGGGGTATGCATTCATCTCAACGAATAGTGCGGTGTTGGGCAAGTAAGGTTGAGGGTGGCTAAAAACGCGCGCGCACAAAAAAGCCCCGATCAACGGGGCTTTCTGTGTGGCTTGATAAGCTTACTTGCCCTTAGGTCGTTTGCTCGACGCGTGGCCTGCTTCGTCCACGAACACTTCAGCCACTGCAATCGCTTGGCTTTCGGTTGCGAAAGCACCGGCAACGCTGTCGCCGTGGAAGTTGATCAGGTGCCAGCCGTCTGCTCGCTTCGTGATCAAGTAGCCGTTTACGCCTTTTGGTTCGGACATCTGTCAATCTCGTGGTCTGGTTCAAGCGGTCCATGATAGCGCCAAATGACCTCGGGCCGCGCAAGTTGTTGCAGGTCAGTGTCGTATGGTCAAAAGCGTGGTAAAACGGTTGCAGCCCCTTTAAGCAAAGGGGCAAAGGCTTGTTTTGCCATGCCGCCAGTGAAGCTCTTCGTAGGATCAGCGGAACTTACGCCGACATTTTTTCTCTATGATGACATCGCAACGCCAGCAGGACCCATTGTAAGGTGACTGCGGCCTGATTAGACTGCGCCGAATTCCGTACGCACAGCCCTTTAGTAAGGACTTATATGATCAAGAAATGCTTGTTCCCAGCAGCCGGTTACGGCACTCGCTTCTTGCCAGCGACCAAAGCCATGCCCAAAGAGATGCTGCCGGTGGTGAACAAGCCACTGATTCAGTACGGCGTCGAAGAGGCACTGGATGCCGGCCTGAACGAAATCTCCATCGTGACCGGCCGTGGTAAGCGCGCGCTGGAAGACCACTTCGACATCAGCTATGAGCTGGAAAACCAGATCAAGGGCACCGACAAGGAAAAATACCTGGTCGGCATCCGTCGTCTGCTGGACGAGTGCTCGTTCTCCTACACTCGCCAGACCCAGATGAAAGGCCTGGGCCACGCGATCCTGACCGGCCGCCCGCTGATCGGTGATGAACCATTCGCCGTGGTATTGGCGGATGACCTGTGCGTCAACCTGGACGGCAAGGGCGTGCTGGAGCAGATGGTCGACCTGTACAAAAAGTACCGTTGCACCATCGTTGCGGTCCAGGAAGTGGACCCTTCGGAAACCAACAAGTACGGCGTGATCGCCGGCGACGAAATCGGCGATGGCCTGATCCGCGTACGTGACATGGTTGAGAAGCCAGCGCCGGAAGATGCCCCGTCGAACCTGGCGATTATTGGTCGCTACATCCTGACCCCGGACATCTTCAAGCTGATCGAAGAAACCGAGCCAGGCAAAGGCGGCGAAATCCAGATCACCGACGCCCTGTTGAAGCAAGCCAAAGACGGCTGCGTGATTGCCTACAAGTTCAAAGGCCAGCGTTTCGACTGCGGTGGCGCCGAAGGCTACATTGAGGCGACCAACTTCTGCTTCGAGCATTTCTACAAGACCGGCAAGGCCTACTGAGTTCAGTCAGCCCCGCCAAGTAAAAAGCCACCTTCGGGTGGCTTTTTCGTTTTTCAGCCCCACGTAAGTCGGTATGCTGATGGCCTGCCGAGGAGAGTGAAATGGCCTACGATTTTGACCTGTATGTAATTGGCGCCGGTTCCGGCGGTGTTCGTGCTGCACGCTTTGCTGCGGGCTTTGGTGCCAAGGTGGCGGTAGCCGAGAGCCGCTACCTGGGCGGTACGTGCGTAAACGTCGGTTGCGTGCCGAAAAAACTGTTGGTGTACGGCGCGCATTTTGCCGAAGACTTTGAACAAGCCAGCGGGTTTGGCTGGTCGCTGGGTGAGGCGAACTTTGATTGGGCGACCCTGATCGCCAACAAGGACCGCGAAATCAACCGCCTCAATGGCATCTACCGCAACCTGCTGGTCAACAGTGGCGTGACCTTGCATGAAGGCCATGCGCGGCTGGTGGGCCCGCATCAGGTGGAAATCAACGGTGAGCGCTTCACTGCCAAGCACATCTTGATTGCCACCGGCGGCTGGCCACAGATCCCGGAAATTCCGGGGCGCGAGCACGCCATCGGCTCCAACGAAGCGTTCTTCCTGAAAGAGCTGCCAAAACGCGTGCTGGTGGTGGGGGGCGGCTACATTGCCGTCGAGTTCGCCGGCATTTTCCACGGGCTGGGCGCGCAGACCTCGCTGTTGTATCGCGGCGATCTGTTCCTGCGCGGCTTTGATGGCTCGGTGCGCACGCACCTGAAGGAAGAGCTGACCAAGCGGGGCCTGGACCTGCAATTCAACGCAGACATCGAGCGCATCGACAAGCAAGCGGACGGCAGCCTCAAGGCCACTCTCAAGGACGGTCGTGTACTGGAAGCCGATTGCGTGTTTTACGCCACCGGCCGTCGCCCGATGCTGGATAACCTTGGGCTGGAAAACACCAGCGTCAAATTGGACAAGCGCGGCTTCGTTGAAGTGGATGGCCTGTACCAGACCGCCGAGTCGTCGATCCTGGCCATCGGTGATGTGATTGGTCGCGTGCAGTTGACGCCGGTTGCCTTGGCCGAAGGCATGGCCGTAGCGCGTCGCCTTTTCAAGCCTGAGCAGTACCGCCCAGTGGATTACGCCATGATTCCGACGGCGGTGTTCAGCTTGCCGAACATCGGCACCGTGGGCTTGACCGAAGAAGAGGCGAAGAAGAACGGCCATAATGTGCAGGTCTTCGAAAGCCGCTTCCGGCCGATGAAGCTGACCTTGACCGACTGCCAGGAAAGAACCTTGATGAAGCTGGTGGTGGACGCTGACACCGACAAGGTGCTGGGTTGCCACATGGTCGGCCCCGACGCCGGCGAGATCGTGCAGGGCTTGGCGATCGCGCTCAAGGCGGGCGCGACCAAGCGGCATTTCGATGAAACCATCGGCGTGCACCCGACGGCGGCGGAAGAGTTCGTCACTATGCGCACGCCTGTGGCCGGCTGATCAGGCTGGCGGTGTCTGCTCTGGCGCCGTTGCAACGACGGCGGCCAGACGCAATGCCTCGATACTGGCCTGGGCCTTGATCAGGTCCAGTTCCAGCGCTTTGTTTGCCTGTTGGTGAGTTGCCAGCGCCTCCTGGCGCGACTGACTTTCCAGCACGGCAACGCGCAAGCGTTCCTGAAGCAGCGTGCGTTCGCTGTCGATCTGGCTGACCTGTTCGCTCAACTTGAGCTGCAGGGCCAGGTCTTTTCGGGTTTGTTCCTGCAGTGCAGTCAATTCTTTCGCGGTCACGCGGTGCTCGATCAGCAGTCGCTCATTGTCGCGGTGCAACTGCGTGATTTCGTCCTGGCGCACCAATGCGCTCTGCTGGGCCTGGCGCAGCTCCGCCTGGACCTGTTGCAGTTGCCCCTCATGGCGGCGCTGCTCCTGCTCGCGTTGATCCTTGATTGCGTTGCGGTAGTGCTCAAGCGCGTCCCGGGCGTGCAGATGCTTTTCTTCCAGTGAGCGAATCTGCTCGTCCTTGTCGTTGATCCGCAACTCATAGTCGCTGCAGGCCTGGCTCAGCCCGGCATTGCGGGTCTGCTCGGTCTGCAGGCTGGTGGTGGTGGTTTGCAGGGCAGCGCTTTCCTCGGCCAGGGCGGAGGCTTGAATATCAAATTGCTGCTTGAGTTGGCCGTGGGCTTCTTCCAGGGTTTCCAGCTGGGCGAGCAGGGCAGTTTTCTGTTGTTCGAATTGCGCCAGGGCCAGGTCGATGGGCTCCTGGGCTTTTTCTTTCAGGCGTTGGGCCAGCCGCGCCACCAGTTCGCCAAGCTCGTCGTCGATGGGCGCCTCGGTGATGGTCAGGCGGGTTTCGCTGTCGTCCAGTTCTTTCAGATAGCGATGAATCGTGGTTTTCGAGCCGGTGTTGCCCATTTCGATGCGTACTGCGTCGATGCTGGGGTTCTCGCCACGGGCCAGGATGGCCAGGCGGGCCGTTTGAACCACTGCTTTGTTGATGCCGCCGCGCGCCATGGGGTCTCCGTCGATTTGATAGTGTGGTATGTGGTATGTATTAACATACTATATCATCAATAAAAACATGTTCAAAATCATGATTTAACAGATGGGATATTGGCGTATTATCCCGTGTTAAGCGTGCTTTTGCGCACGCATCGCCCAATGGCAGTACGAATAGGCCCCTCATGAGCGATCTGGATCGTTACCTAAACGCGGCCACCCGCGACAACACCCGCCGCAGCTACCGTGCGGCCATCGAGCATTTTGAAGTGAGCTGGGGCGGTTTCCTGCCGGCCACCAGCGACAGCGTGGCGCGTTATCTGGTCGCCCACGCTGGCGTGCTGGCGGTCAACACGTTGAAATTGCGGCTGTCAGCATTGGCGCAGTGGCACACCAGCCAGGGGTTTCCAGACCCGACCAAGGCGCCAATGGTGCGTAAGGTGCTCAAAGGGATTCGTGCTGTGCACCCTGCGCGGGAAAAGCAGGCTGAGCCTCTGCAGCTCAAGCATCTGGAGCAGGTGGTTGCCTCTTTAGAGGCCGAAGCGAAGGCGGCGAGTGACGCCCAGGACATGCCTGGCTTGCTTCGCGCCAAGCGCGACACAGCACTGATCCTGCTGGGGTTCTGGCGCGGGTTTCGTAGCGATGAGATCTGTCGCCTGGAAATCCAGCACGTTCAAGCTATGCCCGGGGCTGGCATCAGCCTGTACCTGCCGCGCAGCAAGAGTGACCGTGACAACCTCGGCAAGACTTATCAGACGCCGGCGCTGTTGCGGCTTTGCCCGGTGCAGGCCTACAGCGAGTGGCTCAGCACCTCTGCACTGGTGCGCGGCCCGGTATTCCGTGCGATTGATCGCTGGGGCAACCTGGGCGAGGAGGGGTTGCATCCCAACAGCGTGATTCCACTGTTGCGTCAGGCCCTGGAGCGAGCGGGTATTCCTGCGGATCACTACACCAGTCACTCACTGCGTCGCGGCTTCGCCACCTGGGCCCACCGCAGCGGCTGGGACCTGAAGTCGCTGATGAGTTACGTCGGTTGGAACGACATGAAATCCGCCATGCGCTATGTTGAAGCGACGCCCTTTCTCGGCATGACGTTGGCCACCCAACCGCTGATTTGAGATTTCTTCTATTAATACAGTTACCTGATAGGGAAAACCAATTGCCAGCATCAGGTTTGCCAATGAGCCATCGGTCGAGAGAGTGGGTAGGATTCACCTCATCAACTTCTTAACCCCTGACGGAGAGTCAACGATGCCTATCATCAACAGCCAAGTAAAACCGTTCAAAGCGACTGCATACAAAAACGGCAACTTCGTAGATGTGTCCGACGCTGACCTGAAAGGCAAGTGGTCCGTTGTGTTCTTCTACCCAGCCGACTTCACCTTCGTTTGCCCAACCGAGCTGGAAGACCTGGCTGACAACTACGCCGAATTCCAGAAACTGGGCGTCGAAATCTACAGCGTTTCCACCGACACCCACTTCGCCCACGCTGCCTGGCACAACACTTCGCCAGCCATCGGCAAAATCCAGTACACCATGATCGGCGACCCAACCCTGACCATCTCCCGCAACTTCGACGTGCTGATCGAAGAAGCTGGCCTGGCAGACCGCGGTACTTTCGTGATCAACCCAGAAGGTCAGATCAAGATCGTTGAGCTGAACGACGGCGGTGTTGGTCGTGACGCTTCCGAACTGCTGCGCAAAATCAAGGCGGCCCAGTACGTGGCTGCCCACCCAGGCGAAGTATGCCCAGCCAAGTGGAAAGAAGGCGAGGCTACCCTGGCTCCGTCCCTGGACCTGGTCGGCAAGATCTAAGTCTGTGAAGTCTCAAGGGCGGTACGCCGCACCTAAGTAAGCTGCATCCGCCCTCAAAACGCCCGGGCGAGATTCGCTCGGGCGTTTTTTTGTCTGCAATAAACCGAATGAACAGGAAATCGCCCGTATGTTGGACGCCAATCTTAAAGCTCAGTTGAAGTCATACCTGGAACGGGTCACCCAGCCGATCGAGATCGTCGCCTCCCTTGATGACGGTGCGAAATCCCAGGAAATGCTTGCCCTGTTGCAGGATGTTGTCAGCCTCACCACGCTGATCACCCTGAAAACCGATGGCAATGATGCGCGCAAGCCGTCGTTCTCCATCAACCGCCCGGGTGCCGAGATCAGCCTGCGTTTCGCCGGCATCCCCATGGGTCATGAATTCACTTCGTTGGTGCTGGCCCTGCTGCAAGTCGGTGGCCACCCGTCGAAGGCCAGTGTCGAAGTGATTGAACAGATCCGTGCCCTCAAGGGCGAGTTCAACTTCGAGACTTACTTCTCACTGTCGTGCCAGAACTGCCCGGATGTGGTCCAGGCGCTGAACCTGATGGCCGTGCTCAACCCGAACATCCGCCACGTTGCCATCGACGGTGCGCTGTTCCAGGCTGAAGTCGACGAACGCCAAATCATGGCGGTACCGAGCGTGTACCTCAATGGCGTGAACTTCGGCCAGGGCCGCATGGGCCTGGAAGAGATCCTCGCCAAGCTCGACACCAGCGGCATCGAAAAAGCCGCCGAAAAGATCAGCGCCAAAGACGCCTTTGATGTCCTCGTCGTCGGCGGTGGCCCAGCCGGTTCTTCCGCGGCCATCTACGCGGCCCGTAAAGGCATCCGCA
Source organism: Pseudomonas sp. TE24901 (assembly GCF_054058375.1). Classification (NCBI taxonomy): domain Bacteria; kingdom Pseudomonadati; phylum Pseudomonadota; class Gammaproteobacteria; order Pseudomonadales; family Pseudomonadaceae; genus Pseudomonas; species Pseudomonas sp. TE24901. Next base: position 155,790 of record NZ_JBSSAF010000005.1, read on the forward strand.
CCGGCGTCGCCGCTGAGCGCTTTGGCGGTCAGGTGCTGGACACCATGTCCATCGAGAACTTTATCTCGGTACAGGAAACCGAAGGCCCCAAACTGGCCAGCGCCCTGGAAGCCCACGTGCGTCAGTACGACGTGGACATCATGAACCTGCAGCGTGCCAGTGCGCTTGTCCCGGCGAAAAACGCCGGTGACTTGCACGAAATTCGCTTCGAAAGCGGTGCAACCCTCAAGTCCAAGACCGTGATCCTGGCCACCGGCGCCCGCTGGCGTGAAATGGGTGTGCCGGGCGAGCAGGAATACAAGGCCAAGGGCGTGTGCTTCTGCCCGCACTGCGATGGCCCGTTGTTCAAAGGCAAACGCGTCGCGGTGATCGGCGGCGGTAACTCCGGCGTTGAAGCAGCCATCGACCTGGCCGGCATCGTCAGCCACGTCACCTTGCTGGAGTTCGACAGCAAGTTGCGCGCCGACGCTGTGTTGCAGCGCAAGCTGTACAGCCTGCCGAACGTGGACGTGATCACCAGCGCCCTGACCAGTGAAGTCAAAGGTGACGGCCAGAAAGTCACGGGCTTGGCCTACAAGGATCGCGACAGCGGTGAGTTCAAGACCATCGACCTGGAAGGGATCTTTGTGCAGATCGGCCTGTTGCCCAACACCGACTGGCTCAAAGGCACCGTGGAATTGACACCACGCGGCGAGATCATCGTGGATGCACGCGGCGAGACTTCACTGCCTGGCGTGTTCGCTGCCGGTGACGTCACGACGGTGCCGTACAAGCAGATCGTGATTGCAGTAGGCGAGGGCGCGAAGGCTTCCCTCAGTGCGTTCGATCACCTGATCCGCACGTCTGCCCCGGGCTGATTGGGCCACAAACAAAAAGCCCCGTGAGCAATCACGGGGCTTTTTCGTTCCGTAGGAGCCGGCTTGCCGGCGATGGCGATTTCAAAATTGCCATCGCCAGCAAGGGGTATACAGGTTACAGCGGCGCAGGCTGAATGATCTCAACCCAGTACGCATCCGGGTCCTTGATGAACGCCAGGCTTTTCATGCGGCCATCGCTCAGGCGCTTCTGGAAGTCGCAACCCAGGGCTTCGAAACGCTCGCACGCCGCGACGATGTCCGGCACTGAAATGCAGATATGACCGAAACCGCGTGGGTCGGTGTTGCCGTTGTGGTAGGCGAAGTCAGCGTCGTTTTCGGTGCCGTGGTTGTGGGTCAGTTCCAGGATGCCCGGGATCGATTTCATCCATTGGGTGCGCTCGGCGGCATCGGCCGGGATCTGGGATTTGTCCACCAGGGCCAGGAAGTACAGGCTGAATTCGGCTTCCGGGAAATCACGCTTTTCAACCAGGGAGAACCCCAGGACGCGGGTGTAGAAGTCCAGCGACTTGGTGATGTCCTTGACCCGTAGCATGGTGTGGTTGAACACGAAGTTCGCGGTGGCGGTGTCAGGCTGGGCAGTGACGCCCGGGAAAGTGTTCAGTTCGTGCAGGCTCATGGGCCCTCCAGAAAAAAATGGGGCAAACGCGGCTCCGGTGACAGGAGCGTTCCCTTGGCTTGCGGCTGGCATCCGTGCAGCGGGGTCATGATACGCAAGGCCCGCCCAGGGCGCCAAATGAAAAAGGTCACGCGGCGCTTGCGACCAGTCGGTGTCGGGCCTCAAACTTTGAGGCTTGAACCTTGGGTGTTTCTGGCAATGATTGAGTTCCGTAAACCGCTGTTGAGTTCGTTGTGCCTGCTGTTGGGCAGCCCGTTTGCGCTGGCGGCCGACCCGGAAATCCACTGGCCCAGCGGCTGGCAAGTGGAAGAAGTGGTGTCGGATGATCAAGCGCCCGCCACCCCTGCAACCGTGTCGCGCCAACGCGCAATCAAGAACGATGAAAATGGCACTACCTTGATGGTCATGGAGTTGACCGCAACGCCGATCGATGCCGGGCATAAAGTTAATCTTCAAGGCGTGCTGCTGGAAATGCGCAAATCCATCCAGAAGGATTTTGCCAAAGGCGGTTATCAAAGCGTGTGCAGCAAGATGCACCCCTCGACATTGAGTCGTCTTGATGCACTGGAAACCACTTGTGTGATTACCGAGAACGGGCGACATGTGTTGTCGCAAACACTAGTGGGGGCGGTAGATGCCGATAAGGCGTATGTCTTTTCGTACGCGGGCCAGGCGCAGGCCTACGAAGCAAGCAAAGATGAAGTCAGTGCGGTGCGTGCAAGCCTGAAACTATAAGCAGGGCGTCCCTCGATTGTGAAAGAGATGAACTGTTAGTTAAGTTCGATTTCGAACCTTGGCGCTCCTCGCCAGACTTAAACAAAAAGCCCCGCATGTGCGGGGCTCTTTGTTAGTGCATGTTGATCAGCCGCGAAGCCAGGAATCTACAGTGGCGGCGCCGTACTGTTCTTTCCAGGCCTTCAGGCCGCGGTGGTTGCCGCCTTTGGTTTCGATCAGCTCACCGGTGTGCGGGTTCTGGTAGACCTTGACCACACGTGCGCGGCGCTGTTTAGGCGCGGCGACAGCAGCGGAGGCCTTGCCCGGGTTAGGGTCAAGGATGGAAATGATGTCGCGCAGGCCTTTGCCGTAGGTCTTCATCAGCGCTTGAAGCTTTTCTTCGAATTCGATTTCTTTCTTCAGGCCGGCGTCGTTCTTCAGGGATTCCAGCTGGGCAAGCTGCTCTTGAAGGGCTTTTTCTGCTGCGCGAAATTCGGCGAGTCTGGACAAAATCTGTACTCCAATAGTGTATTTGGCTGATATCAACTGCAGACAACGCTATAAGCCAAGAGCTTTAAGGTGACTCAAAGAAAGAAACCTTTCTGCGAGTTGTGCACAGGCACGAAAAATTGTAGTAGTTAATTCATCACGAGTAAATCATGACTTTTGTCGAAATAACACGCTTTCATCAAGGGTGGTAGATGGCTATTCAATGGCTGCTCAGTGATTTAATGAACTCCTCACATGGAAGAGGCCGTCCGAACAGATAACCCTGCAGGAAATCCACACCTTGTGCCGCCAGATATTCGCATTGCTCGGTTGTTTCCACGCCTTCGGCGACGATCCCCAGGTCGAGTTTGCCGGACAGTTCAATGATGCTGTCCAGAATATGCCGCGAGAGCGCATCCGCGCCGATCATCGCGACAAAGCTTTGGTCGATCTTCAAGTAGTCCACATTGAAGTTACGCAAGTAACCCAGGCTCGAGTGTCCAGTACCGAAGTCATCGATGGCGATCATCACGCCCAGTTCATGCAGAGCGTCGAATAGCTGGCGTGTGATGTTGGTAGGTTCGATCAACTCGCGTTCGGTCAACTCCAGCACCAGCGTGACCTGGCCTGGTGTAAAGGCCGCAAGAAACTCGCGGCAGTCGTCTACCAGCGCGAGGTCCTGACAGTGCCGCGCGGTGATGTTCACACCCACGTGAAAACCCGGCGAGAAACGCTCGGCATGGGGGGCCAACTGAGCAGCGGTCTGACGCAGGAGCGACCGGGTCATGGGCACGATCAGGCCGGAATGCTCAGCCAACGGAATAAACAGGTCGGGGCGCACCAGGCCTTCCTTCGGGTGCTGCCAGCGCATCAACACTTCGCAACCGGCCCATTGGCGGGTGTCGCCACGTACCACAGGCTGGAAGTAGGGAATGAACTCGTTGGCCCCCAAAGCCCGCTGCAACTCGTGGGTCGGTGCCGATGAACGCTTTTGCAACCAGTGCGCAAGCACGCCGGCCAATACACCAAAGAACATCAGCAGGCTGAACAGCGCGGGGTAGCGGGCTTCCATGTAGCGCCACACTTCACCGGCGGGCATGCCGGCGTCGACGCTGTAGTGATAACGCGAAGACACCAAGTGATGATGGGCCACGGGAAACTGCGGCACTGCGTTGTCATGCACCTTGCCCTCGGCGTCCAGCCAGTTGGGGCCCACTTGCAGGATAAGGTGCGCGTAACGGCTGATCAGGCGCAGGGCGTTGGTCAGGTGGTAACCGTCGATAGAGGCAAACGCGGCTTTATCGCCATCTACCAGCCGGTACACGAGTAGCGCTGTATCGGGCGTGACCGGGTTGCCATTCATCAACCACAGCGTGCCATCAACGTAATCGTCCGGGTTGACCGCCGACTCGTAGTTGCCGCCAAACAGCGATGTGCAATGGATGTTTCTCTTCCAGGACAGGGTCGTGGCTCGCACAAAGGGGCGGCGGGTCACCTGTTCACGCAGCGCCAGTTGCGCACCGCTGTCACACGGCTGGCCGGCCAGTGGCAATAAGGCCTGGGCGGCGAGATAGGTATTGTCCAGCATCAGGTCGAATTGCCGAACGGCTTCCTGTGCGGTCTGGGCCGTGCTCAATTGCAAGGTACGCTCGGCTTGCCAGTACAGGATGACCACACCCAAGGCGATGGGTAACAGGCCGCTGAGGGTGGTGATCAGGTAGCGCGTGGCGCGTTTTCGCGGGCCTGTGACGGTGAGGGGCATGGACAATGCGGCCTGTGGCTGGAATAGGACGATGATAGATGGCCCGGGCTGATTAAGCTCGCCTGAGTTAACCCAACGACGAATAGTCCAGGCTTTGCGCTACCCGAATAAAGGCCAGCGCTGCCGGGGAGGATTGCCGTCGGTCCAGCACCGCCAACCCGATACTGCGTGGAACAGCCGGTATCAGGGGGCGTTGCACGTAACGCGGGTCCGGGGTGAGCGGCAGCGACGCTTGCGCCACCACCGTCACCGCCTCTCCACGGCTGACCACATCCAGCGTGCTGAGCAACTGCGCGCAGCGGTAGCGCACATTCGGCGTGAGGCGGGCAGTGTTGAACAAGCGCGACACCAACTCCGAGGAACCGGCCTCGGTCAGAATGAACGGATCGGCGCACAAGTCCTTCAAGGCCAGGGCAGGGCGCTTGGCCAAGGTGTGGTTGGCCGGTAGCAGGGCGACCATTTCGTCCGTGAACAAGGGGAACGTGTCGTAGCGTTCCTGCTCCAGCACCACAAAACCAATGTCGATCCGCCGCTCATCCAGCCACTGTACAACCTGCCGGTCGGGGCCTTCATCGATGTGCACCTCGATGCCCGGATACGCCTGATGAAACCGCGTGAGGATGCGTGGCAACAAACGAATGGAAGACGTTGGGCCGAACGAGCCGATGCGCAGCGTGCCGCGCTTGAGGCCCCGGGCATCGGCGGCTTCCTGCTGCAACGTGTCCGCGAGGCCAAGCATGGCCCGCGCGCGCAGCAGCAACTGCGTGCCGATATCCGTGAGTTGGACCTGGGATTGGTGACGCCGGAACAGGTCCACACCCAGCTCCTGCTCCAGCCCCTTGATGGCATGGGACACCGCCGACTGGCTGATACCCAGGCGTTGGGCCGCACTGGTGAAGCCTTGCAGCTCAGCCACGAGGGAAAAGATTTCAAGCTGGGTCAGGGTCATGAGCAAACACTCATTTTACGATGAGCTGAGATTACCAGAACAATGCGCCAATCCCTTCCTCATCGAGCACTGTGTTCATGCGTGATTCTTCCGACCACGTTACCTATCTAAAGCTGGCCGCCGTCACCATGGTATGGGGCGGCACCTTTGTGGCGGGACGCTTCCTGGCGGGTACGATTGACCCGCTGCTGGCCTCCAGCCTGCGTTTTCTCATGGCCAGCGTGGCACTGCTGCTGTTCATGGCCTGCGCACGCGTTCCTCTCGTGTGCCCCAGCGCCGGGCAACTTCTGCGCTTGGCGCTGCTTGGGTTCTTCGGCATCTTTTTCTACAACCTGTGTTTTTTCTATGGACTGCAGTTCATCAACGCCTCCCGGGCATCGCTGATCGTCGCGTTGAACCCGGCGGTGATTGGCCTGGCCTCCTGGCTTGTGTTCAAGGAGCGGATGGGGGCGAATAAGGTTGCAGGTATCGCCCTGTGCCTGGGTGGGGCCGCAACGGTCATTGTCAGCCGAAACCCACAGTTGCTGCAGGGCACAGCCCTGGCCTGGCGCGGGGATCTGCTGATTTTCGGTTGTGTGGCGGGGTGGGGCGTCTACTCGTTGTGTTCCCGGGAGCTCAACAAGGCTTTAGGCCCGTTGCAAACCGTCACCTGGTCGGTGTTGCTGGGAACCCTGATGCTGACGCTCGCCAGCCTGATCATGGGCCGGTTCACGTTTGCAGCGTTCCATGCGATCCATGCGCCTCAACTGCTGAGCCTGCTTTATTTGGGTGTGTTGGGGTCCGCCGTGGCCTATATCGGCTACTACGACGGCATCCGACGTATCGGCGCAACGCGTTCCGGTGTGTTTATTGCGCTCAATCCACTGACGGCCGTCATCTGCGGGGCGCTGTTGCTGGGTGAGCAATTGACCCTGGCCATGTCAGTGGGGGGAGGGGTGATCCTGCTGGGTATCTTCCTGTGCAACAAACCCCTTGCACGGGCCAGGGCAATGGGGATTTGATAAGAGTACGGACAAACACTGTTACGCTGTGTAGAATCGATTTACGCATACAAGAATATGGACTTGCGCTCACGCAAGCCTAAGCCGTCAGAGACTGATGACACCATGAAGCGACTCGGCTCCCCCCTCATCTTTGGTGACTTCCTCGCCCGCAGCGTGCGAGGCCTTTCCTGTGCGCCACCCTGCAACCTCATCCTTGCTCGCAAATAACACTGTTTATTACAAGAATGATGAGGTGCCACCATGGCAGACCAATACGAAAACCCAATGGGCCTGATGGGCTTTGAATTCATCGAGTTCGCCTCGCCGACCCCGGGCACCCTGGAGCCGATCTTCGAGATCATGGGCTTCACCAAAGTCGCGACCCACCGCTCCAAGAACGTGCACCTGTACCGCCAGGGCGAGATCAACCTGATCCTCAACAACGAACCCGACAGCCTCGCCTCCTACTTCGCGGCGGAACACGGCCCGTCGGTGTGCGGCATGGCGTTCCGCGTCAAGGACTCGCAAAAGGCCTACAACCGCGCGCTTGAACTGGGTGCCCAGCCCATTCATATCGAAACCGGCCCGATGGAACTCAACCTGCCGGCGATCAAAGGCATTGGCGGTGCGCCGCTGTACCTGATCGACCGTTTTGGCGAAGGCAGCTCGATCTACGACATCGACTTCGTTTACCTCGAAGGCGTGGAGCGCAATCCGGTCGGCGCAGGCCTTAAAGTCATCGACCACCTGACCCACAACGTCTATCGCGGGCGCATGGTCTACTGGGCCAACTTCTACGAGAAGCTGTTCAACTTCCGTGAAGCGCGCTACTTCGACATCAAAGGCGAATACACCGGCCTGACCTCCAAGGCCATGAGCGCCCCGGACGGCATGATCCGCATCCCGCTGAACGAAGAGTCGTCCAAGGGCGCCGGCCAGATCGAAGAGTTCCTGATGCAGTTCAACGGTGAGGGTATCCAGCACGTGGCATTCCTCACCGAAGACCTGGTCAAGACCTGGGACGCACTGAAGAAGATTGGTATGCGCTTCATGACCGCGCCACCGGACACCTACTACGAAATGCTCGAGGGCCGCCTGCCGAACCACGGCGAGCCGGTTGACCAACTGCAAGCCCGCGGCATCTTGCTGGACGGTTCGTCCATCGAAGGTGACAAACGCCTGCTGCTGCAGATCTTCTCGGAAACCCTGATGGGCCCGGTGTTCTTCGAGTTCATCCAGCGTAAAGGCGACGATGGCTTCGGCGAGGGCAACTTCAAGGCGTTGTTCGAGTCCATCGAGCGTGACCAGGTACGTCGTGGCGTGTTGACCACCGATTAAGTCGGTTTTCGTTTCAAATCAGCCCGGTCGAGCCCCGCTCGACCGGGCTTTTTTATGCCTGCTCTGAACGTCAGAAACCTCTTAAAACATTTGTCGCCTTCGACGCTGGAACGCCCTTGTGACGGCCGGCCACCCAGTACTACGACGCAAATAACAGTGTCCTGCGTTGTTTCAGATTACTCCGTCACCTATTAGGGAAAGCATTAGCATGAAAAAATACACGCTGGCTGCAACACTATTGGCCGTTTCCGGTTTCTGCGCGGGTTCGGTGTTCGCAGCCGATGGCACCATCTCGATCACCGGCGCGATCACCGGGACCACGTGCACCATCAGTGGCGGTACAGGCGCGGCGCCAGGGTCGGGGGCTAACTTTCCGGTAGTCCTTCCAACTGTCCAGTCCTCCGCCCTCGCCGGGAATGGCGCCACCGGCGGCAGCAAGGCCTACGCTATCTACGTCGGCGGCAATGCCACTTGCCCGGATGGCACTAAGGTCGCGGTCTTGTATGAGGCCACCAGCCCAGCGATCAACCCGGCCACCGGCAACCTGAAAAACATGGCCAGCGCTACACCGGCGTCGAATGTTGAAGTTCAAATCGTCGACGCGGCGATCAATAAACCGATCGACTTGCGCGCCAGCCAGAACTCCACACCGGCCACCGTCACTGGCGGCATTGCGACCCTGCCGTTCCATGCACGCTACATCGCCACAGGTGGCGCTGCCGGCAAAGGCCTGGTCAGCACCAACGTGCAGTACAGCGTGACGTTCCCCTGATCCTTCCGAGTTGATATCACAGCCATTCGTTGTTTGAAGCCTGTGCCCCGTCATGTCTGGGCGCAGGCAGCTATCGGATCAAGGAACGCGTCATGCTTCATCCATCAAGCACGTTGAAACGCTACATGATGCTTGCAGCCGTTTACGTGGCTGCTATGTCCGTGTCACCGCTGGTCGTGGCCGGCGTGATCATTGAGGGGACGCGCCAGATCTACCCGCAACAGCGCCGTGAAATCACCGTTCGGTTGACCAACGACGATAAGAAAAAACCTCGCCTGGTACAGGCGTGGCTGGATGATGGTTCGCCAGACCAGCGACCTGAGTCCAGCGACGTGCCTTTCACCCTATCGCCTCCGGTTTTTCGCTTGGACTCAGGCAAAAGCCAGGCCATGCGTTTGTCCTACACCCAGCAACCGCTTGCGCAGGATCGGGAGTCGTTGTTCTGGCTGAATGTGCTGGAGGTCCCGCCGAAGACCGATGAGTTCGATGTCGCCCGCGAGGACAGTGACCTCAACCAGTTGTATTTCGCATTTCGTATTCGCACAAAGGTTTTTTTCCGCCCGGCAGGATTGGCTGGCAAGCCCGAAGAAGCCCCCAGTCAGTTGCGTTGGGCTGTTGTACAGAGTGCTCGAGGGCCGACGTTGACGGTACACAACCCATCTGCCTATCACGTCACGTTTAACGACGTTGCGCTGGTGATGGGCACCGACAAGGGCGCCCGCAGCGTTGAAGCCGAACCCGGCATGGTCGCGCCTGGCGCGTCGCTGACATTGCCCGTGCGCCAGGCGGTGGCGGTGGTGCCTGCCGATGCCCAGGTGGCGTTTACCTACATCAACGATTTCGGTGCTTTTTCGCCCCTGCAGCAGGCTGCTTTGCGGCGTTGACCCCTCCCATCCGAGCTTACTGAAGTCATGACCATGCCAAATCACGTCCAGCTTTGGGTGCGTGTCAACGCCCCCGTTTTGCCCGCAAGGTTTCGAAAAACGATAGTGGGTGGGTTGCTCAGCGCTGCGCTGATGCCGCCCGATATCGCCTGTGCATCGCCCTTGAGCTTTGACCTCAATGCGTTTTCTTCCAGCCTGGCCAATACCGTCGACACGTCACGTTTCAGTACCAGCAATGCCATGGTGCCAGGCACTTATCGCCTGGATATCCTGGTCAATGGTCAACCGATAGGGCGGCGCAGCGTCAATTTTGTAGCTGGCAATGACAGTGCAGGTGCAGAGCCGTGCTTCAGTCGCGAGATGCTGGAGCAACTCGGTATCGCGATGGACAAAGTCGACGCCGATTCCGGTTACAGAGACGCTGCGCAGCCGTACTGTGGAGATTTGGGCCGTTGGATTCCAATGGCCTCCAGCAGCGTTGACGGCGGCACGCTGGAGTGGTCGGCGAGCGTCCCGCAGGTCTACATGAACCAGGCCACGCGAGGTTATGTCGACCCCGCGTTCTGGGATGACGGGATCACCGCCGGGTTGCTTAACTACAACTTCAGCACCTCCAGCATCGTGTCGGGCGAAGGGCAGGACCGGACCTACCTGGGACTCAACGCGGGGCTCAACCTCGGCGCGTGGCGCCTGCGACATCAAGGGGCCCAGGCCTGGGACAATGGCAACGGCTTGCAGCCGTACCAGAATACGTCCACCTACGTGCAACGCAGCATTGCGCCATTGAAGTCCCAATTGACCGTGGGTGACACGTTCAGCAATGGGCAGATTCTGGATGGCGTTCGGGTGCGAGGCGTCACCCTGGCGACTGACGATCGCATGCTGCCGCAGTCCCAACAAGGTTATGCCCCACAGGTGCGGGGTGTGGCAGACAGCAATGCAACGGTGACGGTGAGCCAGAACGGTTACACCGTGTACGAAACGACGGTGGCGCCGGGTCCCTTTGTGATCAGCGACTTGTATGCCACCGGCCAGGGCGGTGACCTGACGGTCGCCGTGACCGAAGTTGACGGGCGTCGCAAGACGTTTGTCGTACCGTATTCGGTGGCACCCCAGCTGTTGCGGGCTGATGGCACCCATTACAGCGCCACCCTGGGACGGGTACAGCAAAGGGGTATTGCCGATGACAAGGCAATGGTCTTCCAGGGAACACTGCAACACGGCCTTACGGACAGCCTGACAGCCTACGGCGGCGGCACCGTTTCCGAAGGCTACACGCAAGCCAAGCTGGGCCTCGCATTCAGCACCCCGGTCGGGGCATTTTCCCTGGATGGCAGCAACTCAAGCACGAATGTGCCCGGCGGCGATTTGCTCTCGGGGCACAGTTACGGTGTGGGCTACAACAAAAGCGTGCCATTCACCGGCACCCACTTCGCGCTCGGCGCATACCGATTCTCCTCGCAAGACTACTTGAGCCTGCCCGACGCGCTGAACGTTCGTGACCTGGGGCGGCGGGGCGAAGACATCAATCAATATGCCCGGCAGAAAAACCGCGTGGACTTGAGTATCAGCCAGAAATTGGGAGACGGTTCGCTGACCCTCTACGGCAGTTCAGTCGAATACTGGAGGCAACAGCAAGGGCGTCAGACGTCGTTTACAGTCAGTTATGGCTCATCCTGGAATACCCTCAATTGGAACGTCTCTGCGCAACGCTCGCGCATTCAGGACACGCGCCAGCTCAGCGCCAATGAACTCAGTGACGAAGTGTTTTTCGGCAGGAATGGGCAGCAGGGAAGGGTGGACACGCGCTACATGCTGACGCTATCCATGCCTATAGGCGGTTCAGCCAATGCTCCGACCATTTACACCTCGCTTGCGCGGGATGCGGGTGACACGCGGGGCAGCCAGCAGCAGGTCGGTATCAGCGGTTTGGCAGGGGAACATTCCCAACTCAATTACGGGCTCTCGGCCAGCCGCTCGACCAGCGATGACACGCGTAGCCATCAGGTCAATACCTACGCCGGCTACCGCACCGACGCCACGCAATTGCGTGCCGGTTACGGCCAGAGCCGGGACAGTTCACAGGTTTCGTTCGGCGCCGACGGCGGGATAGTGGCTCACGCGGGCGGTGTCACGTTCTCTCAAAGCCTGGGCGAGTCGTCTGCATTGGTCCATGTCCCGGACGCAGAGGGTGCTGCACTAGGCGATGGCAGCGGTACGCGAGTCAACCGCAGCGGCTATGCCGTCGTGCCGTCACTCAGGGCCTTTCAAAACAACACCGTCAGCATTGACCCGGAAGGGATGTCGATGGACGTCGAACTGCAGGAGTCGACGCGCACCGTGGCGCCGACGCTGGGTGCGGTGTCACTGCTGACGTTCGAGACGGTCAGCGGGCGTGCGGTAGTCATCAAAGGCACGCAGGAAAACGGCCAGCCGTTGCCTTTCGCGGCGCAGGTGTTTGATCAGCAAGGGCGTGAAGTCGGCGTCGTCGGGCAGGCGGGCAAGGCATTTGTCCGGTCGATCCCGGACCGCGGCAGCCTGACCGTCAAATGGGGCGACAAGGCTGCAGATCGCTGCGAGATCAGCTATGACATGCCGCCGCAGACCGCAGCCGAGCCCCAGAGCATGAGTGAATACATCCAAGGGCTATGTGTAAAAAATCCGGCACGACAGGTAGCAACTCAATGATGAGAGGGCAAACGTTGATGAATCGCGCGCAGGAGTACCTGGCAATGATGAGTAAGGCGCTCATACACGGCTTAGTACGCGTTGGCGTCCTGTTAAGCCTGTGGGTTTCGGCAGCGCAAGCGAATACGGTGGCTGGATACTGCCATCCACAAGCAGCCCTGACCATTACAGTTCCGCCTATCACGGCACCTGCCAATCCGCAGGTTGGCCAGGTGCTAGGTTCGCAAGACGGTTACGGTTTTGGGAATGGGTCAGTCGTGATGCAATGTATCTATCAAGATTGGCCGTTCTCCTGGCCAGTTTCAGGCGTGTTGAGAATCGTCAACGCCAACCCCACGGGCAGGACGTTCAATGCTGGAGGCCTTACATTGCCGGTCTACAGCACTGACGTCGCTGGCGTGGGGGTTGCCATGATGGCCCGTGACCCGAACCGGCCGTGGATGTCAATCAGTCATACCGGGGCAACGCTATGGGACGGAAAATTCAACAGGCCACAGTATTGGGGATTGGATGGGCGTATTTACTTGGTGGTAACCGGCCCGATGTCTCCCGGCAACATCACCGCACGTACGCTGGCGCAATACGTGGTGACAAACATGACGGTTACAGCGCCGGGCTTTCATTCGGTCAACCTTGCCAGTGTCGTTATCAACCCGCCGCTCAAACCGACGTGCGTTGTCACGACGCCGGCAATCAGCTTACCAATAGGCCAGGTGGCAAGCCGTGATTTCAGAGGGGTGGGTAGCCACGCCGGCAACGCGACCTCCAGTCTCAGGCTGTCGTGCTCCGGCGGTTCAGGGGGGATGCGAGACATCTATGTGACCGTAAGGGACCAGACATCACCGGCAAATCGCGGCAACCAGTTGTCACTGACCCCTACGTCCAGTGCACGCGGCGTGGCGATTCAATTGTTGAGCGGCAATAGATTGATCAGCTACGGCCCGGACTCTTCGGCAGTGGGCAACCCAAATCAATGGTTTGTGGGCAGCTCCGGTAATGGCACGGTGCAGATTCCGTTGACGGCCCGATACGTCCAGACGGCGCCGTCAATTGCTCCGGGCAATGCCAAAGGCCTTGCGACGTTTACGATGAGCTACCGATGACTGCCAGCGCGCGCAAGGCGCTCATGGTGTGGGCGTGGCTACTGATGGTGTTGCAGCCTTCAATGAGTTACGGCGAAGTGACGGTGGACCGTACCCGCGTCATTTATCCCGCTGCCGCGCGCGAAGTGACGGTCAACCTGACCAACACGGCGCAGGCGCCGCGATTGGTGAAAGTGTGGATAGACGAGGGCGACGCCGAGGCGTCACCCGAGGCCAGCGACGTTCCATTCACGCTTAACCCGCCCGTGTTTCGCATGGAGGCGGGAAGTGGGCGGGCGTTACGGGTTGTCTACCATCCTTCACCTCGGGCATTGAGGCGCGAGGAACAGGTTTACTGGTTGAACGTGCTGGGGATAAGGCCAGAGGTTTCATCCACGGAGCAGGTGAACACCCTGCAATTTGCTTTGCGCACCCGCATCAAACTCTTCCTTCGCCCAACCACCCTTACAGGAAAAGCCAGTGAGGCCGTGGGCTCGTTGCAGTGGCAACTGAACGCACGGGAGAGGGTGCTCGCAGTCAACAACCCGACGGATTACCACATAACGTTAGCGAGCATCCTGTTAACGAGCGGGGGGAAGGATTTTCATAGCGAGGACCCGCCGATGATCGCCCCTCGGAGCGCGGCCGAGGTGGCCGTGCCCGGGCTGCCGGGCGGCGTGGGCAGGGCACCTTTGCTAAGGTTCACGACGCTGGATGATAACGGCGCCACTCAACACCACGAGGCGCCCTTATCGATAGCCGAATAACCTTTCCTCAGGCTTTGCGCTGGCGCACCAGGTGCTTGAACCCTTCGTACACCAGCACCATCACCGCCAGCCAGATCGGAATGTAGGTGAGCCACTCGCCGCCTTTGATCCCTTCACCCAGGATCAACGCGACACCCAGCAACAGCACGGGCTCAACGTAGCTCAACAGGCCAAAAAGGCTGAATGCCAGCAGCCGGCTGGCAATGATATAGCTCACCAGGGCCGAAGCACTGATCAGCCCTAACATGGGAATCAACGCGTACAGTTTCGGGTGGGCATCCATCACCGCAAAGCCCTGATCGCCACTCTGCACGAACCACCAAGCCACCGGCAGCATCAGCGCCATGTCCAGCCAGAGCCCGCCCAAGTGGTCGGTCTTGAGGTGTTTGCGCACGATGAAGTAAACCGGGTAGCCGATGATCACCACCAGCGTCGCCCAGGAAAAACCACCGGCCTGGTACAGCTCATTGAGTACGCCGAGGGCCGCAAGCACCACGGCGATCTGCTGCAGGTACGAAAGCCTTTCGCCCCACACCAGGCGGCCCGTGAGCACCATGGTCAACGGCAACAGGAAGTATCCCACCGACACATCGAGGCTACGCCCGTTCAGGGGCGCCCACATGAACAGCCACAACTGCACGCCCAGCAAAGCCGAAGACACCAGCACGCCACCTATCAACACAGGTCGCTGGGCCAGCATCCGCAGCAACTCCCACACTCGCCGCCATTCGCCGCTGACGATCATGAACACCGTCATGCACGGCACGGTCAGCAGCATGCGCCAGCCGAAGATTTCCAGGCCACTCAAGGGCGTGAGCAATGATGTGAAGTAATACATCACGGCAAACAACACCGAGGCCAAGACCGATAACACAACACCTTTAGACACACTGTCCTCGCGAAAAACGATTGATTCAGAAGAACGTGGATTATGGTGCTTTTGGCGGGACAGCGTTGCGCTGTTTTGGGGCGGTTTCCAAAATTTTCCCCGCCCGTACTGATCTGTAGTGAGCGGGCTTGCCCCGCGCGGCGGTGTGTCAGGCGGGTATAGGGCGGCTGACACACCGCGGCGCGGGGCGAGCCCGCTCACTGCAACGAGGTATCAGCGTGGCAGGCGGCCGCTGACAAAGTGGCTGACATCGTTGAACCCGGGCGTAGACGAATGCCCCGGCGTGACCAGCGAATCGATAAACGCTTCATCTTCCGCCGTGATCTTAACGTCCAAGGCGCCGGTGTAGGCGTCCCACTGCGCTTCGGTACGCGGCCCCACAATCGCCGAGCTCACCGCCTGATTGTTCAGCACCCATGCGATCGCAAACTCCACAATGCCCACGCCACGACCTTGCGTGTACTGCTGGATCTGCTGGGCGATGCGCAATGACTCCACGCGCCATTCGGTTTCCAGGATGCGCTTGTCCTGGCGCGCCGCACGGCTGCCGGCTTCAGGTGTGACATCCGGCGCGTACTTGCCGCTGAGCACGCCACGGGCCAACGGGCTGTAAGGCACCACGCCCAGGCCGTACGCGGCCGCGGCGGTGATCTGTTCGACCTCGGCCTGGCGGTTGACGATGTTGTACAGCGGCTGGCTGATGATCGGCCGATCCACTCCCAGGCGCTCGGCCACCCGCACCACCTCGGCAATGCGCCAGCCACGGTAGTTGGACAGGCCCCAATAACGGATCTTGCCCTGGCGAATCAGGTCGCCAATCGCCGATACCGTCACGTCCAGCGGTGTATCGTGGTCTTCACGGTGCAGGTAATAGATGTCCAGGTAATCGGTGTCCAGGCGGGTGAGGCTGGCTTCCAGTGCATTGAAAATGCGCTTGCGGCTCAGGCCGCTGCGGTTGGGCAAACCGTCGGTGGGGCCGATGGCGACTTTGGATGCCAGCACCCAGTCTTCACGATGGCGGGCAATGGCCTCGCCGACGATTTCTTCGGAACGCCCACCGGTGTAGACGTCGGCCGTGTCGATGAAATTGATGCCCTGGTCCCAGGCCTTGTCGATGATGCGCAGCGAGTCTTCGGTGCTGGTTTGTTCGCCAAACATCATGGTGCCCAGGGTCAGCGCGCTGACCTTCAACCCCGACTGGCCCAATGTGCGGTAAATCATGGAAAGCTCCTCATGGCAGGGAAACGTGCCCCATGCAATACCAGACTCGAGGGCTCTGGAACAAGCCCCGGAACGGTTTCTTCATTCATCGAGCAAGGCGTGGCAGCGCACCTGCAAGAACTGGTGCAACACCTTGACCCGCTCCGACACTTGCAGGCGATGCGGGCACATCAGGTTGAACGGCGTGGGCTCGCCTTGCCATTCCCGTAACAACGGCACCAGGCGTCCGGCCTTGATATCGCGGGCCACATCCAGGTTGGCCTTGTAGGCAATCCCGTGGCCGGCCAGCGCCCAGCGCCGCACGATTTCACCGTCGTCGCTCAAGTAGTCGCCACTCACCTCGACTTCCTGCAACTGTGTGCCCTGGCGGAAATACCAGGTGTTGTTGGCCTGGCCCCGACGCATGTAGCGCAGGGTGCTGTGGTGCGCCAGGTCGGCTGGCGTAAGCGGTGTGCCATGCCGCGCAAGGTAGTCAGGGCTGGCGCAAGGAATGCGATGGTGGCCGGGCACCACCGGCAGCGCCACCAGGCTGGAGTCGCGTGGCACGCCAAAGCGCAGGGCAATGTCCACGGTGTCGCGGAACAGGTCGGCATTGCTGTCGTTAAGCAGCAATTGCAGGCGAATATTCGGGTGTTCGCGCTTGAACTCATCCAGCCAGCCCAGCAGCACGTTACGCCCGAAGTCCGAAGGCGCGGCCAGCTGCAACAAGCCGCTGAGGCTCTGGCCCTGTTGCTTGAGCGCCTGTTCGCCTTCGGCCAGCGCTTCCAGGGCCACGCGCACGCTGTCGAGGTAGCGCCGGCCTTCTTCGGTGAGGCGCATGCTGCGTGTGGAGCGGGCGAGCAAACGGGTACCCAGGCGGGTTTCCAGGCGCTTGAGGGCGATACTTGCGGCTGCGGGCGTCAGGTTGAGGCTACGCGCTGCGGCCGACAGGCTGCCCGTGTCCGCCGTGCGCACAAACACTTCAAGGTCCAGGGTTGAGCTCATTTGTAAAAATCCTTTAAAGATCTTGTCGTTTTACCGGGATTTTTCGCCGATTGCCAAGCGAGGAAGATGAACGCTCAATTTCTCGATCAGGACATTTCCCATGACAGCTTCCCTCAACGGCAAAACCGTCATCGTCATCGGTGGCAGCAGCGGCATTGGTGCAGCGGTGGCCAAGGCCGCGTCAGCGCGGGGTGCGCAGGTGGTATTGGCTGGGCGGCGGTTGACCTCCGGTGTCGACAACGGCGTGCGCAGCGAACCGGTCGACGTCACTGACAGCGCCTCCCTGCAACGCCTGTTCGAGGCGGTGGGGCGCTTTGATCACCTGGTCTATACCTCCGGCCCTTCGGTACGCGCCAAGCCCTTGAGCGAAACCGACCTGGATGAAGCCCAGGAGAATTTCAACGTGAAACTCTGGGGTTCGCTGCGGGCGATTCAGTTGGCCCTGCCATTTCTCGATGCCCACGGCAGCATCAGCCTGACCTCCGGCCAGTTGGGGCGTAAGTTTGCGCCCGGTCAATTCATCAAGACTGGCATCAATGCGGCAACCGAGGCGCTGGGCAAACAACTGGCCAAGGAGCTGGCGCCGCGTCGCGTCAACGTGATCAGCCCGGGCGTGATTGATACACCGGCGTATGCGGGGTTGGCTGAAGATCAGCGTCAGGCGATGTACGCCAAGGCGGGTGGGGCGTTGCCGGTGGGGCGTGTGGGGCAGGCCGAGGAAGTGGCGGCAGGGTATGTGCTGGCCATGGAGAATGGCTTCATGACCGGTGCCGTGATCGATGTCGACGGCGGCGGCCTGCTGTAAACACCATACCTTGTAGGAGCCCGGCTTGCCGGCGATGGCGCCAGTGATATCGCCATCGCCGGCAAGCCGGGCTCCTACAAGGGGTGCGTCAGGCCTTCAGGGTGCGGGTCATGCGCAGCGCCAATACGCTGCCGGCCACGATCACCGCCGCCAGCAGGTACAACGCCACATCCGTGGACCCGGTCGCATCCTTCACAAACCCCACAATGTAGGGGCTGAGGAAACCGGCCATCTGGCCCATGGAGTTGATCAACGCCAAGCCACCGGCCGCTGCGCCGGCACTGAGCATTGCCGTTGGCACCGGCCAGAACATCGGCAGCCCGGTGAGGGCGCCCATGGTGGCGATGGTCAGGCCCAGGATCGCAATCGCCGGGGTGGTGGCGAAATTCACGGCGATCACCAGGCCAATCGCGCCCATCAGCATCGGCACCACCAGGTGCCAGCGACGCTCCTTGCGCAAGTCCGCCGAACGGCCCACCAGCAGCATGAACACCGCCGCCAGCAAGTAAGGAATCGCGCTGAGCCAGCCAATCACCAGGTTATCGCTGAACCCCAGGTTCTTGATGATTGACGGCAGCCAGAAGTTGATCGCGTACACGCCGCTCTGGATGCAGAAGTAGATCAAGCCGAACGCCCAGATCGCCGGGTTCTTGAACACTTCGCCCAGGGAATCGCTGGTGGTTTTCGGCTTGTTGGCCAGGTCGGTTGCCTGGTCGGCCTCCAGCACCGCGCGCTCGTGGGGCGTGAGCCACTTGGCGTTGGCGAAGCTGTCGCTGAGCAGGAAGTAGGCGAGGGCGCCCAGGATCACGGTCGGGATGCCCTGCAACAGGAACATCCACTGCCAACCCGCCAGGCCACCTTGGCCCGCGGCGAAGTGGTTGAGGATCCAGCCGGAAAACGGGCTGCCGAGCAGGCCCGACACCGGGATCGCCGACATGAACAGCGCCATGATCCGCCCACGGCGGAAGGTCGGGAACCACTGCGAGAGGTACAGCACCACGCCCGGGAAGAAGCCGGCTTCGGCGGCCCCGGTAAACAGGCGCAAGGTGTAGAAGTGCGTTGGCGTGGTGACGAACAACAGGCAGGTGGACAGCGTGCCCCACACGATCATCATCAGTGCGATCCAGCGCCGTGGGCCGAATTTGGTCAGCGCCAGGTTGCTCGGCACGCCGCACAGCACGTAGCCGATGAAGAAGATCCCGGCACCCAGGCCGTATACGGTTTCGCTGAACTTCAACGCATCGAGCATCTGCAGCTTGGCAAATCCAACGTTCACCCGGTCGAGGTAGTTGAACAGGTAGCAGATGAAGATGAAGGGGATCAGGCGCAGGGTAATGCGCTTGTAGATGGCGTTTTTATCGTCATCGGTGGCCAGTGTGGCAGTGGCGCTCTGTGACATGGCAATCTCTCTTTATTATGATTTTTCGCGATGCGAGGGTAACGTTGATCGCTCAATGAGTCTCGGCCACCTGGCAGGGTGCTGTCTTTGTGCTCGCGCACAGTGAAGCATGTTTTGCGCTGTGCCTATGAACAACCCGCTTTCTAGGAAATTAGCCCCATGTTCGAGCTGGATCATGACCTGGCGCAGGATATTGTCGACCGCACCATGGCCATCCTGCCCTACAACGTCAACGTCATGGACAGTCAGGGGCTGATTCTCGGCAGCGGCGAGCCCGAACGCATCAACACCCGCCATGAAGGCGCACAACTGGTGCTGGCCAATGGTCGCGTGGTGGAAATCGACGGCCAGACCGCCAAGCACCTCAAGGGCGTGCAACCGGGCATCAACCTGCCGCTGCTGCATGACGGGCGCCTGATCGGCGTGCTGGGCATCACCGGCGAGCCGGAAGGGCTGCGCACCTACGCCGAGCTGGTGCGCATGACCGCCGAAATGCTGGTGAGCCACCGCCATCAGCAGGCCGAGCAACAATGGCGGCGCCAGCGTTGCGATGACCTGCTGGCGTTGCTGCTGGCCGAAACCGGCGACTCGCCGCGCCTGGTGGATGAAGCGCAACAACTGGGCCTCAAGCCACAATTGGCGCGCACCCCTTATTTATTCGAGCTGGGCGCGGGCCAGTCGGCGGAAGCCCTGAGCGCCTGGCTGACCTCACGGTATCCTGACAGCTGGTGCGTCAGCTCCGCGCAATTTTCCCTTCTTTGGTGCCGGCCGGCAGCTGTGCAGGTAGACAATCCTCGGTTGTTGGAAAAACTCCACGGGTTGGGCTGGACGATTCTGCGCGTAGCCGTCGGTGGCCAGGCCGACGGTCTGGCCGGCTTGCGCCGTTGCTACCGTCGCGTCGGTGACTTGTTGGCCTATGGTCGTGATGTGTTGCCGCACTCGCAGTTACTGACCCTCAACCGCTATCGCTTGCCGGTGATGCTTTGGCGCCATCGCAACGACGATGCCCTGGACGAGCTGCTCAACCCGCTGCGCAAAGTGCTGGCCAAGGACAGCAACGGCCAACTGCTCGCCACGCTGCGCAGTTGGTGCGAGCGCGACGGCCAGAGCCAGGCCTGCGCAGACGCCTTGGGCATCCACCGCAACAGCCTGCGTTACCGCATGGAGCGCATTGCCGAACTCAGTGGCGTCGACCCGCTGACCCTGGACGGCATGCTCGCCCTGTACCTCGGCGTGCAACTGCTGCCCCAGGCTTTGTAGAAATGAACAACAAAGCTGATCGGCACTTGTGCATCGGACCGGCGTCATTCCTCCAGGCAACTGGCAGCATGGGCGTTATAAAAACCGGAGAAAGCCCATGAAAATCATCATCGCCCCCGACTCGTTCAAGGACAGCCTGAGTGCCGAAGGCGTCGCCCAGGCCATTGCCGAAGGGTTGACCGAGGTCTGGCCGGACGCTGAACTGGTCCAATGCCCAATGGCGGACGGTGGTGAAGGCACGGTGGATTCAGTACTGGCCGCGTGCAACGGCGAACTGCGCACTCAACGTGTCACCGGCCCCTTGGGCGGTTCGGTTGAGGCACGCTGGGGTTGGTTGGCCGAGAGCCGCACGGCAATCATCGAAATGGCTGAAGCCAGCGGCCTGCAATTGGTCCTTCCGGGGCAACGCGATGCGTGTTCCAGCACCACCTTCGGCACCGGCGAGCTGATCCGGGCGGCCCTCGACCTGGGCGCCGAGCGCATCATCCTGGCGATTGGCGGCAGCGCCACCAACGATGGTGGGGCAGGGGCCATGCAAGCACTTGGCGTGCAACTGTTCGACAACGAGGACCAACCTTTGCCACCCGGCGGGCTGGCCTTGGCTCGCCTGGCGCGTATCAGCCTTGACGCGCTCGACCCACGCCTGGCCCAAGTACGTTTTGAAATCGCCGCCGACGTGAACAACCCTTTGTGCGGCCCGCATGGCGCTTCCGCTATTTTCGGGCCACAAAAAGGCGCCACTCCCGATCAAGTCCAACAACTGGACGCCGCCCTCGGCCACTTCGCCGACCACTGCGTCAAGGTCCTGCCCAAGGACGTGCGTGACGAGCCCGGCAGCGGCGCGGCCGGTGGGCTTGGTTTTGCTGCCAAAGCGTTCCTGGCGGCGCAGTTCCGTGCAGGTGTAGAGGTGGTTGCTGAATTGGTCGGCCTGGACGCCGCTGTACGCGGCGCCGACCTGGTGATCACCGGCGAAGGCCGCTTCGACGCCCAGACACTGCGCGGCAAAACCCCATTTGGCGTGGCGAGAATCGCCCGGCAGCACAACGTGCCCGTGATCGTGATCGCCGGCACCCTGGGCGACGGTTACGAGCAGATGTATGCCCATGGCGTGGATGCCGCCTTTGCCTTGCCATCCGGCCCGATGAGCCTGGAGCAGGCCTGTAGCGAGGCGCCGCGCCTGTTGCGTGAGCGGGCGGCGGATATTGCGCGGGTGTGGCGTGTGGCGGCGCAGCGTTTATAAATACCGCCCCGTACAGCGCCATTTTTTAATTTGAAGCAAAGCAAATCGACAGACGTGCAGGCTTACGACCGTATGCTAGGTAATCACCTGTGTAGCGGTTGACACATGTGTTGGGATTAGAAAAAGAAACGCCGTGCTGATAGGCCCCCTTAAGCAAGACCATGTGGGTATTCGGTACGCTCTGCGACGCCTTTAAAGCCCCCGGTGCAGGTGTTTGGTCGTCAAATTCTGCTTGAATCATCAAGATACTGCTGGCTTGTCCAAGCGCCTTAAGTGGCACGCCCGACAACGGTTTGCCGCTCCACGCCGCGCAATGTCTTGCGTAGAAGTAACTACCTCCCACTGGATACTGGGTTGCGTACAGGTTTTCCATTTCCGTCCAGAACTTTTCATCGGCCGTTGCCGAGTCGTTGCATAAGATGGTGCTGCGCACAGACGCGGCGGGGTCCAACTTCAGGGGGCCGACAGCGATGTCGTTCCAGAGAACAGGTTCTCGGATAACCGTGACTAAGCGTGTAAATGCACTGAGAGCGGAATGATTAACCTCAGTGTCCGGGCTGAACCGATAGGTTTGTGCTTTGTTCAGCAATTCGGTGTCATTGAGGGTAGGCGACTCGCGCAGCCATGTGCTGAGCACTCTTGCGGCCATCAGGAATTCGATAGAACTGTAGCGTTCGGTGTCAGAGCGCAGCGCTACTTGAACCTGCGGTAGCAGGTTTATAAAAGAATGCCGTATGGCCTTTGGGTCATTACCCATTTCATAGACCAGAGGGTTTTCGGCCGCGGGTTCTGCAACGAAACGGGCGAAGATACGTTCTTTTTCAGGTGCCAGGTTCAAGGAGGCGTTTTGAAACGTTGAGGTCCAATCAAGATTGGAATCAAGCACCATACGACCCACAGTCTTTGGAAACAGGCCTGCGTACCAGGCGCCCAGCCACGTGCCATAAGAATTGCCGAAATAGTTGAGTGTTCTTTCATTCAATTGAATACGGACGAACTCCATATCCCGCGCAGTCTGGTCGGTGGTGATGTAAGGGGCCAAGGGTTGGTTCGCACACCCTTGGGCCAACACTTCAGCATTATGCCGCAGGGCTTCAAGATTAGCGGGGCTGCGGTCCTGGGTGATGTCATTTTGCGCGACAATCACGTCATTGGATTGGCATATCAATTGTGAGTCAGGCGAACTGCCCATTCCCCGCGGCGTGATGCCAATCAAGTCATAGGCATTGATCAGATGGCGATAGGACTCGCCTTCTGGCTCATCAGCGTACCCCTTCCATATTGATGCCAGTACCACGGCGAAGCCGCTGCTGTCAGCACCTGGCCCGCCAGGATTGGTAAATATTGCGCCTTCATGCCGCTGCGGATGAAGGCTTGTAACGCGAGTGATATCTAGTTTAAGAGTGCCTTGAGTCGGGTTTGTATGATCCAGCGGCACGGTGACTACGCCACACTGTGTTCTGGCGACGACTTCGGGATCCAAGCCACTGAACGGGCGCCCCTCGCAGTTCGGCAACCACTTGATCTCTGGTTCCTGCTCTTGCTCAGTCGCACAGGCCCCTATCGCTAACAATCCTGCGACACAAATACCGCTTGCCAATGTCCGTTGCTTCATCACGTTACGATCCTTACTGCGAATCAAGAGAATTCCGGATGCCAGCACGCTGGGCTTCAGTCTGTGCGTAGGACAAGCTTGTTCTTGTTGACTGAAAGAGCTGCTTTCCATTGCGCACGTGAGGCCTCTACACTGCTGGGCCACGTGTTTTTCAAAGGATGAAACACAATGCACGCACCTGAACCCCACATCGTCATCCAGCGTTTTACCGAGGCCCATCTTGAAGGCGTCGCCGCGCTCTATAACGACCCGGCCGTGTGCCGGCAGGTGCTGCAGATGCCTTTCCAGGCTGTGGAGATGTGGCGCAAGCGCCTGGTCATGGACAACGAACGGCGGTTACAGCTGGTGGCGGTGCACGGCGGTGAAGTCATCGGCCAGTTGGGCCTGGAACAGTACCTGCGGGTGCGCCAGAGCCATGTCGGCTCGTTTGGTATGGGCGTGGCGACAGCCTGGCAGGGTAAGGGCGTGGGGTCTCGGTTGCTGACGGCCGCGTTGGACGTGGCCGACAATTGGATGAACCTGCACCGTGTCGAATTGACCGTGTTTGCCGACAACGAAGCCGCGCAAAACCTGTACCGTAAGTTCGGCTTTGAGGTTGAAGGTCGATTGCGC
This sequence comes from Pseudomonas sp. TE24901, assembly GCF_054058375.1. NCBI lineage: Bacteria > Pseudomonadati > Pseudomonadota > Gammaproteobacteria > Pseudomonadales > Pseudomonadaceae > Pseudomonas > Pseudomonas sp. TE24901. Next base: position 179,737 of record NZ_JBSSAF010000005.1, read on the forward strand.
GACTACGCGGTGCGTGATGGCAAGTATGTCGATACCGTGAGCATGGCGCGCCTGCGCCGGTCGGTTTAATCCCCCAGAGCAAACGCCACCGCAGCCTGCGCATGCAGCTCGGTGGTGTCCAGCAACGGCAGGTCGCTGTGTTCCGGCTTGATCAGCAGGCCGATTTCCGTGCACCCCAGGATGATCGCCTGGGCGCCGCGTGCGGCCAGGGACTCGATCACGCGCCGGTAGACCTGGCGCGAAGCGTCACTGATCACGCCCACGCACAATTCCTCGTAGATGATTCGGTGCACCGCCTGGCGTTCGTCCGCCTCGGGTACCAGCACGGTCAGGCCCTGGGCGGCCAGGCGGGATTTAAGAAAGTCCTGCTCCATGGTGAACGCTGTGCCCAGCAAACCGACAGTCAGCGTGCCCGCTTCGACGGCCGCCGCACCCGCCGCATCGGCAATGTGCAGGAACGGAATCGACACTGCTGCTTCGATGCGTGGCGCTACCAAGTGCATGGTGTTGGTACACAGCACCACACAGTCAGCGCCCCCGGCTTGCAGGCGCCGTGCGGCGTCTTCGAGGATCAGCGCGGTATCGTCCCAGCGCCCGGCATGCTGCGCCTGTTCCACCGGGCCGAAATCCATGCTGTACATCAACAACTGCGCCGAACGCAGCGGCCCCAGTTGGTCGCGCACGCGCTGATTGATGAGGCGGTAGTACTCGGCGCTGGACTCCCAGCTCATGCCGCCGATAAGGCCGATGGTGCGCATGCGATGCTCCTGACAAGGAATGTCGCTTCACCTTACCCATTGGCTACGGATTAGTCATACGCAGTTGCCGAGCAAATGACCGGAGCAGTTCCTTCGTTCAGGCGCCCTGTGTGCGGTGATGTGCACTTGCACAGCGTTAACCGCACGCAGCACCCGCGTATCTGCCATGATCGACCCTCGCAACCTGGCTCACCGGAGGACATTCGCAATGGACGACGTACAGCAACTGGGCGAGATGCTTCGTCATTACGCCGAGAGCGAAGCGCACAAGAAACAGCAATTCGACGTGCAGTCGGCGCGTTGGGCGCAAAAGCTCAACGAGTTATTCGGGCAGATTGAGCAGTGGCTGGCGCCGGTCAAGACGGTGGGCTTGCTTGAGGTGCAGCGTGAAGCCTATGTGGCCAGCGGCCCGAGCGTGCCGGTGGAGGTTTCGACCTTCAAGACCGAGAAGCTGAACGTACAAATCACCGGAAAAACCGTGGAGTTCGTACCGGATGTGATGGGCGCGGGAGGGTTGGTTACAGTGGCGGTGATCGGTCTCACCGCCGCGCGCCACGGCAGCGTCTCGCTGGTACTGCCGGCGGATAAAAATGATTGGCTGTGGAAGAAAACCAACGGCCTCAAAGACCCGGACACCTTCGCCTTCGACGCCAACTTCCTCGCCTCCCAGCTCCAGAGCCTGATCCCGCGGGAACGTATTTAAGGCAACGGTTGCCATCGCAGGCAAGCCAGCTCCTACAGTGGATCTTCGTCGTTACGCAGACCCCTGTGGGAGCTGTCGAGCTTTAGCGAGGCTGCGAAGGCTGTGGTTCAGGCAACATTACTGTTGACTGTGTCGCCGCTTTCGCAGGCAAGCCAGCTCCCACATTCGAGCGCATTTCAAAAGGATGCACTCGGTCCCTTGTGGGAGCTGTCGAGCTTCAGCGAGGCTGCGAAGGCTGTGGTTCAGGCAACATCACTGTTGACTGTGCCGCCGCTTTTGCAGGCAAGCCAGCTCCCACATTCGAGCGCATTTCAAAAGGATGCACCCGGTCCCTTGTGGGAGCTGTCGAGCTTTAGCGAGGCTGCGAAGGCTGTGGTTCAGGCAACATCACTGTTGACTGTGCCGCCGCTTTCGCAGGCAAGCCAGCTCCCACATTCGAGCGCATTTCAAAAGGATGCACCCGGTCCCTTGTGGGAGCTGTCGAGCTTTAGCGAGGCTGCGAAGACGGAGGTATTGGCGTTAGAGATGGTGTGCCAAGCCACTGTCATCGCAGGCAAGCGCTTATTTCAGTGCCGGGTCGCCTGGGTTGAGGTTTTTCCAGGCTTGCATCACGACCTGGGCCTTGGGGTCCTGGCCGTTTTCCAGGTAGTACTGGATCAGCGACAGTCGTGCGTTACGGCTGTACGGCTGGCGCTGCAACAGCGACTCCAATTGCTGGCAGGCCTCATCAACCTTCCCACTGTCGTGCAACGCCACCGCCAGTACGTAGGCGTACTGGGCGCTCGCCGGGTCGAGGCGAGCGGCGTTGCGCAGGTGCGGCATCGCTTGGGCAGTGTCTCCTGCGCGGATCAACATCAACCCCCGGGTGTGTTGCAGCAGCGGTGCCTCAGGGTGCAGGGCCAACTGGTCGCCGATCAATGTGCGCGCCTCGTCCGCACGGCCATTGGCCTCCAGCCACTGAATAAGCGTTACCAACGCCGGGAAAAAGTCCGGATCACGCAGCAGGGCCGTGCGCAGTTGCGCCTCGACCTTGTCGCCACGGCCGCTGGCCTGGTAGAGCATCGCCAGGTTGAGGTTCGCTTCGGCACGCTCCAGCAGGCTCGATTGCACCTGTTCGTATTCGGCGATGGCGCTGTCCCACGCCGGCCCCAAGCCCTGGCTGGAGACACTCAATAAATCCCGCGCAGCAATGATGCGCACGGCGCGCACCGGGTCCTTGAGCAACGGCACATACAGCGCAATGCGCTCTGGCGGCGGCAGCAACGCACTCACCGCACGCACGGCACTTTCGCGCACTTGCGGGGCAGGGTGGCCCAGGTCCCGGGTTGCCAGTTTGAGTGCCTGCTCGCTGGGATAGTTGGGCAACTCCACCAACAAGGTCGCCCGCTGGATGGCCGGCAGGTTGCTGCGTGCCAATTGGTCATACAGCGCCTGGGCGGCCCCCGGTTGGCCGCCGCGAATCAATACCATGCTCTCGGCATAAGTAGGCGCCTTCAGCACGTCCCGCGCACCCGCAGGGATACTGAAACTGTGGTCATGGCGCAAGTCATTGCCCATGTACACCTTGCCCGGCATATGGCAGTCGACACAGAACGAACCCGGCTGGCCCACCGGTTTGCCGGTGTGTTCAGGAGCGTCATAATTTTTGGCCTGCAGGCCACGCCCATCGACCGTGGCGATCGGGGTTTTGCCGGCGGTGTTGTGACACTGCAAGCACACCGCGTTGCCCGGCGCCTTGAGTTCGTTGCTGTGGGGGTTGTGGCAGTTGCTGCAGCGCACGCCTTTTTCGGCCATTTTGCTTTGGGCGAAGGAGCCATGTTCAAACACTTCGTCCTTGATCTTGCCGTCCAGGGCATACAGCTCGCGGGTCAGCACGCTGGGCAGGTAGTCATCCATCAAACGCTTGCCGACGGTAAACCCGTCACCCAACGGAGCGCGCCGGGCGTGGCAGCGCGCGCAGGTTTCCAGCTCGACGGTGGCGTCCTTGTCCTTGAGGTCCACGGCAAACCCGGCGTGCAGCAGGTCGCCTTTTTTAGCCGCCCATTGCAGGTGGTTGGAGGCCGGGCCATGGCAGGCCTGGCAGCCGACGCCGAAGCTGTTCCACTGGCTGTCGAAGCTGTTTTTCAGCGGATCAAAGTTGCGCGTGTAGCCGGTGGTGTGGCATTCGACGCACATGAAGTTGGCGTTCTGGCTGGGCTTGCTCCAATGCAGCGGGTTCTTGAAGGTCACGCCCTGGCCTGGGTAGAGGTGAAACCAGCGGTGCTGCTGGGTATCCCAGGCCACGCCCAACGCCTGCAAGCGGCCATCGCCCACGTCGATCAGGTATTGCTGTAGCGGCGCGATGCCAAAGGTGTAGACCACCTTGAAGTCAGCAGGCTTACCGTCGCCGCCGGGCGTATTGACCCAGAACGCATCGCCCCGGCGAAAAAACCGGGTGGTTTCACCCTCACCGGTAAACGTGGCGTCATTGAAGTCTGCCGGCACCGTCTGTGGCGTGGCCTGCTGCATCGCCAACTGATGGTGGGAGCCTTGCCAATCCTTGACCTGAGCCTGGTGACAGCCCTGGCATTGCTGTTCATCCACCATCGTCGCCGGTGCGATAACCACCGGTTTCACCGCCATCACGGGCGCGGGCAGCCGAGGCGCGCTCGTCTGCAGGTAAAACCAGATCCCGGCCATGGCCAACAGCAACAACACAATCAGAATGGGGTACAGGTAACGACGGGGTGATTCACGGTGGGGTGCGGCTTTTTTGGTTGTGGGCGCTGGCATTCCGACTTCCGTTGTCTTGATGCAGGGACGCTCTACGGCGTGCTTTAAGCTCCGTGCAGCTTTGACGCTGGGGACGGGTCTGTCAAACGATGCGCGGGAAATAACGGCTATTTCCCCAGAGTTGGCTATACCTACAGCTCAGTGTTCCAGTGATGACTGCCAGGGAGTTCAATGATGAAACTAAGGCTAATGATCAGCACGCTGTGCCTCGCTTCAATTGGAATGACAGGCTGCGCCAGCAAAGTCACACAACCGGAGGAGTACTCCGGCTTTCTCTCGGACTACAGCCAACTCAAGCAAGCCAAGTCGCCTTCGGGCGCGGATGTGATGCGTTGGGTGGACCCCAAGCTGGACCTGAGCCGCTACACCGCGGTGTATGTCGAGCCGACCCAGTTCTATCCCAAGCCCCAGGCCACCGCGAAAATCCCTGAGAGCACCCTTAACGGTATCAACACCTACTACAACCAGGCGCTCAAGCGTGAGCTGGAAAAATCCCTGCCGCTGGCCAATGCGCCGGGCCCGGGTGTGATCGTCGTGCGGGCGGCAATCACCGCCGTGAGCAGCAAGACCGAAGCGCTCGCGCCCTATGAGTACATCCCCGTGGCGCTGGTCGTCGCGGCCGCGAGTACCGCCACCGGCCACCGTGACCAGGAAACCACCCTGGGCACCGAGGCGCAGTTCCTCGACGGCGCCAGCGGCAAGGTGATCGCCCAAGTGGTGCGCAAAGGCACCGGCAAACCGCTGTCCAACGACGCCCAGGTGATGAAGGCCGACGACGTCAAAGGCGTTATCGATGGCTGGGCGTCAGACCTGCATCAGTCCTACGTGAAACTGAAAAAACACTAAGCCTCAAAACGCGTTGCGTGCCGGCCGGTTGTAATAGCTGAGCAGGGCGTCGTAGCGGCGGGTGACGAGGTAATAGTCGTCACTCAGTTGCTGCGGCGCGGCATGGTGCAGCCAGTCCTGGTGCAACGTGCCCAGCGCGGCCAGGTAGGCATCGGCGGCCGGGGTGATCGTGTACCAGAGGTGGCGCGCTTCCTCATCCAGGTGCTCGGTGGGGTGGGTACGCAGGTAGGCTTTGCCAGCGTCGGCAGCCTGTTGCAAGGCCGCTGCCTGGCTGGCGACGGCCTGGGGTGTCAGGCGTGCGTCGTGCATCCCTTGCTCAAGGGCATTCACCGCGTGGCGGGCGATGATCATGTAGTTGAGCACGTGCCAATGCAGGTCGCGGCCGAAGCGCGACTCCAGCAGTGCCAATTGCGCCGGGCGTATGTTCAGGTCCTGCTCTTCCAGCTGTTGACGCAGTTGGGTGGAGACCCTCAGGTAGTCGTCGCCTTCTTGCACCAGCTCCTGCCTCAACGATTCTGTGACGGGCAGCACCACGGCTTGCCGGCCGCTCAGCGAGAGCCGTTCGGCCTGGGTCGGCGTGACCCGGTCGGCCACGGACGTGAACCTGTGCAGCCTGTACGCATACACCGAGGCCAGGCCGACCAATTGGCTCCCGGGCTGTTGGCGCTCCAGCTTCAGGGTGTACAGCTGGGAGCAAACAGCCGCCTGGATAACGCGCGGTTCAGGCTCGCTGCTGTCGCCAAACTGATCGTGGTCCGGCGCTTCGGGTTCGGTTGAACGCATGCGGTAAAAGGCCAGGCGCGTGTCGCGGTCGATGCGGTTCGCGCAATCGATGATCGGCGCCAGGGCGCTCGCTGCTGCGGTGTGGGGGCTGTCCCGTTGATCCAACCAGAACTGAATCCGCTGCAGGGGTTTGGTGGCGCCGGCCAGGCCGAGCAAGGCCAGGCCCAGGATCAGGCCGATGGGTAACAACCATTTGGGGTTCATTGCGCGGCCTCCTGGCCGTACCACTGTTTCTGGGTGGCGGGCGCCTGACACTCGGCATCGCTGCGCGGCATGCGGCTGCACAGGCGCTCGGTCCACTGTTGCAGGCCCTGGTTACGCACGACCCGGTGGCCGTTGTCGAGCAAGACCAAGCCCGCGTAGAGCGCAATCACACCGACCACGCCGAGGGCCGCACCCAGCAGGGTCCAGCGCGGGTGGCTTGCGGTCCAGGGCGTGTGATGGCTCATCCCGGGGCGCTTGATCACGCCGATCAGTGCCAAGGCCGCGATCAGCGTCACGCTGGCCAGCGGGCCGAATAGGTAGCCGAGGATTGCCACCAGGACCAACCCGGGCACCAGGTCACGTACCGGCAGCAGCGGCAGGTGGGTAGGGCTGAGCCAGCCGGGCAGGCGCTGGCTGAAAGCTTCGTCCTGCACGCGGTAGTGATGGGCGAGGGGCCGCCAGCCTTGCCAGGCCAGCCCGGCGCCGACCACGAAGGCCAGCGACCACAAGAGCCCGTGGCCCAGCGTCGGCACCCCATTGCCGGCCAGGAACTCGGCTTTCTCCAGCACCCCCACCAGGCAGCTCACGACCAGCGCGACGACCCAGGGCCAGGTGTCCATGGCCTTGTCCCAGTCTTGCCAGAAATACACGGTGCCACCGGGCATGGCTTCAGCGACGACCACATGCTCGGCATAGATGTCAGCGCTGAGGGTTTGGCAGGCTTTCCAGTCGTCTTCACTCAAACGCTGGGCGAAGGCACGGCGCTGGCCCAGGCTCATCGGCGCCAGCAGTAAACGTGCCGCGCGTTGCTGTGGGCTGTAGGGTGGTTCGGCGGCCAACGCCCGCTGGCGTGCGAGGAAGGCCGGCCCTTGCTGGCGCTTCAACAGCAGCGCCCAATCGTCGGCGGGGCAGTTGGGGTCGGCACCGCCGTGCCAGCCTTGGCCGGCACACACGGCGTCGAACACGGCACTGGACCAGAAATGGCTCTGGGCAAGCAGCTTGGCCAGCCATTCGTTGAACCACTCACCGTGGGGATGATTGTGTACCCACGGGTGCTCATCACGCGCTGCATAAGCAGCAAGAAACGCCGACTCATCTTTCTGCTCAAGGGCCAGGCGCAACGGTTGCTGTAAAGCGGCGCGGTGTTGGCGTTCTAGCGTGTCGATCAGTTCGACCGGCAGCTCCAGCCGTTGCCAGGCTGTGAGCCAGTTGAAGGCCTGGAACGCCCAGCGGGCGTCCTCGGCGTTGAGTTCGCCGTCAACACAACGATGCAACAGGTGGATTTCGAAGAACAACGCCGTGCCGTTGGCCATTGCCGCTTGATAGCGTTGTTCCAGGGTTTCCTCCACGTGTTCGGTGACCACCTCGACGGTTTCACCCATGTGCTCGATGGCCACCTCAACAGTGTCCTGCTGCTCCTGGCTCCACTGCAGAGCTTGCTCGTAGGCTTCGCGCAGGCGCTGGAACCCCTCGGGGTCATCGTCCGGCCGGGTTTTCTTCAGCAGCGCCGCATATTGGCGCTTGATCGCGCGGCTGTCGGCGTCAGGCGTGAGGCCCAGGATATTCCAGCAAGTCATGTGCGGCGCAACTCCCTAAACAATCGCGCGCACATTACCTGTTTTAGGGGCTGATAAACCAGCGGTAGTAGGGGTTGGCGCTGTCTTGTTGCAGCACGTCACGAATATCCCGGCCCCAGGCGTCGCGGTCGCCATCGTAGGCATGCAGGCTCGCGCGGTAGAACTGCATCAAGCGTTGTTGTTCAGCGGCCAGGGTGCGGGCAAAAGACGCGTCCGCGTTGACCAGCGGCGCCGGTACACGCAGGTCCAGCAGGGCCGGCAATACTCGGGTGATTTCCTTGCTGCGCACCCACGGGGCGTATTCGATGCGCGGCCTGTCGTCGGTGACTGGCAGCGCATTCGCGGCAAACCGCTCCAGGCCCTGGCGGTCAGTGACCCAGGTGGCAAGCAGCGTGGCCGTCGAATCGATGCCGACCTCAGCCAACGCCGAACGCACCGGGGGCTGTTCAAAGCGCTGGCGAATACGCTCGGCGTCCAGCGCCACAGGCTCCAGGGAACCCACGAGCAGCATCTCGTGGAACTCGCTGGTCCACAGCGAGGCATAGGGGAATACATTGAGGAAGCTGCGCACCAACGCGCGGGAATCATCGATATTTTGCGTGGGCAGCGGCAGCCACTGAGCCAGCAGGCCATGTTTTTCCAGCCGTGTTGCGGCCAGCGCATAGAAGTCCTGAGAATATAGGTTGACCACCCCGGCAGCGGAAGGCGGCGGCGGTTCCAGGGTGATCAGGTCATAGCGCTGGGCATTGCGCAGCAATTCCTGGCGCCCATCGCGCAGGCGCAGGTCGATGGCCGGGTCCTGGGCAGCATTGAAGTTGCCTTTGAACAGCGACGCAGCCTGCACCACCGACGGCAGCAACTCAGCCACCACCCGATGCTCCAGCCCCGGGTAACGCAACAGCGCACCCGCTGTGATCCCGGTGCCAAAGCCAATCACCAGCGCCGACTTGGGCTCGGCGTTGTGGACCAGCAACGGCAACAACGCCTGGATGCGCATGTAGCGTAACGACGGCATCGCATCACCGGTATTGGAAACACCCTGGATATATAGGCGCTGAAACGCCCGCGCTCCTTGACCCTGGGTGACCACGGCCACCGTCGCGCCACGACCTTCCTGGTAAAACGCCAGGCTGGCGTTACGTGCGCCGGGAAGCAACTTGGCCAGGCGGTCCACCGGGGTCAGCCCGGCAACCGCCAGCGACACCAGGCCCACAACGACCACCGCCTGGCGCCGCGACTTTTTCACCCCATGGCCGCGACGTACCGCCAGATAACCCACGGCGCCGGCCATCACCGCCAGCAGGCCGAGGGTCCGCACCAGGCCCAGCCAGGGGATCAGCACAAACCCGCAGAGCATGACCCCGACGATCCCGCCCAAGGTGTTGAACGCCACCACCGCGCCGACATCCCGACCGACATGGCGATTACCCACGCTCAAGCGCAACGCCAACGGAAATGCCGCACCCAGCAGCAAAGTGGGCACAAACACAATGCACAGCGCCGCCACCGCGAACCGGGCACTCATGCCCGGCAACTCACTGCCGCCCAGGCTCAGCACCAGCGCTTCCGCCTGGGTTTGCAGCAGAATCAGCCAGCGCCCCAGCACTGCAATTTCCAACAGCGCCACCAATCCGGCACCCGCAATCAGCAAGCCAAATACGCCCCAGGGATCGCGAATGCGCTCAACCCGGTGTGACATCAATTGGCTGCCGATAAACAGCCCTGTCAGGTAAGTGGCCAGCACCACGGCAAACGCGTAGGTGCGCGTGCTCATGAACTGTACGATGGACTGCGACCACACCACTTCATAACCGAGGGCGACCCCCCCGGCGATGGCATACAGCACCAGCGCCAGGCGCGCCGGTTGAACGCTGCGCGCAGGGGCGACAGCGACGGGAGCGTGATGGCGCACAGACAACAAGGCGCCGACCGCTGCGACCAGGTTCAGCATCGCCGCTACCACCGCACTGCCACGCACGCCAAACTGCGCGATCAGCACAAATGCCGTGAGCAGCGTACCGGCGATGGCCCCGGCGGTGTTCGCGGCGTACAAACGGCCACCCGCCTGGCTCAGGCCCTTGGCATTGATATCCAGTGCACGCACCAGCACCGGCAGCGTGCCGCCCATCAACAGCGCGGGCAGGCCCACCAACGCAAATGGCAGCGCCCAGGCCGCAAGGCCGATGCGTTGTTCCAGCCAGGCAAACGGCTCGGCCGCCATACCCAGCGCCACGGTGGCGCCCACGCCGAACGCGGCGACCAATAATTCCAGGGCTGCATACAACAGCAGCGGCCGCGAAAAGCGGTCCGCCAACCGTCCAAACAACAAACCACCCAGGGCCAGCCCGGCAAAAAACGCGCTGATGCCCGTGGTGATCGCATACACCTCCACGCCCACCACCAGCGACAGTTGCTTGATCCACAGCACCTGATAGACCAGCGCCGCGCCACCTGAGACAAACAGGAGCAGGGCAGGGATAAGGGTCGAGGTGGCGTTGCCGATTTCAACAGGCTTGCTGGCGGTGCGAGAGGTCATTACAAAATTCCAGAACGTACAGAGAACCCTGTGGGAGCGGGCTTGCTCGCGAAAACGGTGTGTCAGTCGCCGAATCGGTTGGTTGAACGACCGATTTCGCGAGCAAGCCCGCTCCCACATTTGCCTTGTGTTGTGTCAGCTATGAAGCCGGGGCGGCCTTCATCTTCTCTTCGATCTTCTTGTCCACCGCTTCACGGATCTGGTCGATGCTGAAGCTCGGCGGTTTCTGGCTAGGCGGGTATTCGATGAAGGTCTGCAGGAACTTCGCCGCCTTGGTCACCGCAACCGCACCCAGGTAGACGTTCTTGGTAGTCCAGTCGTAATACTGGTCACTCACCACGTCAGCGCGCTCATACGGGTCCATCCTCAGGTTGAAGATCTTCGGCACCCGCAACTGTACGAACGGCTCGCTCCACACTCGGAAACCACCCGGCTGGCGCTGCTCGGCGAACACCACTTTCCAGTTGTCGAAGCGCATCGAAACCAGCATGCCGTCGTCATTGAAGTAGTAGAACTCGTTGCGCGCGCCTTTAGGTTGCTGGCCGGTCAGGTAGGGCAGTTGGTTGTAGCCATCCAGGTGCACCTTGAAGTTGGTGCCGCCTGCCGCAGGCGTCCAGCCTTTGAGCAACTTGTTTTTCACGTCGGCGTCACCGGCTGCGGCCAACAGGGTCGGGAACCAGTCCATCCCCGAGACCATCTCGTTGGAGACCTGACCCTCCTTGATCTTGCCCGGCCAACGGATGATCGCTGGCACGCGGTACGCGCCTTCCCAGTTGGAGTCCTTTTCGTTGCGGAACGGCGTGGTCGCCGCGTCCGGCCAGGAGAACTGGTTCGGCCCGTTGTCGGTGGTGTAGACCACGATGGTGTTGTCGGCGATCTTCAAGTCGTCGAGGGTCTGCAGCAGTTTGCCCACGTCGCCGTCGTGCTCAAGCATGCCGTCGGCGTACTCGTTGCCGGGCATGCCGCTCTGGCCCTTCATCGAGTCACGCACATGGGTGAACACGTGCATGCGCGTGGTGTTCATCCACACGAAGAACGGCTTGTTGGCCTCGGCCTGTTTCTTGATAAAGGCCTGGGCCGCCGCGGTAGTTTCGTCGTCGATGGTTTCCATGCGCTTGGTGGTCAAGGCGCCGGTGTCTTCGATCTTGCCGTCGGCGAAACTGTGGATCACCCCGCGCGGGGTGTTGGCCTTGACGAATTCGGCATCGTCCTTGGGCCAGTAAGGGCGTTCGGGTTCTTCTTCGGCATTGAGGTGGTATAGGTTGCCGAAGAACTCGTCGAAGCCGTGGTTGGTGGGCAGGTACTCGTCCCGGTCGCCCAGGTGGTTCTTGCCGAATTGCCCGGTGGAGTAACCCAGGGACTTGAGCGCCTGGGCGATGGTGATATCGCGCTTTTGCAGGCCCACCGGGGCCCCCGGAATGCCCACCTTCGACAGGCCCGTGCGCAACGGCGTCTGGCCGGTGATGAAGGACGAGCGCCCAGCCGTGCAACTGTTCTCCGCGTAGTAGTCGGTGAACATCATGCCTTCTTTGGCGATCCGGTCGATATTGGGCGTCTTGTAGCCCACCACGCCCATGGAATAGGCGCTGATGTTGGTTTGCCCGATGTCATCGCCGAAGATCACCAGGATATTCGGCTTCTCGGCGGCCAGGGCGGATGCCGAGGCGCCTATTACCGACACCGCCACCAGGGCGAGTTTCGGCAGCCACTTGCGTATGCGAGTCATAAGACTTGCTCCTTTTAGGGCTTGAGTCGCATTGCCTGCGACCAACGTTTTTGTACAGTCCGTCGTGACGTTTTCTTATTGCACCTTTGCTTGCACAGCCGGCTCGAAGGGGTAGATACGGCGCCAGTCGCTCGCCATGTCCACCACGATCCAGCCGTTTGCCCTGGCCAAGTCCAACGCCTTGTCGAGGCGCCCCACCTGAGAGTTTCGGTCATAGGCCCACTCGCGCCTGGCGTCGGTGTGGTGCACCAGGCCCATCAAGCGCTTGCCACTGCCAGCGGCGGTCCACTGCAGCATTTGCAGGTCGCCATCGGAGTTGCCGAAGGCCAGCAAGGGCCGGCGGCCGATAATCGCGTCGATGCTTTCCGGCTTGCCCGGGCCATCGTCGTTGTGCGCCAGCTTGGCGGTGCGCAGGATCTGCGGGTTGCCGTCCTTGAGCTGGTACTGGGTGACGAAATTGGTGCCGATCACCTGTTCCGGTGGCACGCCATACACCACCTCGGCAAAGGCGCGCATGAAGGCCGTGTCGCCGCCGGAGACGATGTAGGTCTTGAATTGCTGGCTGCGCAGGTAGTCGAGCATTTCCAGCATCGGCTGGTAGATCATCTGATCGAACGGTTTGCCCGTCTTGGGGTGGCGCGCCTGTTTTAGCCAGGCTTTGGCATTGTCGATGAAGGCTTCGGTGCTGATGCCGGTGTGGGTTGCGCCGATGATCTTCAACAAGCCCTGCATGCCCGTGGCCGCGAGGGCCTGATGGTCGCCTTCGAGCACGGCCTGGAACGGCTGGGTGGTTGCCCACTCGGGGTGCTGGGGCGCCAGGCGCTTGATTTCATCGAAGGCGAACAGCACTTCGAAGTAGGCCGGTTGTTCGGTCCAGAGGGTGCCGTCGTTGTCGAAGACGGCGATGCGCTCGGCGGGTTTGACATAGTCCTTGGAGCCTTCGACGGTGACCGCCTGCACGAAATCGACAATCTGTTTTTTGCTGGGGCCATCGTTCCATGACGGCAGCGGGTCGGCAGCCAGAGCCGGCAGGCTGAGGAGAAGAAGCAGGGGCAGGGCAGAACGCAGCGACGTCATGGGAAGTCCTTTTCGTGACGAGGGTTCAGTGGAACCAAGCGTAGTTGACGACACACCCAGCGCAATGTTGTGCACACGTTTCGCCACAGTGGCGGCAGGCGTGGCCACAGCGCATGCAGCAGGTAACCGGCGAGAATCAGCACGGCCACCGCGGCGATCCAGGCAAACAGGTGCCGCGAAACGTGCCAGCGGCTGTGCTGCCCGAGGGCTTTGAGGTCATCGGCAATGGAGAAGGTGGGCGTGTAGGCGCTGCCCGCCTGGGCCTCGAACGTGAGGGCAGGCAACTGGCTGTTCTGCACGTGCCGGTTGCGGCTGTCCCACCATTTCACGCTGATGGCAGGCAAAGTGAAATGACCCCCTTGCTCGACGCGATACACCAGCCGGTCGATGCGCTGGCCACCAGTAATTGCGCCTCGACCATCGTCCAGGTTGCTGATGCTCGGCGCTTGCGGGTACAACCGCAGGCCCTGGATGGGCGCGGAGGCGGGCGGTGGCAGGGAAAGTCCCGGCGTGTCGTCGGCTTGCAGCGTGAGGGTGCGGGTCAGGCTGTCGCCCACCTTGAGGTCAGTGGCTGACAGCGTCTGGCTCAGGCGCAGGCCACTGGCGACCAGCACCGGCTCCCCGGGGGCAAACCCCGGTGGCTGGGTGGCAGTGAACGACAGCGGCGTGCTCTGGGCATTCAAGGGCGCACTGGCCTGACCCGGCTGGGCGCTGACGGTCAGTGCCGGCACCGTGAATGCCTGGGCGACATTCGGCGTGATGCGGTAGCGGTAGCGCATGCCGTAGAACATCTGCCCGCCAATCTCTTGGGTGGTGTGTTCAGCTTCGCCACCCGGCGCCTGAACCCGTGCACCGGCCAGTTTCAGCACCGGCAGGCTGGCGCCAGAGGTAAACCAGGTATCGGTGAGCACATCCACCTGCACTTGCAGTTGTTCACCCACTACCACCGCAGCGCTGGGCAGCAGGTGTGCCTGGACTTTGAGCTGCGGTTCGGCCGCCCACAACGGCCCGGAAAGCAACAACAACACGCCGCAATAGCGGTTCATCGCTTCGCCTCCTGATCCTGCAGGCTGAATTTACGCCGCAGGAAGTTGGCCGGTGAGGTCGTCAGGTTCTGCAACCACAGGGCATCGCTGTTGGCTTGTTCGGTCTGGATCGCCTTGCTTTGGCCTTTGCCCGGGGCCTTGTCGAACTTGATCTCGTCGGGCTTGACCTCGGGGGTGTTGTTCGCTGCGCTGTCGGTGTCCTTTTTCAGCGCAATGGCCAGGGCCAGGTTGGCGCTGGCCTCGGGAAACGTCGGTTGCAGCTTCAAAGCACGCTGATAGGCCACGATGGCGTCGTCGAATTTGAAGCGGCGCACGTGGATGTTGCCGAGATAGAACGCGGCGTGTGCGGTGTCGAGGGTGTTGAAGGTGGTTTCGGCCAAGGCGTAGTCGGCGGCGTTATAGGCGGCAATGCCTTTCCAGTAGGCGTCTTGAAACAGGGAGGCCGCCTCGGGGTAACGATGATGCTCGAAAGCCCAACGGCCTTGCTGGTCAGGGGTGAGGAACGGGTTGGCATCGGCGTGCAGCGGTTGCAGCAACAGGCCGAGCAGTACCGTCGCCACCCAGTTCAGGCTCCAGCCGCGTCGCACGCTCAGCAGCACCACCAGCAACAGCGGCCAGCACAGCCAGTAACCGGCGTCCTTCCACTGCAACAGGCGCTGTTGCTCATCGGCATTTTGGAAGTGCTGCTGGGCGTGCAGCTCGATCCAGTCCAGGTCGTCGTCATTGAGGGTCAGGCTGCCCAGTGGCGCGTCGGTGGCCGAGGCCAGTTGCTTGAGGGCGGGATTGCTGCCCAGCGCTAGTACCAGCACTTGCAGCGGGCTGTCGGCCAGGTGTTGCTTGAGGCTTGGCAATTGCGTGCTGTCGGCGCCATCGGTGACCAGCAACAACGTGCCAGGCGATTGCGCCAACAACGGCTTGGCCTGGTCGATGACGCCGGCGACGTCCTTGCCGGCTGTACTGATCAAGTCGGTGCCGAGCGCCTGGATAAAGGTGTCGAGCAGCGCCGGGTCATCGGTCGGCGGCAACACCAGATGGGCACTGCCGGCGTACACCAGTAGCGCGGTGCGCGCCCCTTTGCGCCGCTGTACCAGGTCGTGGAGCTTGTGCTTGGCGGCGGTCAGGCGGGTCGGTGGGACGTCGGCGGTGTCCATGGACGGCGACAGGTCCACGGCGATGATCAACGGCGCGCGGTTTTCCAGGAAGTCCGGGCGGTCCTGCTCCCACGTCGGCCCTGCAGCGGAGACTGCGCCGAGCATCAACAGCACGCTCGCCAGGTGCACCGGGCGCAGGCGGTGCGAATCCGTCGGCGTGAGCAACAAATGCGGCAGCAGGTGCGGGGCGATATTGCCACGCAGACGACGTTGCAGGTCGCGGCTGCGTTGCCAGGCCAGTGGCAATAAAGCCCCCAGTAAGGCCAGCAATAACCACGCGGGGCGCAAGAAGTGGAAGTCACTGAAGTCCATCGGCCACCTCTCGTTTGATCCGGTGGGGCCATAACGCCGCCAACAGGTGGTAAAGCGCAAACAGTCCAAGCGCCGCGCACAGCGGCCACCAGAACAGGTCGCGCTTGGGTTGGTGGCTCAAGGTCTTCACTTGATGTGGGGTGATCTGGTCGAGCGTTCTGTACACCTGACTCAGGCTGTCACGGTCTTCGGCGCGGAAGTAACGCCCACCGGTGGCGCTGGCGATGGCTTGCAATGCGCTCAGGTTGACCTTGGCTTCGCCGGTGGCCTGCGGGTCGCCAATGCCGATGGTATGGATGACCACGCCCTTGGCCGCCGCCATGTCGGCGGCATGGTCAGGGGTGATTGCGCTGCTGGTGTCGTTGCCATCGGTGAGCAGAATCAGCACTTTCTCGGGCTCATGGGCCTGGTCCAGCAGCTTGAGCCCCAGGCCGATGGCATCGCCAATGGCGGTGTTCGGCCCGGCCATGCCAATGCCGCTGTCATCCAACAGCAGAGACAGGCTGCTGTGATCGAGGGTCAACGGTGCCTGGGGGTAGGCGCCGCTGCCAAACAGAATCAGGCCGATGCGATCGTCTTTGCGGCGCGCGATAAAGTCATGGACCACCTGTTTGACGGCGGCGAGGCGGTCGATCTTTTGCCCGGTTGCGTCGGTAAAGTCCTGGGTTTCCATAGACTGGGAGATATCGATGGCGAGCATCAGGTCGCGCACCGGCTGCTGGCGTTCAATGGGTTTTTCCACCCACACCGGGCGGGCAACCGCCAGCACCAGCAGTACCCAGACCACCAGGTTGAGCACAAGCTGGCTGCGATTATTCCGCACGCCGCTCGCAGAGGGCGCGCCACCCACGGCCTGGCTCATGCCGGTGAAAAACGGCACCCGCACGGCGCTGCGGGCTTCTAGGTAGGCAGGCAGGTACCGGTACGCCAGCCAGGGCAGCGGCAGCAGTAGCAACAGCCACGGGTTATCAAGCTGCCACATGGTGCTGCTCCACCCAGGCTTTGCACTGGGCCAGTAGTTGCGTGTGTTGGGCGTCGGGCAAGGGCGCGGCGTAGGCCAGGTCAGCCAGTTGCTGGCTCAAGTCTTCGGGGATCGGTGCGCCTGCGTGGCGTTGCAAGAACGCTTGCCAATCAGCGCCCGTCAACGTCGGGATGGATGCGTGTTCCTGCGCCGGGAGTGGCATCGACAGCGCCACACGCTTGAGCAGTTCGGGCAATTCACGCAGGTCGGTCAGCGCGTCCAGGCGTGCCACGGCCTCACGTCGATAAGCATCGCGGCGCCAGTGCAGCCAGTTGCGTACGGCCAGTACCAGCAGGGCCAACACCACCAGGCCAAGGACCACAGCCCACCCCCAGGTTTGCGGCCAGTAACTGACGGGCGCGGGCAAGCCCAACTCCTGCAGTTGTTCGATGCTCGGCACAGGGGCAGTCACCGGCGTCTACCCAGTTCGCTGCGCAGTTGGTCGACCGCGGGCAGGGCGGTGCTGATCATCAGCAAGGGCACCTGGCTGCGACGTAGCAGGGTCGCGATGTCTTTGATCCGGCCACCGAGGAAGTCCCCCAGAGGCTGGCGCACCTGGCGCCTGTTCACGGCCAGCTCCACTTGCAACTGGCCCTGGGTGACCAACAGTTGCCCGCTGTCGGGCACGTTGAGTGCCAGGGGGTCATACACCTGCAACGCCACCACGTCGTTGTGCGCTGAGAGTGCCTGCAGTAATTGCAGGGTGCACGGGCCGGCACCGGCGAAGTCGCTGACCAGGCAGATCAAGTGGTCGTGCCCGGCCACGGCGCGGCACTGCTGCAGCACGCGGTCAAGCTGGCTGTCGCCTTCGTGGTCCGGGCAAGTGGCGTTCAGCTCGCCGTTTTGCTGAGCGATGCGGCTGCACAAGGCTTCAACGCGTTTGCGGCTGCGCAGCGGTGCCACGCTGTCGATGCGTCTGTCATTGAACACCAGGCCGCCGACCCGATCCCCGGCGTTGAACACCATCCACGCGGCGAAGGCGCCCAGTTCGGCGGCAACCGCCGATTTGAAGCTGCGCACCGAACCAAAAAACATCGACATGCGTTGGTCCACCACGATCAAGGCCGGGCGGTCGCGTTCTTCGGTGAAGGTGCGCACCACCGGTTTGCCGGTGCGCAAGGATGCGCGCCAATCCAGGTGACGCAAGTCATCGCCGGGCTGGTAGCGCCGCAGCTCGTCGAAATTCAGCCCACGCCCGCGCAGCCTTGAGGCGTGGTTGCCGGCCAGGACGCTGCCCTGGGGCTGGCGCGCAACAAAACTCAAGTCTCGCGCCTGGAACTGCAAGGCCATCAGCTGCGCCAGGCTGACGTAGACGAACCCGTCGGCGTTCATGCCGGGATCGCCACTGTGCTGAGCAGACGGTCGAGCACCTGGTCGGCCGTCACGCCGTCTGCCACTGCGTCATAGCTTAATTGCAGGCGGTGGCGCAGCACCGGGTGCGCCACCGCACGTACGTTGTCGGGGGTCACGAAGGTTTGGCCTTGCAACCAGGCGTCCGCCCGCGCACAGCGATCCAGCCCGATGCCGCCCCGTGGGCTGGCGCCCAGGCTGATCCAGCGCGCCAGGTCAGGGTCATAGTCGCCGGGGTGGCGCGTGGCGTTGATCAGGTCGATCAGGTAGCGGTCGATGGCCGGCGACACCTGGATGGCGCTGACTTCCTTGCGCGCCGTGAAGATCACGTCCTGGGCAAGAGTAAAGCCCCCGGACGCCTGGGTGGAAGCGGCCTGCTCTTCATCGCGCAACAGTCGCAAGACCTGGCTTTCGTTGTCGGCACTGGGGTAATCCAGCAGCACCTTCATCACGAAACGGTCCATCTGCGCTTCGGGCAGCGGGTAGGTGCCTTCCTGTTCGATGGGGTTTTGCGTGGCCACCACGATAAACAACGCGGGCAGCGGGTGGCTGGCACCGGCGACGGTGATTTGCCGTTCTTCCATGGCCTCCAGCAACGCGGCCTGGACCTTGGCGGGCGCGCGGTTGATCTCATCGGCCAGGATCAAGTTGCCGAACAGCGGGCCGGGCTGGAAGCGAATCTGGTTCTGGCCGTCGACCTGGTGCAGTACTTCTGCGCCAGTGATGTCCGAGGGCAACAAGTCGGGGGTGAACTGGATGCGGCTCATCTTCGCCTCCAGGTGCCGCGCCAGGGCCTTGACCGTGCGTGTCTTGGCCAGGCCCGGCAAGCTTTCCAGCAACAGGTGACCATTGGCCAGGAGACCCAGCAGGATCTGGCGGATCACCTGGTCCTGGCCGAGTACGCTTTCAGCCATGCTGGCCTGCAGGGCATTCACATCGTTGAGTGCTGTCATGCCAATCGTCCTTGAAACAGTGGGTCACCAGGGCGCGGCGACCACGATGTATTGCACGGAGCCGCCGACATACCGCGGCTGGTACCAAGTGGGCCCGCAGTGCTGGTAGGCCACGCCATTGGCGACCACCGACACACATTCAGGCGGCACCGTACTGACCTGGGTGCCGATGGCCAGGATCGTCGCAGTGGTGGCGCCGACCACGGCCGCAGCGGCCCAAGGGTGATACCAGTCATCCGGGTGCGGAGGCGGTGGTGGGGGCGGCGGCGGTGGAGGTGGAGGTGGCATCGGATGCGGGCCTGGTTCCGGGCCAGGGTGAGGCCCGGGGTACGGATGCGGTGGCGGGTAAGAATGGGGCTCCGGGCGTGGCGGCAGCGGCCTCGGCGCCGGCATGGGGTGCGGCACCGGCGGCGGGCGATAGCCACCGCCGCCATGGGGCACCACGAACGTCCGCGCACCACCGCCGCCGCGCACCTGCCAGGCTTGGGCAACCAGCGGGTCGAACAGGGCCAGCAGCAAGCTGGCCGTCAGCACCGTCGCCGTGGCTTTCATGGCTGTTCTCCCTGTGGCTCCAACTGTTGCAGGGGCACCGAACGCGCACCGGCGGGTGGGGTGAACTCGAACTCCCGTGCAGTGGGCGGATGGTTGAGTTGCCATTGGTAGTTGACGGTGTGCCGGGGTTGCTCGGCGGTGTCGCGGCGGCTGATGACCAAACGGCAGGGCAGCGGTTGCGGACCCTGGCGCACCCACAACTGCCAGTCGATCTCCGGCTGGCGATAGGCGTAGTGGGTGCAGACCTTGCCTTCCAGGGTTTCGTCGCCGATCAGCAGCGCGCTGGTAATGCCGACTTCCTTGGCCGTGCCCGGGTGCCAGCGGAACAGGTCCGCCAGGGGCAGCTCGATGCGGTAGCGCTCGCTCAGTTGGTCGAGCAGGCCGCCGATGCTGGCCGGTGCAGCCTGGCTGGCGAAGTAACCGCTGCGGCTGTCGTAGAGGGTGAAGTGCTTACCGTTGTAGAACAGGCTGCGGCGCTTGCCGTCGCTTTCAACCGAGACGTGCAGCTTGTCGGGCTGGCGGGCCAGCAACCGGGTGCGGTGGCTGAACTCGATGACCTGGCCGTTTTCCAGTACCTGGTCGGTGTGGCTGCTGGCGTCGATACGAAACTGTTGCAGGCTGCGCAGGTAGGCGCCCATCTGGTCCAGGGCGGTGAGGGCGCGGGGCTCCATTTCTTCGCCCCAGACGCTGCCGCAAGCAACCAGTAGGCCAAGGATTACGACCCTGCGTGTGCGATGAAAACGCGACATGGCGCACCTCGTTCACAGCATGAAAGTGGGGATCACCGGGATAAACGACACGCGGAAATTCCAGCGGCTGCTGATCAGGTCGTCAGCGTGGATCACCGAGTACTGCACTTCACCGGAAATGCGCACCGGCAACTTGCCGAAATTGACGATGCGTCCGGCGCCGATGCCGATGGGGAAGTTGACCTTGTTGCCACCTTCGGCTTTCCAGTTGACGGTGACATTGGGCGTCATGCCCACCCGCCATTGCCCTGGGCCAGGAATCGCGCGTTGGATGAAGTACTGGATGTTGGTCAGGCTGACGTCCTTGCGTCGCGCATCGCCACCCACGGACCACCAGTGCTGGGGGAACACGCCCAGGGTCCAGTCTTCGCCCAGATAGGCCGCAACAAAGGCGGGGCCGAGTGAGTATTTGCCGGTGCCCAGCACGTCTCTCTCGGCCGTGGGGAACATGGCCGTGGGGCCGAAGCCCCAGACCATCTTGCCGCCGTTGGCAAAGCGCACCGGCTGCTTGGGCGAGAACACGCCCACGTACGCCAGGTCGCCAAAGCCCGAAGTGCGGTCGAACGGGTCGTTCACCACCGAGGGAAAGTCGCGGTCCGTCAGCACGCCGTAGGGGCTCATGCCGATCAGGTCGCCCGCCTTGGAATTGACTGGTGCGCTGACATAGCTCACCGGGAGGCGGTTGATCAAGTTCCAGTCCTCCCCCAGGGAAATGGGAAAGGTCGGCATGAAGCTGTATTTGCCCAGGTGGCGCGTACCGTTGCTATGGGGGCCTTTGAGGGCGCTGTAGTCGAACTGGTTGAACAGCAACACCAGGTTGCCCACCGGGTTGTCCATCAACTTGGCGATCTGTTCGGTGGACGGCTCGCAACCGGCCTTGACCACTTGCTTGAGGTCGATATCGAAGTCTTGCTGGAGGCGATGGCAGGTTTCGGCATCGGCCTTGGGGGGCGGTGTGGGGCTGCCCAGTTGCGGCAGGTTGGCCGCCGACACGCCGCAGCTGGTGAGCAGGCCGAAAACCAGAGGCGTAGCGCAGAACCCTTGCGCACGAGCAGGTGAAATCATGGCGTCATCCATCCTTGTATCGGCCTGATATCAGGGGGTTACATGCCCGGCCTAACCCTGTTGCGGCCGGGCACGCGGCGTTACTTGAGCGGTGTCAACGGCGGCAGTTTCCATTGACCATTACCCACCTCAGGCTTGGGCAGGTAAATCCGCAGTACGGCATAAAACGGGCCGGGAGGTGCCGGCAGCCAGTTGCTCTGTTCGGCTTTCGGCGGCTCATGGTGCTGCAACGCCAGGGTCAGGCCGCCGTCGGCGTCCAGCTTGAGGTTGGGCAGCATCCGCGAATTGATCAGGTAGCGTTTTTTCAGGTTCGGCGCCAGCAGCTTGGTCTTGGCGTCGTACATGGTCAGCGACCAGAAGGCATCGGCTGGCGGCAGTTGGTCCTTGGCGAAATGCACGGTGTAGCTGTGGCGTGCGCCGTTGGCCGGTTTACCTTCGCTGTCGACAAAGTAGGTCATGTAGATCGCTTCGTCGGTGGAATTGCCAAAAATGCCCAGGTCGGCCCCGGCATAGCGGTACAGGTAGTTGTTTTTCAGGCGGTCACGACTGCCGAACAGGTCACCGCTGGACACTTGATGGGTGTCGATTTTGTCTTTCTTGAAGGCCGCAAATTCAGCCCGGGCGTCGGCGATACCGTCTTCCAGGGCCTTGCGTTGCTCAACCGTCAGCTCTTTGACCTTGAATGGCGCGCCCGGGGCGATGCCGATCTTGGCGAAGCGGGCCAGCAGGTCTTTTTCGCTGTCCTGGGGGGCAGCAAACGCCAGCATGAAGTTCAGGTAGCGGAACAGTTGCGGGCCTTCGGTCATGGTGGCCATCGGCTTGGGCCATTCGATCTTCGGCACGGCGGCCGGGGCCGGCTGTTTCACATAGCTGCTCAGCGACTGCACTTTGTAGCCGTTCTGGATCTGCTTGACCTTGTTCAGGTCCTTTTCGTCAAACAATTGCGTGCGGTATAGGGCGTAGGCGATGTTGCTTTCGCTGTAGACCACGCGGTCGACGTCTACCGGCTGCTGACCTTTCCAGTCTGGCCCCGCGATCATGTAGTGACCGCCATTGTTGCCGGTGCTGCGGGTGCCCAGGTAGGCGATGTTCTGGGTGTAGAGGTCGATCAACTGCACCGAGTAGTAACGGTTGTCTTCGATCTTCGGCAGGGTCAGGACCAAGGGTTCCTTGCGCAGGTCCATCCACACGAAGAAGTAGGGCGTGTCCGAGTTCGGAGTGACGAACGCAGTGTCCTTGGGGGTGAACACCTGGGCGGTGTTGCCGATATGGTTGAACGGGGCCTTGAAGTTGGCACCGCCTTTATCAACGGCCTGGGTGTAGAGCGTCTTGTACATCGCCACGACCGGGTAGCCATACAGGTACGCCTCCTTGGCAATGGCCCGGGCTTCGGCGGGGGTGGCCGTGAAGTCGGCCAGGGCGCCGGTACTCATCAGTATCGAGAGGCTCGCCAACAGCAGGCGCGTCGGTTTTCCAATCATGTTGTTGCGTCCTTCCAGAGATCTTTTTAAAGGGCGTGGGATGAAAGCGCCGAGTTTCCAGTTTTATTTGCCGAACGTCACGTTAATCCCTGCGAACAAGGTGAACTGAGGCAGGCCATCGCCTTTGCGTGCCACGGTCCATTGCGGCTCTACATAGGCGTTCACGATGTTGGTGCCGGCTTTCCAGGCTTTGCCCGCGCCAAAACCGACCGGGATGTAGTGGGTGTCGTTCTTCAAATCGAAGGTCTAGGTGCCGGTGGAACGCAGGTACCAGCCCTTCGGCAGGTTATGAATGATAAACGGTTGAAAAGTTGCACTCTCCACGTGCGCTCGGTCACGGTCCCCGGCAAATGAGCTTTGGTATTGCACCAGCGCGCCCAGCAACCCACGGGGTGATGCATCGATGGCAATGGCCGCCAGCCCGGCCTGCCATTTGCCGGTGCCCAGCTCATCGTGCTCAGCCGTGGGCGCGGTGATCTGCGGGCCGATGCCCAACTGCACGCCTTCGGTCTTGAGCAAGAAGATATCGAACAGGTTCAGGTCGCCGATGCCAGTGCTGTAGCCACTGTGCGGGTCGGGTCGCGTGCTGATGGGCAGCGTGGCGCGCAACAGTTGCGGCACACCGATAAAGTCCGAGGGCGCGACCGGCAACGTGCCGCGCAGTAACAGGTCGTTGGTGTGGGCGTTAGTGTCGAAGAGCCTGGGGGTGTAGTAGTCCTGCAGGTTGGCACCTGGGGCGAGGTTGAGGGGGTTGTTGCTCTTGTTCGCCGTTTCGGCGTTGTCGGCCAGGGCGCTGGCGCCGGGCATTGTCAAAACGGCCAGCATCAATGCCGACCTGTAAGGCGACTTGAACATGCGCGCTCCCCCCATACCTGGGCGACTATTCCTTGTGATTAATACCTGTAGGGCATGTCGATTGAAGCTAGCAGCTAAATCCGGACGCGCTAGGCAAAACGGCGAATTCGTGCAGGAGTGAGGGGGCTGTCACAAGGCTGTCACACCCTGCGAAGGGCCGCCCAGGCTGGGCGGCGAGGCGCTGAAGTGGCGTCAGGCGTTGGGCAGCATCGATTTGACTTTGTCGCGCAATTGATCGATCGAGAAGGGTTTACCGATCACCTGCATGCCGGGTGGCACATCGATATTTTCGGCATAACCGCTGGCGAAGAGGATGGGCAGGGCGGGGCGCAGTTCGCGTACTTTGGTCGCCAGTTGCTTGCCGTCCATGTCGGGCAGGCCGACGTCGGTCATCATCAGGTCGATGGCCTGGGCCGAGTCCTGCACGATTGCGAGGGCCTCCTCGGCATCAGCGGCTTCAAGCACCTGAAACTCCAATTCTTCGAGGACATCGACGATCAGCATGCGCACGATGGCGTCGTCTTCGACTACAAGGATGGTGGAATCAGCGGCGGACATAAGTAGGGTTCCCGAGAAGTGGAGGTGCAGGTCTTGATCGGATAAAGACCATCCTCTAATGAGTCATGACAATCTCGGCAAGTTCCCGGCCTGGGGGTGGCATTGTGAAGGCATTCGTAGGGAATGTCTCGCTCGAACCTCCTTTGCTTCGTACGAATCGGTAGGCATTTGCCCCAAGTTGTCGCGTAAACATAGCCCTGGCCATCGACTTTGGGGCAAACTCCCGGTTTTTACACACTTGGCCAAGGCATGCCCATGACTCCTGCGTCGTCCGTCGATGAAAAGAGCTTTCGTAATCTACTGAGCCGAAATGTGGCCTTGCCCCTGGGTGTGGGCGTGCTCAGTGCCGTGTTTTTCGTCTGCCTGATCACCTACTTGTTGACGGTGATCCAGTGGGTGGAGCACACCGACCGGGTGATCAACAACCTCAATGAGTCATCCAAGCTGACGGTGGACCTGGAAACTGGCATGCGCGGCTTCCTGATCACTGGCGACGAGCATTTCCTCGACCCTTACGAAGTGGCCAAGCCACGGATCATTGCCGATCTGCGCAACCTGCAGGAGCTGGTGGCAGACAATCCCCAGCAGGTGGATCGCCTCAAGCGCCTCGAAGCCTTGCAGATCGAGTGGAACAAGTACGCCCAGTCGATGATTGATATGCAGCGCGAAAGCGGTGACTACCGCAGCGCAGTCAAGGCGGGGCGAGGCAAGCGCCTGACCGATGAGATCCGCAAGGAATACGACGATGCGGTGGCGATGGAGCAGCAGTTCCGTATCACCCGTAACGAAGAAGTCACCCGTACCACCATTATCAGTGTCACCCTGTACCTGGCCTTCGTGCTCGGCCTGAGCGGTTTCCTGGCGTATATCGGCCGAAAAAATCTGGTTTCGTTATCAGAGAGTTACAACGCAAACCTCGCGTCACAGCAGAGGATTGCGGGGCGCCTGGAGCAGCAGGCCTGGTTGCGCAACGGCCAGACTGAACTGGCGGAACAGGTGCTGGGCCAACTGACCTTGAACATGCTCGGCCGCAATATCCTGCAGTTTTTTGCCCAATACATGGGCTCGGCCGTGGCGGCGTTGTATGTACGCGAAGAGCATGGCGGCCTGCGCCGCGTGGCCACTTATGGCTTCTCTCGTGAGCAGGAGCAACTGGAGCAGTCGATCTACAGCGATGAAGGCATCGTCGGCCAGGCCGCGCAGTTGGATCGCCTGATCCGCCTCGACGACGTGCCGGTGGACTACTTCAAGGTCAGCTCCGGCCTCGGTGAAGGTTCGACCCGCAGCGTGCTGGTGATGCCCACCAGTGACGATGATCGCGTCAACGGCGTGATCGAGCTGGGCTTCCTGCGCCCGGTGCAGGAGCGTGACGTGGAACTGCTGGAGCTGATCGCCGGCAACATCGGCACCTCCATCGAGGCCGCCCGCTATCGCCAGCGCCTGCAGGAAGTGCTGGCCGAGACCCAGCAGCTCAACGAAGAGCTGCAAGTGCAGCAGGAAGAGCTCAAGACCGCCAACGAAGAGCTGGAAGAACAGTCGCGCATCCTCAAGGAATCCCAGGCTCACCTGGAAACCCAGCAGGCGGAACTGGAGCAGACCAATGAGCAGTTGGCCGAGCAGACCCAGACCCTGGCCGAACAGCGCGACGCCATGGACCGCAAGAACATCGAGCTCAACAGGGCCCAGATGGAGCTGGAAGACCGCGCCGACGAACTGCAGCGTTCCAGCAAGTACAAGTCCGAATTCCTCGCCAACATGTCCCACGAGTTGCGCACACCGCTGAACAGCTCGCTGATCCTGGCCAAGTTGCTGGCCGAGAACCCCCAGGAAAACCTCAGTGCCGAGCAGGTCAAGTTTGCCGAGTCGATCTATTCGGCCGGCAACGACCTGCTGAACCTGATCAACGACATCCTGGATATTTCCAAGGTGGAAGCCGGCAAGCTCGAAATGCGTCCGGAGAACTCCAGCGTCGCGCGCCTGGTGGACGGCCTGCGTGGCCTGTTCGAGCCGCTGGCGGCCGATCGCAAGCTGGGCTTCCAGCTGCAGGTTCAGGCTGACGCGCCGGCGATGCTGTTCACCGACCGCCAGCGCCTGGAACAGATCCTCAAGAACCTGCTGTCCAACGCGATCAAGTTCACCGAGCAGGGCGAGGTGAGCCTGTCGGTGTCCCGTGCGCCGGGGGAGGGCATTGCCTTTACCGTGCGCGATTCCGGTATCGGTATTGCGCCGGACCAGCAGGAAAGCATCTTCGAAGCCTTCCGCCAGGCCGACGGCACCACCAACCGCCGTTACGGCGGCACCGGCCTGGGCCTGTCGATCTCCCGCGACCTGGCCACCTTGCTCGGTGGCTATATCAGCGTGACCAGCGAGCCGGGCAAGGGCAGCGTGTTTACCCTGGTCATGCCCGAGCAGTATGTGGAACGTGAAGCGGATGCGCCGGCCATTGAGCAACCGCGCCAGGTGGTGGCAGCGCCCGCGCCGACGCCGACGCCGATCAAGGTGTCGCCGTTGCTGGTGGCTGACGCAGCCGCCATCCCGCGCTTTGCCGATGACCGCGACAAGGCACCGTTCACCAACCGTTGCATCCTGGTGGTGGAAGACGAGCCCAACTTTGCGCGCATCCTGTTCGACCTGGCCCACGAGCTGGGCTATCACTGCCTGGTGGCCCACGGTGCCGATGAAGGCTACAGCCTGGCCGAAGAGTTCATCCCGGATGCGATCCTGCTGGACATGCGCCTGCCGGACCACTCCGGCCTGACTGTGCTGCAACGCCTCAAGGAACACGCCGATACCCGGCACATCCCGGTGCACGTGATTTCCGTGGAAGACCGCGTCGAGGCCGCCATGCACATGGGCGCCGTGGGTTATGCGGTCAAGCCCACCACCCGCGAAGAACTCAAGGACGTGTTCGCCCGACTGGAAGCCAAGCTGACCCAGAAGGTCAAGCGCGTGCTGCTGGTAGAGGACGATGACCTGCAGCGTGACAGCATTGCTCGCCTGATCGGTGACGATGACATCGAAATCACCGACGTTGGTTACGCCCAGGCCGCACTCGACCTGCTGCGTACCAACGTCTACGACTGCATGATCATCGACCTGAAACTGCCGGACATGCTCGGCAACGAGCTGCTCAAGCGCATGGCCACCGAGGACATCTGCTCGTTCCCACCGGTGATCGTCTACACCGGGCGCAACCTGACCCGGGATGAAGAGGCCGAGCTGCGCAAGTATTCGCGTTCGATCATCATCAAGGGCGCGCGCTCGCCGGAACGCCTGTTGGACGAAGTGACACTCTTTCTGCACAAAGTCGAATCCCAGCTGTCCCATGACCGCCAGAAGATGCTCAAGACCGCGCGCAGCCGCGACAAGGTCTTCGAGGGGCGCAAAATCCTGCTGGTGGACGACGATGTGCGCAATATCTTCGCCCTGACCAGCGCCCTGGAGCAC
This sequence comes from Pseudomonas sp. TE24901, assembly GCF_054058375.1. Taxonomy (NCBI): domain Bacteria; kingdom Pseudomonadati; phylum Pseudomonadota; class Gammaproteobacteria; order Pseudomonadales; family Pseudomonadaceae; genus Pseudomonas; species Pseudomonas sp. TE24901. Next base: position 207,259 of record NZ_JBSSAF010000005.1, read on the forward strand.
AAAGGCGCCGTGGTGGTGATCGGGCGTAACGGCCGTGAAGCCATCGACAAACTCAATGAAGTCGACGATATCGACCTGGTGTTGATGGACGTGATGATGCCGGAAATGGACGGATACGAGGCCACCGCCTTGATTCGCCAGGACCCGCGCTGGAAAAAGCTGCCGATCATCGCGGTGACGGCCAAGGCCATGAAAGACGATCAGGAGCGCTGCCTGGCAGCCGGCTCCAACGATTACCTGGCCAAGCCGATTGATCTGGACCGTCTGTTCTCACTGATTCGCGTGTGGCTACCCAAGATGGAACGGATTTAAGTGGAGCGAAGTTTTTTGGACAAAAGCAGCGATATTGAGCTGCGCCTGTTGATCGAGGCGATTTACCTCAAGTACAGCTACGATTTTCGCGACTACTCCGGCGCGTCGGTCAAGCGCCGCGTGGCGCATGCCCTGCGCCAGTTCGACTGCGCGACGATTTCGGCGCTGCAGGAGCGGGTGCTGCATGACCCGGCGGCGTTCATGCAACTGCTGCAGTTCCTGACCATTCCGGTGAGCGAGATGTTTCGCGACCCGTCGCACTTCCTGGCGATCCGCCAGGAGGTGGTGCCGCTGCTCAAGACGTACCCGTCGATCAAGATCTGGATCGCCGGCTGCAGCACCGGTGAAGAGGTGTACTCCATGGCCATCCTGCTGCGTGAGGAAGGGCTGCTGGAGCGCACGATCATCTACGCCACGGACATCAACCCGGCATCGCTGGACAAGGCCAAGCAGGGGATCTTCTCCTTGGAGAACGTACGCGCCTACACCGCCAACTACCAGCAGGCCGGTGGCCAACGTTCATTTGCCGACTACTACACCGCGGCATACGATTACGCGATCTTCGACAAGACCTTGCGCGAGAACGTGACCTTCGCCGATCACAGCCTGGCGACCGACAGCGTATTCTCAGAAACGCAATTAATTTCGTGTCGTAACGTATTGATTTATTTCAATAAAAAATTGCAAGATCGGGCGTTTGGATTGTTTCATGAGTCGCTGTGCCATCGTGGTTTCCTGGTGCTGGGCAGCAAGGAAACCCTGGATTTCTCGGCTTTCGGCAAACAATTCGAACCCTTGGTCAAGCAGGAACGGATCTACCGAAAACTATGAACCCAGTGGCGGCAGGCCCGGCACGTGTCCCGGGGATAGAGGCGATTGTGATCGGCGCATCCGCAGGCGGCGTCGAAGCCTTGTTGACGGTGTTCGGTGAGCTGCCCAGCGGTTTCGGCCTGCCGATCATCACCGTGCTGCACTTGCCAGACGAGCGCCGCAGCCAACTGGCCGAGGTGTTCGACCGCCGTGTGGCGATGCCGGTGGTCGAGGCGCGTGACAAGGAGGCGATCCGGCCCGGCACCTTGTATTTTGCCGGCCCTGGGTATCATCTATCGGTAGAGCATGACCACAGCCTGTCCTTGAGCCAGGAAGACCGGGTGCACCATTCGCGGCCGGCCATCGATTACCTGTTCGAGTCCGCCGCCGACACCTATGGCCCAGGCCTGATGGCCATCCTGCTGACCGGCGCCAACCACGACGGCGCCCGTGGCCTGGCCCACGTCAAGCAGCAGGGCGGAACCACCGTGGTGCAAGACCCTGCCGAAGCGCGTGTGGCCGTGATGCCCCGGGCGGCCCTGGCACTGCATACACCTGACCACATTCTTTCTTTGAGCCGCATTGGCTCATTGCTGGCTTCCCTGGAATATTCCCCATGTTAAGTACTGTCCAGGCCAAACTGCTGATCGTTGACGATCTGCCGGAAAACCTGCTCGCCCTCGAAGCGCTGATCAAGCGCGAGGACCGCCAGGTGTTCAAGGCATTGAGCGCCGACGAGGCCTTGTCACTGTTGCTGGAGCACGAGTTCGCCATGGCGATTCTAGACGTGCAGATGCCCGGCATGAACGGTTTCGAGCTGGCCGAACTGATGCGCGGCACCGAAAAGACCAAGAACATCCCGATCGTGTTCGTCAGCGCCGCTGGCCGCGAACTCAACTACGCGTTCAAGGGTTACGAAAGCGGCGCCGTGGACTTTCTGCACAAGCCGTTGGACATCCACGCGGTCAAAAGCAAGGTCAACGTATTCGTCGACCTGTACCGCCAGAGCAAGGCCATGAAGCAACAGGTCGAAGCCCTGGAGCGCAGCCGGCGCGAACAGGAACTGCTGCTGACACGCCTGCAGGCCACCCAGGCCGAGCTGGAGCAGGCAGTGCGCATGCGTGATGACTTCATGTCGATCGTCGCCCATGAGGTGCGCACGCCTCTCAATGGCCTGATCCTCGAAACCCAGCTGCGCAAGATGCACCTGGCCCGGGACAACGCCGCCGCGTTCACCCTGGACAAGATGCACGCCATGGTCGATCGCGATGAACGGCAGATCCAGAGCCTGATCCGCCTGATCGAAGACATGCTCGACGTGTCGCGCATCCGTACCGGCAAGCTGTCGATCCGGCCTGCACGGTTTGACCTGGCGCAGTTGGTGCACAACCTGGTGGAAAACTTCGCGCCGCAGGTGGCCGCTGCTGGCTCGACCATGCAACTGGTGGTCGAAGGGCCTGTGGAAGGCAACTGGGATGAGTTCCGCATCGAGCAAGTGATCACCAACCTGCTGACCAACGCCTTGCGCTACGGGGCCAAGAGCCCGGTAGATGTGCGGGTGTACACCGAACACGGTGAGGCACGGGTGGAAGTGCGTGACCGGGGTATTGGTATCAGCGAAGAGAACCAGAAGCGCATTTTTCAGCAGTTCGAGCGGGTGTCGGCCAGCCACGTCGCGGCCGGGTTGGGCCTGGGGCTGTTTATTTCCGAGCAGATCGTCGCGGCCCATGGCGGCACTATCGAAGTCGAAAGCCAGATAGGCGAGGGCGCCCTGTTTCGGGTGTGCCTGCCCCTTGAAGCGTCGGTATGAAATCAATCGTCAGCTTGACGCAACCTTCTGCGTGACCCCATGGTCGTAATTGCAGCAATTGACCGGATTAAGGCTTCCCATGAGTGAAGATGCACAAGATGTCGTTCTCATCGTCGAGGACGACGAATCCATTATGTTTGTGCTGGGTGAATACCTGGCGGGCCTGGGCTATCGGGTATTGAAGGCGATCGATGGCGAACAGGCCTTCGAGATTCTGGCCACCAAGCCGCACCTGGACCTGATGGTCACCGATTACCGCTTGCCTGGCGGCATTTCCGGGGTACAGATCGCCGAGCCTGCAATCAAGCTGCGCCCGGAATTGAAAGTCATCTTTATCAGTGGGTACCCGCAGGAAATCCTCGACTGCAACAGCCCGATCACGCGCAATGCACCGATCCTGGCCAAGCCGTTTGACCTTGATACCCTTCAGGAACACATCCAGCGGCTGTTGGCGTAGTAGCGAGCGCGCGGTGCGGTGGTGTGTCAGCTATCTATGAGGAGGCTGACACTGCGCGGCGCGGGGCAAGCCCGCTCACTACAGGCTTTTGATCATTTCGCGGACTTTGGCGGTCAGCAGGTCGAAGGTGAAGGGCTTGGTGATCAACTGCATCCCCGGGTCCAGAAAGCCGCCGCGTACCGCTGCATGTTCGGCGTATCCGGTGATGAACAGTACTTTGAGCTCCGGGCGGATCTGCCGGCCGATTTCCGCCAGTTGCCGACCGTTCATGCCGGGCAACCCGACATCGCTGATCAACAGGTCGATACGCTGGTCCGACTCGATGATCGGCACCGCTGTATCGGCGTCGCCCGCTTCGACAAAGCCGTAACCCAGCTCCTTGAGCACGGCGCTGACCAAGACGCGCACCGCCGGGTCGTCCTCGACAATCAGCACGGTTTCGCCGGCATTGGCGAATGGCAACAGCGCCGGGTTGGCTGCCTCTACCTGCGCGATTTCGCCTAAAAAGCGCGGCAGAAACAGACTCACCGTCGTGCCTTTACCGACTTCACTGTGAATCGTCACATGCCCATGGGATTGGCGGGCAAAACCGTAAATCATCGATAGACCCAGGCCGGTACCCTGGCCGATCGGCTTGGTGGTAAAAAACGGGTCGAACACACGGCTCAACAGGGTTTGCGGAATGCCGCAACCGGTGTCGCTGACGCTCAGCTCCACGTAATCACCGGGTTTCAACGTGCCATAAGCGGCGGTAAACACGCTGTCGAGGTGGCGGTTGGTGGTTTCAACCACCAACTGGCCGCCGTTGGGCATGGCGTCGCGGGCATTGATCACCAGGTTGAGCAGGGCGCTTTCCAGTTGGTTGGGGTCCGCTTCGGCGGTCCACAGCTCGTGGGTCAGGCGCATGTCCAGGGCGATGCTTTCGTTGATGCTGCGCTGCAGCAGCTCGCCCATGGAGCTGACCAATTGGTTGATCTCCACGGGCTTGGAGTCCAGCGATTGACGACGGGAGAACGCCAGCAGGCGGTGGGTGAGGCCGGCGGCGCGGTTGGCCGAGGTGACGCCCAGGTCGATCAGGCTGTCGAGGTCGTCCAGCTTGCCCCGTGCCACGCGACGTCGCAGCAGCTCCAGGCTGCCAATGATGCCGGTGAGCATGTTGTTGAAGTCATGGGCGATACCCCCGGTCAACTGGCCGACCGCTTCCATTTTCTGCGACTGGCGCAGTGCATCCTCGTTGTAGCGCAACTGGGCGGTACGCTCTTCCACCTGCTGCTCCAAGGTTTCCAGGGTGCTTTGCAGGCGCCGTTCGCTTTCGCTCAGGTCGATCAGACGGTCCCGCGCGTCATATTGCCGGCGTCTGCCGCGCAGGGCGGCGCTGACCATACTGATCAGGGTAACGGGGTGAAACGGCCGCTCCAGGAAGGTGACGTTGCCCAGCAGGCCGCTCAGGTGTGACGAGCCGTTCTGCTCGCTGCCGCCGTGATGGGTCATCAGCACGATCGGCAGGTCGGACCAGGCCGGCTGCTGGTGCAGGTACTCCAGCAGCGGGTCCAGCTCAACGCCGCGCAAGGCTTCGGCCGCGATCACCAGCAAGCCGGCACCTTGCTCCAGCGCGTCGCACAGGTGGGCCAGGTTGTTGGCAACGATGCCGCTGTAGCCGGCTTCGTTGAGCATCATCAACGCCAGGCTGCTGTCGCGCCCCAAGGGCGCAAGAATAATCGCGCGCTCGGAGACCAGCATAGGTTCGGCCACTAGCCCTCATCCTTGAGCAGAGGCGAACCGGCACCGAGGTAGGTGGGGATGCCGCGCAGCACACCCTGGAAGTTGTCCAGGGGTTCGCCCACGGTCATGCCGCGGCTGCCGATACGGTATTCTCGGATGGTCGATTCATGGGAGCCGGTGCGTTTCTTGATGATCGAGATCGCGCGACGCACCTTGCCCAGCGCTTCGAAGTACCGCAGCAGAATCACCGTGTCGGCCAGGTAGGTGATGTCCACCGGCGCCTGCATGTCGCCGACCAGGCCATGCTGGGCCACGGTCATGAAGGTCGCGGCGCCGCGACGGTTGAGGTACAGCAGCAACTCGTGCATGTGCAGGATCAGCGCGTTCTCTTCTGGCATCGCGGCCTGGTAGCCGTTGACGCTGTCGATCACTACCGTCTTGATGCCGCGCTCATCCACGCAGCGCCGCACGCGGTGGGAGAACTCGCCGGGTGACAGCTCGGCGGCGTCCACCTGTTCGATCAGCAGGTTGCCGGTGGCTTGCAGCGCCTCAAGGTCGATGCCCATGTTTTTCATGCGCTCGAACAGCAGGCCCAGCTCTTCATCAAAGATGAAAAGCGCGGCTTTCTCGCCACGGGCTACGGCGGCGGCGGCGAAAATCATCGAAATCAGCGATTTGCCCGTACCCGCCGGGCCGAGAATCAGGCTGCTGGAACCGGTCTCGATGCCGCCACCGAGCAACGAATCCAGCTCTTTGATGCCGCTGCTCAACGTTTGGCGGTTATAGCCACCCCGGTGCTCGGCCGCGACCAGTCGGGGGAATACGTGTACACCGTCTTGCATGATGGTGAAGTCATGGAAGCCACCCCGGTATTTCTGGCCGCGGTACTTCACCACCCGCACCCGACGGCGTTCGGCGCCGTAGTTGGGGGTCAGTTCTTCCAGGCGAATCACCCCGTGGGCCACGCTGTGCACGGTCTTGTCGAGGGATTCGGTGGTGAGGTCGTCCAGCAGCAACACGGTGGCGTCGTAGCGCACGAAGTAATGTTTGATAGCCAGGATCTGCCGGCGATAGCGCAGCGAGCTCTGGGCCAGCAGGCGAATCTCGGACAGGCTGTCGACCACGACACGGGTCGGCTTGACCCGTTCCACCACTTCGAAGATCTGCCGGGTCGCTTCGCCCAGTTCCAGGTCCGAGGAGTACAGCAGGCTCTGCTGATGCTCGGCGTTAAGCAGGCTCTCGGGCGGGGTCAGTTCGAAGATATGAATATTATCGTCCAAGTCCCAACCATGGGACTTGGCACCTTGGCGCAGTTCACGCTCGGTCTCCGACAGGGTGATGTACAGCGAACGCTCGCCGTTGTTTGCACCGGCCTGCAGGAAATGCAGGGCCACGGTGGTCTTGCCGGTGCCCGGCTCACCCTCCAGCAAGAACAGATGGCTACGCGATAGCCCCCCGGAAAGAATGTCATCAAGACCTTCGATGCCGGTGGCCGCCTTTTCACTGAACAGCGTATTGGATGTAGACAAGAAGTGCCCTCAGGTCACGTACAAGTAGAGGGGCGCGCCACCTGGGGGCGCGCCATATTCACTTGACCGTAGTGGCTCGTGGCGGTTCAACGTTTGATGATATTTGTACAGCGGACGCGTTGATTTACAAGTTTTTGTAGCGCAGCTACAGGCCTTGCTGAAGCGCCGGATCGTCCGGGTTCTGTTGTTCAAGCTGGGCCAGCAACACTTGCACATTCTGCAACTGGCCGGTTTCTTTCCAATAGTTGATCAGCAACACCCGAGCTTTGCGATTGGCGGGATGGCGCTGCACGATTTCTTCCAACTGGCGCTGGGCGGCTTCCAATTCTTCCTGGGCATGCAACGTGGTCGCGAGGTCGTAACGGTAATCCTGATTGTCCGGCTCCAGTTCCACCGCCTTGGACAGGCCGAGCAGGGCATACGGGCGCTCGCCATGGTGCAGCAACCACATGCCCAGGGCGTGTTGCAGGTAGGCCGACTCCGGGTGGGCCGCCAATTGGCGCGCCAGCAGTTGGCGCGATTCGTCGGTCTTGCCTTGCTTGTCCAGCAGCTCGATCTGCGCAACCACGGCCTGCAGGTTGTCCGGCTGCAAGCGCATGGCCTGCTCCAGGGCGTTTTGCGCATCTGGCAACAAGGCGCTGTGGATGTACAGGCGCGCCAGTTGAATCCAGCCTTCGGCGGTTTCGGGCTGGCCCTTGAGTTTTTTCACGAATTCATCGAGCACTTGCTGCAACGGGCCAAAGTACAAGCCCAAGGTATCCGGCGACAGGCCCAGCAATGCATTGGCGGCGGCAAAGCGCACGTCTTGTTCAGGGTCGTCCAATACCGGGCCGAGCAGCAAGGTGCGCTGGCCGGTGGGCACCAGGCCGACAATGCTGTGGATCGCCGCTTCGCGGACCAGTGGCGCATCATTGGCCAGGTCTTTATCCGCCAGTTTCAGGGCCTGGGGGCTTGGGTAGTTGGGCAATTCTGCGTGCAATGCAGCACGTCGCTCGGGCGAAAGATCAGGGCGGCCCAACTGCTGGTACAGAACGCGCGCGGCCCCCGGCTCGCCGTTATGGGCCTGGCGCAGCGCCTTGGCGTAACCATGGGCAATCGCCGGCGGCACGGTCACTTGAGTGGAACGGGAGAAAAACCAGGTGATGAGCACAATAGACAACAGGGCGCACAGGCCGATGAGGGCGTAACGGCGTGACTTTGACATGCAGGCGTCCAAAAGCTGGGGCAGCTATCGCAAAGCCACCAGCTTCGGTCAGACCACGGCGAGTGTCAAACCTGTATCAGGTGAGCACGTACTCCACGGGCTCCAGGGGCGGCGACAGGTCGGTTTCGCCCAAGGCGGCGCGGACCTCACGCTCCAACGTGCGCAGGATGGCGTTGCACGGCAGGTCGTTTTCGTCGAAACCGAAGGGGTCTTCCAGGTCGTCGCCAATCTCATCCAGACCAAAGAACGTGTAGCTGACAATGGCGGTGAACACCGGCGTCAACCAGCCCAGCGGCTCGGCCATGGCAAACGGCAGCAAGATGCAGAACAGGTAGATGGTGCGGTGCAGCAACAAGGTGTAGGGGAAGGGCAGCGGCGTGTGCTTGATCCGCTCGCACGAGGCCTGCACCTGGCTGAGGCTGACCAGCCGGGTTTCCAGTTGGGTGTAACGCCACTCGCTGATCACGCCTTGCTCAGTCAGCGCAGAAAACCGTGCGCCGAGTCGTTGCAGGACTTGATCTGGCAGGTTCGGATGCCCTTGATCGACCGAGGCCCAAGGGGCGATTGCGCGAGTTTCATCCTCCAGGCGCAAGCGCGCGATCAGCCCATGGGCAAACCCGCACAGCCCGCGCAAAAGGCCAGCACGCTCCGGCGTATCGCCCAGTACCTGGGTTTCGCGGATCAACGAGCGCACATCAATGATCATTTGCCCCAGCTGCTTGCGCCCCTCCCACCAGCGGTCGTAGCAGGCGTTGTTGCGAAAACTCATGAAGATCGACAGCGACAGGCCCAGTAAGGTGAACGGCGTGGCGTTGACCTTGGAAAAATAGGCCGGGTGCCAGGTTTCTACCAACACGATCACTGAAGCCAGCAAGGTCACCAGCAAGCTGCGCAGGGCAATGCGCTTGGCAATCGAGCCTTTGAGGGAGAACAGGATACCCAAGAGGTTGGGTTTGGGGCGGACGATCATCGGGCGGGGCTTCTTATGTGGCGCAGGCCCTCAGGTTAGAAGCTGGCACCCGCGACGTCCAATCGCTTGGGCCAACCCGTTGATAAGCGCGCTCGATGATTGGCCAAACCAGTCAGCCATGTTGAAGGCTTTGACCATTGCTGCTGCGCCGCTCTAGAGCGACTATTTCCGCGATTCGTGTGATGCAAAATGTCCTGAAAATAAAAATACAGAAGGATTTGAAGCAATGCGTGAGTATTTGGCTGCCACTACCGAATTCGATTACCAGCGCACCGTCGACGCCGCGTTGGCCGGCACCCTGCAGGGCCTCAATGCCTGTGTGGAGTGTTGCGACCGCCACGCGCTGCCGGGGCGAATTGCGTTGTTCTGGGAGGGCAAGGACGGCCGCAGCGCCACGTCCACCTTCACCGAGTTGCAAGACCAGGCCTCACGTTTTGCCAATTTCCTGCTGGCCCAGGGCGTCACGCGCGGCGACAAGGTGGCCGGCCTGCTGCCGCGCACCGCTGAATTGTTGGTGGTGGTGTTGGCCACCTGGCGTATCGGTGCCGTGTATCAACCGCTGTTTACCGCCTTTGGCCCCAAGGCCATCGAACACCGCCTGGGCAGCTCGGGCGCTAAGTTGGTGGTCACCGACGCGGTGAACCGGCCCAAGCTCGCCGAAGTTGAGGGCTGCCCGACCATCGTCACCGTCGCCGGGCCCAAAGGCGAAGGCATCGTGCGCGGCGACTACAGTTTCTGGGCCGAACTGCCTAACCATTCCAATGACTGCGCCCCCGTGCTGCTGAGCGCCGATGACCCGTTTCTGCTGATGTTCACCTCGGGCACCACCGGCCCGTCGAAGGCGCTGTCGGTGCCGCTCAAGGCCATCGTCGCGTTCCAGAGCTACACCCGCGACGCCGTGGACCTGCGCCCTGAAGACGCGTTCTGGAACGTCGCCGACCCGGGCTGGGCCTATGGCATTTATTTCGGCGTGACCGGCCCACTGTCCATGGGCCACCCGATCACCTTCTACGATGGGGCGTTCACCCTGGAAAGCACGTGCCGGGTGATCAACAAATACGGCATCACCAACCTCACCGGTTCGCCAACGGCCTACCGCCTGCTGATTGCCGGTGGCGAGCAGTTCGCCCAGTCGATCAAGGGCAAGCTGCGCATTGTCAGCAGCGCCGGCGAGCCCTTGAACCCGGAAGTGATTCGCTGGTTTGCCGACAACCTCGGCGTGACCATCCACGACCACTACGGCCAGACCGAACTGGGCATGGTGCTGTGCAATCACCATGGCCTGGAGCACCCGGTGCACGTCGGCTCGGCGGGTTTTGCCTCGCCGGGCCATCGCATCGTGGTATTGGACGACGACTATCAAGAACTGCCGGCCGGCGTGCCCGGCATCCTGGCCATCGACCGCGAGCAATCACCGATGTGCTGGTTTGCCGGCTACGACGGCGTGAAGACCAAGGCCTTCGTCGGCAAGTACTACCTCAGCGGCGACACCGTGGAGCTCAACCCCAACGGCAGCATCAGTTTCGTCGGGCGCAGCGATGACGTGATCACCACCTCCGGCTACCGGGTCGGCCCGTTCGACGTGGAAAGCGCCCTGGTGGAGCACCCAGCGGTGATCGAAGCGGCTGTGGTGGGCAAACCTTGCCCGCAACGCACCGAAGTGGTGAAGGCTTTTGTAGTGATCAATGCGCACTACCGCGCCACCGAGGAACTCGCCGAAGAGCTGCGCCAGCACGTGCGCAAGCGCCTGGCGGCGCACGCGTATCCCCGGGAAATCGAATTCGTCAGCGACTTGCCCAAGACCCCGAGCGGCAAGCTGCAACGCTTTATTTTACGTAATCAGGAAATCGCCAAGGCGGCGGTGGCCTGACCTTTTTTCAAGGACACAATGATGCATATCCAAAACAAGGTTTTTCTGGTCAGCGGCGGTGCTTCGGGCCTCGGCGCGGCGACTGCCGAGATGCTGGTCGCGGCCGGCGCCAAGGTGATGCTGGTGGACATGAACGCCGACGCGGTGGCGGCCAAGGCCAAGCAACTGGGGGATAACGCCCGCAGTGCGGTCGCCGATATCAGCCAGGAAGCCGCCGCTGAAGCCGCGGTGCAGGCCACCGTCGCCGCCTTTGGCGGGCTGCACGGGCTGGTGAACTGCGCCGGCGTGGTACGCGGCGAAAAAATCCTCGGCAAGAACGGTCCCCACGGGCTGGCCAGCTTTGCCCAGGTGATCAACGTCAATCTGATCGGCAGTTTCAACCTACTGCGCCTGGCCGCCGCCGCCATCGCGGAAACCGAAGCGAATGCCGATGGCGAGCGCGGCGTGATCATCAACACCGCTTCGGTGGCCGCGTTCGACGGGCAGATTGGCCAGGCCGCGTATTCTGCCTCCAAAGGCGCGATTGCCAGCCTGACCTTGCCTGCCGCCCGTGAGTTGGCGCGCTTCGGCATCCGCGTCATGACCATCGCCCCGGGCATCTTTGAAACGCCGATGATGGCCGGCATGACCCCTGAGGTGCGTGACTCCCTGGCGGCCGGCGTGCCATTCCCGCCACGCCTGGGCAAGCCTGCCGAGTACGCCGCCCTGGTGCGACACATCATTGAAAACAGCATGCTCAATGGCGAGGTGATCCGTCTCGACGGTGCCTTGCGCATGGCAGCCAAGTAAGGAGCACACCCCATGAGCGATCCGATTGTTATTGTCAGCGCTGTCCGCACGCCAATGGGCGGTTTCCAGGGCGACCTCAAGGGCCTGACTGCACCGCAGCTGGGTGCTGCGGCCATCCGTGCGGCGGTCGAACGCGCCGGTATTGCCAGCGACGCGGTCGATGAAGTGCTGTTCGGCTGCGTACTGCCCGCTGGGCTTGGCCAGGCACCGGCACGGCAAGCCGCGCTGGGCGCCGGCCTGGATAAATCCACGCGTTGCACCACCCTCAACAAAATGTGCGGCTCGGGCATGGAGGCGGCGATCCTGGCCCACGACTCGCTGCTGGCCGGCAGTGTCGACGTGGTGATTGCCGGTGGCATGGAGAGCATGTCCAACGCGCCGTACCTGCTGGACCGTGCGCGCAGCGGCTACCGTATGGGCCACGGCAAGGTGCTGGACCATATGTTCCTCGACGGCCTGGAAGACGCCTACGACAAAGGCCGCCTGATGGGCACCTTTGCCGAGGACTGCGCGGTACACAACGGCTTTAGCCGCGAAGCCCAGGACGCGTTTGCCATTGCCTCCCTGACCCGTGCGCAGGAAGCGATCAACCATGGCAACTTCGCCGCCGAAATCGTGCCGGTGCAGGTCACTGTAGGCAAAGAGCAAAAAACCATCCTGCATGACGAGCAGCCGCCCAAAGCCAAGATCGACAAGATCGCCAGCTTGAAACCGGCGTTTCGCGAAGGCGGAACCGTCACAGCGGCTAACTCCAGTTCGATTTCCGACGGTGCGGCGGCGTTGCTGCTGATGCGTCAGTCCGAGGCGCAAAAGCGTGGCCTCAAGCCGCTGGCGGTGATTCATGGGCACGCCGCATTTGCCGATGAGCCAGGGCTGTTCCCGGTGGCACCGGTCGGCGCGATCCGCAAGTTGATGAGCAAGACCGGCTGGAACCTGGGTGAAGTCGACCTGTTCGAGATCAACGAAGCCTTCGCCGTGGTCAGCCTGGTGACCATGAGCAAACTGGAAATTCCCCATGCCAAGGTCAACGTCCACGGCGGCGCCTGCGCCTTGGGCCATCCGATCGGCGCCTCGGGCGCACGCATTCTGGTGACCCTGCTCTCGGCCCTGCGCCAGAAAGGCCTCAAGCGAGGCGTGGCCGCCATCTGCATCGGCGGTGGTGAAGCCACCGCCATGGCCGTCGAATGCCTGTATTAAGGACTCACCCCCATGCTGCCCAATGACGAACAACTGCAAATCAGCGACGCGGCCCGGCAATTTGCCCAGGAACGCCTCAAACCCTTCGCCGCGGACTGGGACCGCGAGCACCGCTTTCCCAAGGAAGCCATCGGCGAGATGGCCGAACTGGGTTTTTTCGGCATGCTGGTGCCGGAACAGTGGGGCGGTTGCGACACCGGCTACCTGGCCTACGCCATGGCCCTCGAAGAGATCGCGGCCGGTGACGGGGCGTGCTCGACCATCATGAGCGTGCACAACTCGGTGGGCTGTGTGCCGATCCTCACGTTCGGCAACGACGACCAGAAAGAGCGCTTTCTCAAACCCCTGGCCAGCGGCGCCATGCTCGGCGCGTTTGCGTTGACCGAACCCCAGGCCGGCTCCGATGCCAGCAGCCTGAAAACTCGCGCGCGGCTGGACGGCGAGCACTACGTACTCAACGGCTGCAAGCAGTTCATCACCTCCGGGCAGAACGCCGGCATCGTCATCGTGTTTGCCGTGACCGACCCTGCGGCCGGCAAGCGCGGGATCAGCGCGTTTATCGTGTCTACCGACTCGCCGGGTTATACCGTGGCGCGGGTCGAAGACAAGCTCGGCCAGCATGCGTCCGACACCTGCCAGATCCTGTTCGAGGACGTGAAGGTGCCGGTCGCCAATCGCCTGGGCGAGGAGGGTGAAGGTTACAAGATCGCCCTGGCCAACCTGGAAGGCGGACGCGTCGGTATCGCCTCGCAATCGGTGGGCATGGCCCGCGCCGCCTTTGAAGCGGCCCGCGACTACGCCCGTGAGCGCGAAAGTTTCGGCAAGGCGCTGATCGAACACCAGGCCGTGGCCTTTCGCCTGGCGGACATGGCCACGCAAATCGCCGTGGCTCGGCAGATGGTGCACTACGCCGCCGCCCTGCGTGACAGCGGCAAGCCGGCCTTGGTGGAAGCCTCCATGGCCAAGCTGTTTGCCTCGGAAATGGCCGAGAAAGTCTGTTCGGCCGCCTTGCAAACCCTGGGCGGTTACGGTTACCTGAGTGACTTCCCGTTGGAGCGCATCTACCGCGATGTGCGGGTTTGCCAGATCTACGAAGGCACCAGCGATATTCAACGCATGGTCATCTCACGCAATCTCTAAGGAGCCGATACATGAGTTACGAAACCATCCTGCTTGACGTCCAGGGCCGTGTCGGCCTGATCACCCTCAACCGTCCGCAGGCCCTGAACGCCCTCAACGCGCAACTGGTCAGCGAACTGAACCAGGCGCTGGACGGCCTGGAAGCCGACCCGCAAATCGGCTGCATCGTGTTGACCGGTTCGAAGAAGGCCTTTGCCGCCGGTGCCGATATCAAGGAAATGGCCGAGCTGACCTACCCGCAGATCTACCTCGACGACCTGTTCAGCGACAGCGACCGCGTGGCTAACCGTCGTAAACCGATCATTGCCGCCGTCAACGGCTTTGCCCTGGGCGGCGGCTGCGAGCTGGCGTTGATGTGCGACTTCATCCTGGCCGGCGACGGCGCCAAGTTCGGCCAGCCCGAAATCAACCTCGGCGTGCTGCCAGGCATGGGCGGCACCCAGCGCCTGACCCGCGCCGTGGGCAAGGCCAAGGCCATGGAGATGTGCCTGACCGGGCGCTTTATCGATGCGGTCGAAGCAGAACGTTGCGGCATCGTCGCGCGGATCGTGCCGGCCGATGAGCTGTTGGACGAGGCGTTGAAAGTCGCCACCCTGATCGCGGGCAAATCGGTGCCGATCAGCATGATGGTCAAGGAAAGCGTGAACCGCGCCTTTGAGGTGAGCCTGTCCGAAGGCGTGCGCTTTGAACGCCGCGTGTTCCATGCCGCGTTTGCGACCCAGGACCAGAAGGAAGGCATGGCCGCGTTCGTGGCCAAGCGCGCGCCCGACTTCAAAGACCAATAACCCGGTCTGCTATCGCTAGAGATCAAAATGTGGGAGCGGGCTTGCTCGCGAATGCGGTGAATCAGTCGATACATTGGATGACTGACACTGCGCATTCGCGAGCAAGCCCGCTCCCACATTGGGTTTTTGGTGTATTTGTCAGAGCGGGTAGTTTTTCAGTTCCCGGGCAATCACCATCCGCTGAATCTCGCTGGTCCCTTCGTAAATCTGCGTGATTCGCGCATCCCGGTAGTAACGCTCCACCGGGTAATCCTCCAGGTACCCATATCCGCCGTGAATCTGCATGGCCGAGGAGCAGACCTTTTCGGCCATTTCCGAGGCAAACAATTTGGCCTGGGACGCTTCCGACAGGCACGGCTTGCCGGCGCTGCGCAGGCGCGCAGCATGCAGGATCAGCAGGCGTGCGGCATTGAGCCGGGTCTGCATATCGGCCAGCAGGTTGGCAATGCTCTGATGCTCAATGATCGCCTGGTTGAATTGCACACGGTCGCGGGCGTAGGCCAACGCAGCTTCGAAGGCGGCACGGGCGATACCCAGGGCTTGGGCGGCAATGCCAATGCGACCGCCTTCCAGGTTGGACAGGGCGATGGCCAGGCCTTTGCCACGCTCGCCCAGCAGGTTGGCTTCGGGCACGGTGCACTGGTTGAGGGTGACGGCGCAGGTGTCTGACGCCCGAATACCCATTTTGTGTTCCGTTCGGTCGACCACAAAGCCCGGCGTATCCGTTGGCACCAGGAACGCCGAGATACCTTTCTTGCCCAGGTCCGGGTCGGTGACCGCAAACACGATGGCCAGCTTGGCGCGTTTGCCGTTGCTGACAAATTGCTTGGCGCCGTTGATCACCCATTGGCCGTCGCGCAGTTCGGCGCGGGTGCGCAGGTTGTGGGCTTCGGAACCGGCCTGGGGTTCGGTGAGGCAGAAGCAGCCAATCGCCTGGCCACTGGCGAGGTCAGCCAGCCAGGTCTGTTTCTGCTCGGTGGTGCCGTAGTTGAGGATCGGCCCGCAACCCACTGAATTATGGATACTCATCAGGGCACCCGTAGCACCATCGCCGGCTGAAATTTCTTCCACCGCCAAGGCATACGCCACGTAGTCGACATAGGTGCCGCCCCATTCCTCGGGGACCACCATGCCTAGCAGGCCCAGCTCGCCCATCTTGGCAACCAGCCCATCGTCGATCCAGCCGGCTTTTTCCCAGGCTTGCGCATGGGGCGCAATTTCGCCACGGGCAAAGTCGCGCGCCATGTCGCGGATCATCACTTGTTCTTCTGTGTATTCAATGTCTTGCATGGCTTATTGAACCTTTTGCGCGAAGTCGTGAAAGAAGCTCTCGACGTGGGTGGCGTCCAGCCCGTGCAACGTGGGCGGGTTCCAACGCGGGGTTTTGTCCTTGTCGATGATCAGGGCGCGAACGCCTTCGATCAGGTCGCCGCGCTCGAACCACTGGCGATCCAGGTGCAATTCCAGCGCAAAGCATTGCTCCAACGGCAGGCGGCGGCCACGGCGGAGCATTTCCAGGGTCACGGCCATGGCCAGCGGGGAACGGGTTTGCATCAGGTCGGCAGTGGCCAGCGCCCATTCGTGGCTGTCGGCAACGGTGACGGCACGCAGTTGCTCGACGATGCTCGGCACGTCCGGCAACGCGAAGAAGTGGTCGATGACGGGGCGCAGGGCGGCGAGGGGCGCGTCCGGCAGTTGTTGCACGGCGAGCTTGGCGAGTACGCCTTGCAAGTCCTTGAGGGGAGAGTCGTGCCACTGCAGGCGGTCGAGTTTCTGGTCAAGCTCGGCGAGTTTGGTGCTGTCGAGAAACCAATCGGCCAACCCGCAATACAGGGCGTCTGCGGCACGAATCTGCACGCCGGTCACGCCGAGGTAAATGCCCAGTTCACCCGGGATACGCGACAGGAAATAGCTGCCGCCGACGTCAGGGAAGTAACCGATGGCGACTTCCGGCATCGCCAGGCGGCTGCGCTCGGTCACCACCCGAAGGTCGGCACCTTGCACCAGGCCCATGCCGCCGCCGAGGACAAAGCCATCCATCAGGGCCAGCACGGGTTTGCGGTAATGGTGGATAGCCAGGTCGAGGGCGTACTCCTCGACGAAGAAGTCTTGGTGCAGGGTGTCGCCATCTTTGAAACTGTCGTACAGGGAGCGGATGTCACCCCCGGCACAGAAGGCTTTTTCGCCGGCACCGCGCAGGACCACGGCGTACACCTGCGGGTCATCGGCCCAGGCCTGCAGTTGCCGCGTCAGGCTGCGCACCATGTCCAGGGTAATGGCGTTCAAGCCCGCCGGGCGGTTGAGGGTGAGGTGGCCGATATGGTTGCGAACGTCGGCCAGTACCTCGTCTTGAAGAATGTCGGCGCGGCTTGCTTCGGATGAAACCTGAGCAGTCATCTCTAACTCCCTGCTTTTATTGTTCTTTATCAAGATGTTCGTAGGCGAACTCTCTCGCGATCGTACCAGTGCAAATTTGCCCAGTACAACCGTGAATCATGCAGGTCGTTTTTGCATATTTGCAGGGGAACTCAAGCGGCCCGATGGGCCAGCACTTCACCGATGCTGCGCCGCCGCGCATGACCTTCGGCCGCGTGGATCAACTGCTCAAGCTCGGTGGGTTCGATGTCGTAGAACTGCTCCATTTCAGCCAGCGCCAGCTTCAGATCAACCGCCGTGATCGTGGGGTCGGTGGCGGGCGCCGGGTTGCCTAACACAACGGCGGGCGATTCTGCGGCGCCTTTTGGGTAACGTGTACGGGTGGCATTGTTGTAGGCCAGCGCGCACACCAGCAAGGCCGCGGCGCCGAGCATGACCGCTGGCAGTTCGTACCAGCCAAGGCTGGCGGAAGCCGGGTCGGCCAACACCAGGGTCATGGCCAGCCCGCCTGCGGGTGGGTGCAGGCAACGCAGCCAGCACATCAGCACCACCGTCATGCCCGCCGCCAGGCAGGCGCTGCCCAAGGTGCGCCCCAGCACCCGTGCCACCAGCAGCGCGACAACGGCGGCACACAAGTAGCTGCCGATGATCGACCACGGCTGCGCGAGGGCGCCGGACGACACCGCGAACAGCAGCACTGCCGAAGCCCCGAGAGGCCCGAGCAGGTGCATCGCCACCTCCATGCCAAACACGTGGGCGCAGCCCCAGACACTGAGCATCGTGCCCAGGGCCATGCCGATGGCGGCGCGGCTCCATTCGGCAGGGCGCGTATTGATTGCAGCGGGGATCAGGCGAGCGAGCATTGAAGAGGGTCCATAAACAGCGGGCGAAAAAAAAGGCTTGCCTGGTTTCCTGGAAAAGCCCTTTGAAAGTTCCAACATTTGGGGGAGGAACTTGTGCAGTGTGCCGACCCTGCGAGCAGGGCGCCAATGCATATTAATGAGGGTTCAATGCAATAATAATGCAGTTAAAGGGCCGTACCAAACGGAATCAGGCGTACGCTGTGCAAGGTTGGAATGTTTACCTTGCCCAGTACCCGTCTATCCGTTTCTTCGTTGAACAGGTGTTTTTGCAGGTTTTCCCTGAGTTCTGGGTCATCCGCCAACGGCCCCTTCAACGCCACCAGGGCATCGCGCAAGCCCATCAGGCGATCCAGCGAAGGCACCGGCAGGGTCACTCGTTCATCTCCCACAGTCTTCTCCTCTCAGTCAAAAACCATCACGGCAGAGATGGCCTACAGCGTCCTTGTTGTTATGCGGGTGCGCTACAACAGGCCCATCGAGAAGCTCTCTTATGGCCGGGTGGTAGATAGTTAAGGCACCTGGCGAAAGAGTCTACAGCCGGGTTTTGGGTGCCGGAAGAGGCGGGTCCCCAGCCATTACGCATAGGGCTGTAGGATGATTCTTGGCGATAAGAATGCAAAACGCCCACTCCGTGAAGAGTGGGCGCTGTTTCTCACAGAGCCACAAGAAACGCCTCTATGGCGGAGTGGTTTTAGCCAAGTGCAGCAACACATAAGGGTTCTTGTCGAACTCCCCGGTGAGTGTCGGCGTGATGGAGCGAAAGCGCGGATCTTGCAACCCCTCGTAATCCTCCTGGCTCATCACCAGCCAGGCCGGGCCTTGCACCGGTGCGAGCTCGGCAGGCAACTGGGTGAACAGCGGCACCCGGTCGCAGTCGAGGTTGACCATCAGCTTGATGGCCTTGGCATCTTTACCCAGGGCATGCAACACCACCGGCGCCGGCTGGCTGTTGATCTGCGCTTTGACCGCCAGGCTGAAGGTGCGCGTGTCATAGAGGCTGCGCTCAAGGGGCTCGACCACCACGATATAGGTCGCCCAGATTGCCAGTACCGCCGCCAACGCCGGGCCTGCCGGGCGCAGCCGAGCCTTGAACAACGCCAGCAATGCGAGCACTTGCAGTACGCCAAGCACGGCCAGGATCGGTGTCAGGCTACCCAGCTGCTCTGCGTAACGGCGACGCG
Organism: Pseudomonas sp. TE24901; assembly: GCF_054058375.1. Classification (NCBI taxonomy): domain Bacteria; kingdom Pseudomonadati; phylum Pseudomonadota; class Gammaproteobacteria; order Pseudomonadales; family Pseudomonadaceae; genus Pseudomonas; species Pseudomonas sp. TE24901. The sequence goes on from NZ_JBSSAF010000005.1 coordinate 226,274, forward strand.
CAACCAGCAGGCCGATGGCCAACAGCGCGGGCAACAACGTCCAGATACCCAGCATCAGGTTGCGCAACCCGGCAAACAGCCGCCCCTGGGTGACTTGGAACGGGTACGCCGCAATGATCGCCGCCATGGGCAGCATTGGCAGTATGTAGCGGGCTTTCTTCGCTTGGGGAACCGACAGGCCGAGCATCACCAGCAAACCTGCTGCTGCGCAGTACAACACCAGCTGCAGCGCCGGGTCGGGTGCCCGTCGCCCACTTGCCGCCACCGCCAGCAGCACCAGCAGCGCCACCGGGTAGGCCAGGGCGTAGTTGCCGATCGAGCTGGTGAAGTAATACAACACACCGCTGGAGCCTTCGGTGCCGTCCATGCGCCCCAGAAACTGCATGCGAATCACATCCCGCATGAAGTCTTCACCGCCGCTCATCTTGGCCAGCAGCAACAGCAGGCCGACACAGGCCGCCAGCAGGGCCAGGGCCAGCAGGCCGAAGCTGAACAACTGGCGCCATTGGCGGTTGATCAAGTAATAGCTGCACAGCACGCCGGTGGGAATCACCAGGCCGATGGGCCCACGGATCGCAAAGCCGACGATCAGCAGCAGGAACAGCCAGTGCAGGCGTTTGCCCGCGCCGAAGTGGTCATGGGCGTAACCCAGGTAGAACACCGTCAACGCCACGGCCGCGAGCATCTGGTCGAGGGACACCGCACGGGTTTCGCTGATGAAGGTGCTGCTGAGCAGCAACATCGCCACGCTCAGCAGGCCCCAACGCGGAGAGTAGGGCGCCGTGAGGCGGTACACCAGCACCACGATCAGCGCCGAAGCGATGGCCGTGGGCAACCAGGCCGTAAAGCTGGTGACCTGCCCCAGGGGCAGGGAGAACAGCCATGTCAGCAGGGTCGAGGTGGCCAGGTAGTCGGCGTAGGGTTGTCCGTAGGTGGTCGGGAAAAAACTGGGCCCATGGCGCAGCATTTCCTGGGCGAACACCACAAAGCGTGAGTCGAACCCGATGATTGCCTGGTGCCAGTTACCGGCAATGAACAGCACCAGCGCCAAGAGCCCGAGCCCCAGCGACTGGTGGCGGACCGTGGCAGTGAGCCGGGGCGGATGAGCTTTGTTCACGTATCAGGCTTCCTGAACCTGCGGCACCCACTGTTGCTGGGGGATTGGCAATTCACAGGAGTCACCACGCCCAATCGGGAAGTACTTGAAGCCTTTGCGCGACAGGCGCTCGCCGTCGTACAGGTTGCGGCCGTCGAAGATCACCGGGGTTTTCAGGCGCTGGTGGATCAGGTCGAAGTCCGGGGCCTTGAACTGCTGCCATTCAGTGCAGACGATCAACGCGTCGGCGCCGCTCAGTGCCGATTCCGGGGTGCCCAGCAGCGTCAGGCGCGATTCGTCGCCGTAGATGCGCTGGGTTTCCTGCATGGCTTCAGGGTCGAAGGCACGTACATTGGCGCCGGCGGCCCACAGGGCTTCCATCAGCACGCGGCTGGGTGCATCGCGCATGTCATCGGTGTTGGGCTTGAACGCCAGGCCCCACAGGGCGAAGGTCTTGCCCTTCAACTCGCCTTTGAAATAGGCGTTGATGCGTTCGAACAGCTTGCTCTTCTGGCGCTGGTTGATGGCTTCGACGGCTTCCAGCAGGTCGCTGGAGCAGTTGGCCTCTTTGGCGCTGTGGATCAGGGCGCGCATGTCCTTGGGGAAACACGAGCCGCCGTAGCCACAGCCCGGGTAAATAAAGTGGTAGCCGATGCGCGAGTCGGCACCGATGCCCAGGCGCACGGCTTCGATGTCGGCGCCCAGGTGCTCGGCCAGTTCAGCGATCTGGTTGATAAAGCTGATCTTGGTGGCCAGCATGCAGTTAGCAGCGTACTTGGTCAGTTCGGCGCTGCGCAGGTCCATGAAGATGATGCGGTCGTGGTTGCGGTTGAACGGCGCGTACAGGTCGCGCATCACCTCGCGCACCTCTTCACGCTCACAACCGATGATGATCCGGTCCGGACGGCGGCAGTCGGCAACGGCCGAGCCTTCCTTGAGGAATTCCGGGTTGGAGACGATATCGAAGTCCAGGTGACGACCGGCCACGCGCAGGTTCTTCTCAATGTGCGCGCGCAGGGTGTCGCCGGTGCCCACGGGTACGGTGGACTTTTCTACCAGGATCACCGGTTCCACACGGTGACGAGACACCGCGTCGCCGACCGACAGCACGTACTTCAAGTCGGCCGAGCCGTCTTCGTCGGAGGGTGTACCCACGGCGATGAACAGCACTTCACCGTGTTCCACGGCGAGTTTTTCGTCGTGGGTGAAATGCAGGCGCCCGCTTTCCAGGTTTTCCTTCACCATCGCAGCCAGCCCCGGCTCGAAGATGGTCACATGGCCTTTTTGCAGCGATTCGACCTTGTTCTTGTCAACGTCCATGCAGATGACATCGTGACCGACTTCGGCCAATACGGTGGCCTGCACCAGACCGACGTAACCACTACCAAATACACTGATTTTCATGGGGCATTCCTGGGACTTGTGGTGCTAGCACGACGAGAGTTAATAACCAGTACACCGAGGATGACCAACGCCACCCCCAGGGTTTTTGAAAGCGAGAAATGTTCGTTGAACACCGGCAGGCTGGCGGCCAGCAGGTACACCAACGCGTAGCTGATGCTGAGCAGCGAATACGCACGGCCCAGGGGCAGGTCCTTGAGCGCGCCGAGCCAGCAGAGCATGGACAGCGCATAGGCGATGATCGCCAGGATCACCACGCCCAGGGCACCAAGGTCGATGGCATTGGTGCTGAAGGCCGTCAACCATTCGGTCGGCAGGGGCAGGCGTGTCATGCTCCAGCGCATGCCCAACTGGGCGGCGCTGACCAGGCCGACGCTGCCCAGGGCCAGGGCAAAACCACGAACCCGGCTCATACCTGACGCCCCAGCAACACGACCCCGGCGATTACCAGGGCCACACCCAGCCAGTGGCGGCCATCGATGTGTTCGTGGAACACAAAGCGTGCCATCAGCGTGACCAGCACAAAGTTCAGGCTGAGCATGGGGTAGGCAATGCCCACTTCCAGGCGCTGCAATACCAGCAACCAGACCAACAGGCCCAGGCCCAGGCAGATCAGTGCCGACCACAGCCACGGCGAGCGCAGTTTCAGCGCCCAGCCGTCGGGCTGGTCACGCCAGCTTTCTACGGCAAATTTTTGCGAAACCTGACCCATGCAGGTGAGCAGGCAGGCGCCCAATAGCAGCAACAGTGTGATCATGGTGCGACCTGAGGGAAGATCAGGATCACGATGTTGCCTTGCTCGTAACGCTTGCCATCCTGGGGCAGCAAGTTCACCTCAGCGACTTCATCGTCACCCTTGACGCGCATCACCACGCCGACCGGGCCTCGTTTGCGCGCCTCGCTCATCCATTGCTGGACCTGGCTGATGTCCACCTTGCGATGGGCCGTGTCTGCGAAAGCAAGACCGTATTTCACTTCACCGACGGTGTTGTAGAGGGTCACGTCCGGACGGTGCAGGCGCCATGCCAAGGCCGATGCGGCGCCCAGGTCATTGCTCAGCAGTGCGGTGGTCGGTTGCAGTTCCTGCAGGTGATCAATGATGAATGGGTCCGGGGTCTTGTTGTACACCACCGAATGGGGCAGTGCGGCCGGCACCAGGGCCACCAGCAGCCAGCTGCCGATGGCGGGTGCCGCCCAGAGTTTCAAGGGGCGCGCGGCGTGCAGCAGGTTGACCAGGATCCAGCCGAACAAGAAGGTAAACACCAGAACCAGGCTGAGGGTTTCCTGACCGTGCTCGTACACCGGCTTCTTCATTTGGAACCAGCTGAGAGCCAGCATCGCCACCAAACCAATCACCAGGTTCAACCAGCCGTTGATACACAGCACGCGGCCACGGTTCTGGGCCAGCTTGTCGGCCAGGGTCGAACCCATCAACAACGCCAGGGGCAACAGGCACGGCATGATGTAGGAGGGCAGCTTGCCCTTGGCCAGGCTGAAGAACGCCAGGGGCATCAACAGCCACAGCAGCAGGAAGGCGGTTTTCGGCAGGCGCTTGTCGTGCCAGGCCTGTTTGACCGTGGACGGCAGCAACGCCACCCAGGGCAATGAGAACGCCACCAGCAGCGGCAGGTAGTACCAGAACGGCTCGGCATGCTGGGCGTCTTCACCGGCAAAGCGTTGGATATGCTCGTGCCAGAAGAAGAAGTTCCAGTAGTCCGGCTCCTGCAGGTGCACGGCCAGCGCCCACGGCAGGCTCACGACAATCGCCACGACCACCGCCACCAGGCCGTAGCCGAGCAGTTCACGGAAACGCTTCTGCCAGATGGCGTAGGGCAGGGCGATGAGCACCGGTAGCAACCAGGCCAGGAAACCCTTGGTCATGAAGCCCATGCCACAGGCAAAACCCAGCAAGGCCCAAGCGCCCAGGCGGCCACGGCGGGTGGTGTTGTCGAAGCAGAACCACAAGGCGACGCCGGTCAGGTTGACCCAGAAGGTGAATTGCGGGTCGAGGTTCGCATAGCCGCCCAGCAGGGCCACACTGGCGAAACTCATGTAGAGCACGGTGCTGACCAGGCTCTTGCGCGGGTCATTCCACAGCCGGCGCGACACCAGGTACACCAGCAGGATGCTCAGGCCGGTGCTCAAGGCGGAGGCAAAGCGCACGCCGAACAGGTTCTGCCCGAAGATCGCCTGGCCCAGCGCGATCATCCAGTAGCCGGCGGCGGGTTTTTCAAAGTAGCGGATGCCCATGAAGTGCGGCGAGGCCCACTTGCCGGTCAACAGCATTTCCTGGCTGATCTGCGCGTAGCGGGTTTCATCCGGGATCCACAGGCCATGGGTGGCCAGCGGCAACAGGTAAAACACGCCAAACGCCAACAGGAGCAGGGGCAATGCCAGGCGCCGGATCATGCTTGTTGCACTCCGAGCCAACCCTCGCGCCCAGGCAGGGCGCCACGCACCAGCTGTTGCTGGGGCAGGGTGGTCACATCGGCGGGCAACAGCTCGCCCAGCGGTTTGAAATCGATGCCGCGCTGCCCTGCCTGGGCAAGCAACTGGCGAAAATCGTTAGCCATCAGAATCCCTTCTACTTCAGCGTGAATCGTGTAGACGTTCAGCTTGGACTCGGCAAAGCGGTCCAGAATGAAGCCGTTGAAGTCTTTGGCAGCCACGACCGGCCCGACGACTTCGTCGAAGGTCGGCAGGTCTACCGGAATTTGTGGGGTGCCCGCGCTGCCATCGGCCAAGGTTGGACGAAACAGGCTGGTGCCCCGGCAATCACTGTTGTAGCGAAAGTTGAAACCTTGCTTGGCTTGCACCACGCGTTCATCGGCACGCCAGCCGGCCGCCGCTGAACAATCGATACGCTCGCCGAGGATGTCGCTGAGGGTGTCGACGCCACGGCGGATCTGTTCGATCAGCTGTGCCTCGCTCCAGCGCCCGGTGTTGGCTTGCCAGCCGTGGTGGTCCCACGCGTGCAGGCCCACTTCATGCCCGGCAGCCTTGGCCTGGCGCATCAAGTGCCCCAGGTCGCGGCCAATCGGCTTGCCTGGCCAGGCGGTGCCGGCCAGCAAGATGTCCAGGCCATACAGACCGACGGCGTTGGAGCGCAGCATCTTCCACAGGAACTGCGGGCGGATGAGGCGCCACAAGTGGCGCCCCATGTTGTCCGGCCCAACGCTGAAGAAGAATGTTGCCTTGACCCCGGCTTCATCCAGGGATTCAAGCAACCGTGGCACACCGTCACGGGTGCCACGGTAGGTGTCGACGTCGATGCGAAGGCCTGCCTGCATTACTTCTTATCCGCGATTTCGAGCATGGCTTCTTTCAGGAAGAAGTCCAGGGTGTTACCGATGGTCTCGCTCATCTCGACGGTCGGCTCCCAGTTCAGCAGGCGCTTGGCGTTTTCGATGCTTGGCTTGCGGTGTGCCACGTCCTGGTAACCAGTGCCGTAGAACGCCTTGCTTTCCACGTCGCGGAAACCGGCGAACGGAGGGAAGTTGCTACGCAGCGGGTGCGCCTCGAACTGACGCAGCAGTTCTTCGCCCAGCTGACGAATGCTGGCTTCGTTTTCCGGGTTGCCGATGTTGACGATCTGGCCGTCGCACACGCCGTTTTCGTTATCAATGATGCGTGCCAGGGCTTCGATGCCGTCGGCGATGTCAGTGAAGCAACGTTTTTGCTCGCCGCCGTCGAACAGACGGATCGGAGTGCCTTCCACCAGGTTCAGGATCAACTGGGTAATTGCACGGGAGCTGCCGATACGCGCCGAATCCAGGCGGTCCAGTCGCGGGCCCATCCAGTTGAACGGACGGAACAGGGTGAATTTCAGGCCTTTGTCGCCGTAGGCCCAGATCACGCGGTCAAGCAGTTGCTTGGAGACCGAGTAGATCCAGCGCTGCTTGTTGACCGGGCCGACCACCAGGTTGGAGGTGTCTTCGTCAAAGTACTGGTCCTGGCACATGCCATACACTTCGGAGGTCGACGGGAAGATCACGCGCTTGTTGTACTTCACGCAGTAGCGAACCAGCTTCAGGTTCTCTTCGAAGTCGAGCTCGAACACGCGCAGCGGGTTACGGGTGTATTCGATTGGGGTAGCGATGGCCACCAGTGGCAGCACCACGTCGCACTTCTTGATGTGGTACTCGATCCACTCGGTGTGGATGCTGATGTCGCCTTCCACGTAGTGGAAGTTCGGGTGGCTGCGCAGGCGCTCGATGGCGTCGGAACCGATGTCCAGGCCGTAGATTTCATAGCGGTCGTCACGCAGCAGGCGCTCGGACAGGTGGTTACCGATAAAGCCGTTCACACCCAGGATCAGTACGCGGGTACGGCGTGGCTTGCGACCGGACTCAGCACCGCGCAGCACGGAACCGTCTACCAGGCCCAGGGCATCGGCCAGGGCAGGGCCGGCCAGGAACAGGCCGTCGGCGTTGCGTTGGCCGAACTTGACCACCAGGGAGTCTTCGCCGCAGGCAATGCGCAGCGGGTTGACGCTGATCACACGGCCTGGCGCCAGGCCTTCGTTGCCCTTGACCACGTCGGCTTGCCACACGATCAGCTTGTGCTCGCCCACGGCGCAGAAGGCGCCCGGGTACGGTTGAGTCACGGCGCGAACCAGGTTGAACAGTTCTTCAGCCGGCTTTTTCCAGTCCAGTTTGCCATCAGCCGCGGTGCGGCGGCCGAAGTAGCTGGCCTGGCTTTCGTCTTGGGCGGTTTCGCTCAGTTTGCCGGCAACCAATTGTGGCAGGGCATCGCGCAGCAGGTTGGCGGCGGCGTCACGCAGCTTGGCGTGCAGGGTCAGGCCGGTGTCGGTGCGGTCGATGATGACTTTTTGCTGGGCCAGGATCGCGCCGGCATCGGCGCGCTTGACCATGCGGTGCAGGGTCACGCCGGTTTCGGTCTCGCCATTGACCAGCACCCAGTTAGCCGGGGCGCGGCCACGGTATTTCGGCAGCAGAGAACCGTGCAGGTTGAACGCGCCTTTCTTGGCGGTGGCCAGCAGCGCTTCGCTCAGCAGGTTGCGGTAGTAGAAGGAGAAGATGAAATCCGGGTTCAGCTTGGCGATGCGCTCGATCCACAGCGGGTGGTTGGCGTCTTCCGGTGCATGCACCGGGATGCCGTTGCGGGCGCAGAGTTGGGCGACGGAGCCGTAGAAGTTGTTTTCCTTGGGGTCGTCGGCATGGGTGAACACGGCAGCAATGTCGTAGCCGGCAGTCAGCAGGGCTTCAATGCCTGCACAGCCAATATCGTGGTAAGCGAAGACAACGGCTTTTGAATTCATGACGAAACCTGATCGGAAGGAGAAGTAGAAGTGGAGGTATGGGAAGACACCAGGCCGTCAACGACGACCACGGGTGCCGGTGCTGCCGGTGTGTTGCGCAGCACTTTTTCGATAAAGAAGCGCGGGCGGGCCCGCACGTCGCTGTACATGCGGCCCAGGTATTCACCCAAGAGGCCCATGCCGATGAACTGGCCACCGGTGAACACGAACAGCACCGCAAACAATACGAACATGCCGTCGCCGGCCCATTGCGCGCCGAAGGCCAGGCGCAACACGATCAGGGCAATGGCGAACAGTACGCCGAGGGCCGCCAGGCTGAAGCCGACCACGGAGAGCAGACGCAAAGGCGTGGTGGTCATGCAGGTCAGCAGGTCGAACATCAGGCTGATGAGGCGCATCGGGCTGTATTTGGACTCGCCGTGCTCGCGCTCGGCGTGGTGCACCAGGATTTCCGTGGTGTGGCGGGCAAAGCCGTTGGCCAGGATCGGGATAAAGGTGCTGCGCTCGCGGCAGGCGAGCATGGCGTCGACGATGGTGCGGCGGTAGGCACGCAGCATGCAGCCGTAGTCGGTCATGGCCACGCCGGTGGAGCGTTGCACGGCCAGGTTGATCAGGCGCGAAGGCCAGCGACGGAAGGCCGAGTCCTGGCGGTTGTTGCGCACGGTGGCGACCACGTCGTAGCCCAGGGCGGCTTGCTCGACCAGGCGGGGGATTTCTTCGGGCGGATTCTGCAGGTCGGCGTCGAGGGTGATCACCACCTCGCCACGGCACTGCTCGAAGCCGGCCATGATCGCCGCGTGCTGGCCGTAGTTGCGGTTGAGGATCACCGCCACCACGTTGCTGCCGTCTTCTGCGGCAGCGTCTTCCAGCAGTTGGGCCGAATTGTCGCGACTACCATCATCGACCAGGATGATTTCGTATTCGTAGGCCAGTTGCTTGCAGGCTGCCGTCGTGCGACGCAGCAATTCAGGCAGGCTCTCTTGTTCGTTGTAGACCGGGATAACGATCGACACGCAATGAATAGGGTAGGGTTTCAAAGATTCATGACCTCGGGGCTAGAGCAGGTTGGAGCGTGAAAACGGCAGTAACCAGTGGCTGAAACTCAGTGAACTGATTAAACATGGCGTGGGGTTGCGGCATTCATTCGACGTTCCTGAGGACGGGCATTGGTTTCTTCCATGGGCTAGCTGAGTAAAGACGAAAGTTGTGAAAGGTAAAGCGTAATCAACAGGTTAGTCGTAGAACACGCGGCTTGTTCTCAAGTCCTGGGGCAGAGATTAAGCGGAAAAATGTTGAACGAATATGAAAGGCTGATGAAAAACTCGTTTATTTGACAGGTAGACAGCTAGGGTTCAGCTAAGCGACTGACACGCCAACGGATACTGTTTGCGGGCAAAACCCGAGGGTTTTCCCTAGGGCGTCGAGTGCTCGTTGTTTTATTCAACAATCTTCTCTGCATTGGCCTTCAAGTGCCGGTAAAGTAAGCCATCTCTTGCCAGGGTACTCGGATGAATAGCGTGCAGCTTTTGCGCGGCCAGTTGCGGCCGGCGTTGATGGGATTGTTGATGGCCGTGGCCTGTGTCACCACCGTGCGGGCCGATGACGGCGTGGCGCTGACCAGCATCGACCAGGTGCCGGACGGCGTGGAAGTCCGTGGCAAGCAGGTCGCGGCCTACACCTGGGACGACCATCAGGGCAAGAACCTGTTGGTGCTCGCCGAGCAGGTCAGCGAGCGCGACGATGACGGCACTCAATCGGCGTTTGTCTACGCGGCGCAGTACCTGCTGAGTGGCGACCATCCCAAGCGCGTCTGGATGCTCTACGACGACGTGCAACACTGCCAATTCGATGCATCGTTGCGCTTTGACATGGCGGCCACCAAGGTCACCGACCTCTCCGGCGACGGTATCACCCAGGCCACCGTGGGCTATTCACGCACCTGCACCAGTGACGTCAGCCCCAACGAATTCAAGTTGATCATGCACGTGGGCAAGTCCCAGAAGTACCGATTGCGCGGTGTCGACCGCGTGGGCGCCAGCTGGTGGGATGAGGAGGCCGGCGCCCTGCGCGGCATGCCGCTGCCCAAGGATTGCAGCGTGGCGGCGCAACAGGCGCTGGTCAGCCAGTACAAGGAGCAGGGCACCGAATTGCCGCTGCCGGGCTGCTACAGCGAAGAGAAGGATTTCGCCAAGGCGCCGGAGGGTTACCTCACGTTCATGCGCCAGCACTGGTTTGCACTGATGCAGAAACAGGACGCCGACTGGAGCCAGTCCCAGGCCCAGCCGCAGGACCCGACCGACGACGAAGAGTAAGCCGTGATTTTGTGCCAGGGCTGATCGTGGGGTAGACTCGGCCCTCGCCAATTCACTAAATACCTCTATTAAACAAAGGCTTGTTAGAGGTATTTAATCCAAAGGCTGATCTACCTTGACTGAGTCTATCCGCAACCCGCTGACCCTTTACCTCACCCGCCTGGCGCCCTCCAGCCAGTTGACCATGCGCTACGTGCTGCAAGATGCGGCCGACCGCCTGGGCTTTGAAGACATCAACCTCGAAGACATCGACTGGCATTTGCTGCAGCCAGAGCACGTGATTGCCCTGGTGGCCGCGCTGCGCGAGGACGGCTATGCGCCGAACACCTCGTCGCTGTACGTGAACGCGGTGCGCGGCGTGATGAATGAGGCCTGGCGGATGAGCCTGATCAGCCAGGACCATTTGCTGAAAATGCGCTCGGTGAAGGCGGCTCCCGGCACCCGCCTGGGCCAGGGCCGTAACCTGCGCCGTACGCTGATCCGCGAAATGATGGCAGTGTGCGCTGCCGACCCGCGTCCCCAGGGCCTGCGTGATGCTGCGGTGATCGGCATCCTGTATGGCTCGGGCATGCGCAAGTCGGAATCGGTCAACCTGGACCTGGCCCAGGTCAACTTTGACGAACGCAGCCTGCGGGTGACCGGCAAGGGCAACAAGGAATTGATCAAGTATGCGCCGGCCTGGGCCTTTGAAAAGCTGCAAGCGTGGCTGGCATTTCGTCGCGAACAGCTCAAGGAGGGGGAGCAGGACGATGCTTTCCTGTTCAACCGCATTCGCCGGGGCAGCCACATTACCCGCGAGCGCATCACCAAGCATGCGATCTACTACATTGCCCGCCAGCGCGGCGAACAGGTGGGGGTGAAGATCATGCCTCACGATTTCCGCCGTTCCTTCATCACCCGGGTGATCGAAGAACACGACCTGTCGATCGCGCAGAAACTGGCGCATCACACCAACATCCAGACCACCGCCAGCTATGACGTGCGTGAGGACAACGAGCGGCGCCGCGCCGTCGACCGGTTTGACCTGTAGTGCGGATCAACCGTGCTGGCAGGCGTTGCCGACGCGCACGTAGTCCAGCTCATGGCGCACGCCCTGGCTGTCCACGTACACCACGTGGCCCTTGACCGGCCCGCAGGCGGTCGATGCCGCGCTGGTGTTGCGCACGGCCTTGGCGATGTCCAGGTCTTCGGAATAATCGTCGGCCTGGGTGGCCGGCGCGTTGGCCCCGGGGCTGGGCGCATCCTGGGCGGCGGCGACGGTGCTGAACAGGCTCAGCACAGCGGCAATAAGCACATAACGCATGATGACCTCCAGCACCGATCGGTAGCGGTTTGACTGTGGTCGCCATTCTATAAAGCCCGCCTGTGCGCCAGAAGGCATTGCGGCCGATACCGGACATCAGCCAAAACAATAGAAGTTTAAGCTTATGCATAAACGGTATTTCCATGCCGATGCTTAGGCTTCTTAAGATCACGTCATAACTCGTTATGACAAGTGACCTTGATGAACGAATCCGCCGTTGCCTTATCCCCGCTGTCCAGCATTCCCCTGCACGCCCAACTGCGTGATTTGTTGCGCAGCGGCATCCTGGATGGCCAATACGCCCCCAATACGCAGATGCCGTCCGAAGCCGAGTTGGGCGCGCGCTTCAAGGTCAGCCGGATCACCGTGCGCCAAGCCTTGGGCGACCTGCAGAAAGAAGGGCTGATCTTCAAGATTCACGGCAAAGGCACCTTCGTGTCCAAACCCAAGGCCTACCAGAACGTCAGCACCCTGCAAGGCTTGGCCGAATCCATGACCGAACGCGGCTATGAAGTGATCAACCGCTTGCGCAGCTTTCGCTTTGTGCCAGCTGACAAGCAAGTGGCCGAGCGCCTCGGTTTGGAGGAGGGCACCACGGTGGCGCAGATCAAGCGGGTGCGCCTGATCAACCGCGAGCCGGTGTCCCTGGAGATCACCTACCTCAACCAGGCAGTGGGCGAACGCCTGGAAAAAGCCGACCTGGTCACCCGCGACATCTTCCTGATCCTGGAAAACGACTGCGGCCTGCAACTGGGCCATGCCGACGTCGCTATTGATGCAGTCCTGGCCGACAGCGACCTGACCCAGGCGCTGAACGTTGAACCCGGCTCGCCGATCATGCACATCGAGCGCCTGACCCACACCGCCGACGGCCAGCCCGTGGACTTCGAGCACCTGTATTACCGTGGCGATGCGTTCCAGTACCGCCTGCGTATCGACCGCGAGCGAGGAACCCGCCCATGAGCCGCCAGACCCTGGAACTGGAATACGACATCGTGGTGATTGGCGGCGGTACGGCCGGCCCCATGGCCGCAATCAAGGCCAAGGAAGCCAACCGCGACCTGCGTGTGCTGCTGATCGACAAAGCCAACGTCAAGCGCAGCGGCGCGATCAGCATGGGCATGGACGGGCTGAACAACGCGATCATCCCGGGCCATTCGACGCCCGAGCAGTACACCAAGGAAATCACTATCGCCAACGACGGCATCGTCAACCAGGCGGCGGTGTATGCCTACGCCACCCACAGTTTCGAGACCATCGAGCAACTGGACCGCTGGGGTGTGAAGTTCGAGAAGGATGAGACCGGCGACTACGCGGTGAAGAAGGTCCACCACATGGGTGCCTACGTGCTGCCCATGCCCGAAGGCCACGACATCAAGAAAGTCCTGTACCGACAGCTCAAGCGTGCCCGGGTGAACATCACCAACCGTCTGGTGTGCACGCGCCTGCTGATCGACAGCGAAGGCGCGGTGAATGGGGTGATGGGCTTTGACTGCCGCACGGCGGACTTCCAGGTGATCAAGGCCAAGGCGGTGATCCTTTGCTGCGGCGCGGCTGGTCGCCTGGGCCTGCCGTCTTCGGGCTACCTGATGGGCACCTATGAAAACCCCACCAACGCCGGCGACGGCTACGCCATGGCCTACCACGCCGGGGCGGAGCTGGCGAACCTGGAATGTTTCCAGATCAACCCCCTGATCAAGGACTACAACGGCCCGGCGTGCGCCTACGTCACTGGTCCGTTGGGCGGTTACACGGCCAACAACAAAGGTGAACGCTTCATCGAGTGCGACTACTGGAGCGGCCAGATGATGTGGGAGTTCCACCAGGAGCTGGAAAGCGGCAACGGTCCGGTGTTCTTGAAGCTGGACCACTTGGCCGAGGAAACCATCCAGAACATCGAGCAGATCCTGCACAGCAATGAGCGCCCCAGCCGGGGCCAGTTCCACGCCAACCGGGGTACGGATTACCGCAGCGACATGGTGGAAATGCACATCTCCGAGATCGGCTTTTGCAGCGGGCATTCGGCCTCGGGCGTGTGGGTGAATGAACGTGCGGAAACCTCGGTAAAGGGCCTGTATTCGGCGGGCGACATGGCGGCGGTGCCGCACAACTACATGCTCGGTGCCTTTACCTATGGCTGGTTTGCCGGCACCAACGCTGCGCAGTACGTGGCTGAGCGAGAGTTCAGTGCGGTCAGCGCCGAACAGGTCGCCGCCGAACAGGCCCGGGTGTACGCGCCACTGGACCGCGACACCGGGCTGCCACCGGCCCAGGTCGAATACAAGCTGCGTCGCTTCGTGAACGACTACCTGCAACCGCCCAAGGTCACCCGCAAGATGGAGATCGGCCTGCAGCGCTTTGGCGATATCCAGCGCGACCTGGACCAGATGAAGGCCCACAACGCTCACGAACTGATGCGCGCCATGGAAACCAGTGTGATCCGCGACTGCGCCGAAATGGCCGCCCGCGCCTCGCTGTACCGCGCCGAAAGTCGCTGGGGGCTGTACCACCACCGTGTCGATCACCCGCTGCGCAATGACGCCGACTGGTTTTGCCATTGCCACCTGAAAAAGGGTGAAGACGGGCAGATGGTCAGCTTCAAGAAGCCGGTAGAGCCCTACGTAATTCCCCTGGACGCCGATGAACTGCAAGCCTATGACCGCCTGCGTGTCGATGCCGCCTGAGGCAATCCGTAATACCTGCAGAGAGCGCAAAAGCGCCAAGGACACCGTGAAATGGCCTACCAGCCCCAGGAAATATTCTTCCGCTCCAACGCACCGGTGACGATCGACGAAGACAAGTGCATCGCCGAAAAGGGCTGCACGGTGTGCGTCGACGTGTGCCCCATGGACCTGCTGGCAATCAACCCGGCCACGCAGAAGGCCTACATGGCCTTCGACGAGTGCTGGTACTGCATGCCCTGCGAGAAGGATTGCCCCACCGGCGCCGTCAAGGTCGAGATCCCGTACCTGCTGCGCTGAGTGTGTTGATTCAAAGCCATCCGCCTACACCGGACGCCCACGCTGCACCCCCTCGTTTCCCACCGTGCCCGATCACGGCGGAGACGATCCTATAACCATGATTCGAGGGGAAATACCCAATGTTCTTGCGCGCAACCGTTGCCAGCCTGGTGCTGGCCTCCCTGAGCCTGTCCGTGCAGGCCCAGACCATCCGGGTGGCCATCGGCACCCAGGACACCACCATCAATTGCGCCGCTGGCGGCCTGCTGATCCGCGAACTGGGGCTGCTGGACAAATACTTGCCCCACGACGGCCAATACAAGGACGCCACCTACGATATCCAGTGGAAGAACTTCACCAGCGGTGCGCCACTGACCAATGAAATGGTCGCCGGCAAACTCGACTTCGGCGCCATGGCCGACTTCCCCGGGGCGTTCAACGGCGTGGCCTATGAAACAGCGGGCAAGCACAGCCTGTTTATCAGTGTGCTGTCGGGCAATATCAAGGGCAGCGGCAATGGCATCGTGGTGCCGGCAGGGTCTTCGGCCCAGTCCCTGGCAGACCTCAAAGGCAAGACCCTCTCCGTGCCGTTCGCCTCCACGGCCCACGGCATGCTGCTGCGTGCCGTGGCTGCCCAGGGCTGGGACCCGCTCAAGGACGTGAACATCATCGCCCAGGCGCCTGAAGTCGCCGGGTCGGCGTTGCAGGCTGACAAAATCGACGCTCACGCCGACTTTGTGCCGTTCGCCGAGTTGTTCCCCAACCGTGGCTTTGCCCGCAAGATCTACGACGGCTCGCAATCCAACACCCCGACTTTCCACGGTGCCCTGGTGGATGAACGCTATGCGCGCCAGTACCCCGAAGTGGTGGTCGCCTACCTGCGTGCGAGTATCGAGGCCAATCAATTGCTCGCCGCAGAGCCTGAAAAGTACAGCGAACTGATCGAAAAAGTCACCGGCGTGGAGGCCGAGGTCAACTACCTGTTCCACGGGCCGCTGGGTGTGCAGACCCGTGACCTCAGCTGGAAGCCGGAATACCGCCAAGCCGTGGGCACGGCCATTGACACCCTCAAGCTGCTGAAAAAGGCCGACCGTGGCCTGGACCTCAACACCTTCATTGATGACCAGTACATCCGCGCTGCCTTCAAGGCGTCGGGCCTGGATTATCAAGCGCAACTGGCCAACTACGCCCAGGCGCCGCTCAAAGCCAACGACGCGCTCACGGGCAAGCCCATCACCGACTGGTCCCACGTCGCGCAAATCTGGGTCAAGGGCGAGCCCAAGGTGCGCGACTACGCCTCGGCCGAAGCGGCGTTCAGCGCACTGGCCAGCTTGAAAAAAGACGGCAAGGCCGTGCGTGCGGTGTACGCCCAGGCCCAAGACAGTGGCATCAAGCTGCTGGCCAGCCAGGCCTGGTTTGCCAGTGATCGCCAGGGCAAGTTGAGTGCCTTCCTGCTCAAGGGCCAGGCGCAGCAATTCGCCGATGCCCAGGGCGGCCAGGTGTTTGACTTCACTCGCGCCGGCGCCCAAGCCGTGGCCGGTCGCTGACAGGAATATGCCCATGCCAACTGCCGCTTATCGCTGGCTGCCCCGGGCCAGTTCGTTGCTGGTGTGCCTGCTGTTCTGGCAACTCGCCGCCAGCCATCACTGGAACCTGTGGCTGGTGACCTTCGCCAATGTGCCCACGCCTGGCGCCGTGCTGGAGGCGGCGCTGGCCCTGGTGGACTCGGGCAAGCTGGCCCGGCACCTGGGGGCCAGCCTGGGCCGGGTGTTTGAAGGTTACTTGGTGGCGGTGCTGGTGGGCATCGGGTTGGGGATCGCCATCGGCCGCTGGAAGTGGGCCGAAGATGTCTTGCTGCCGCCGCTGGAGGTGATCCGCCCGATTCCTGCGGTGGCGTGGATTCCCCTGGCGATCCTGATGTTCCCGTCGTCGGAATTGTCGATGGTGTTCATCACCTTCACCGGCGCGCTGTTTCCAATCCTGCTCAATACCGTGCATGGCGTCGAAGGGGTGGACCCTCGATTGATCGCCTCGGCACGCAGCCTGGGGGCAGGGCGGGGTGCCATTCTGCGCGAAGTGATCGTGCCGGGCGCTGCGCCGAGCATTATCACTGGCCTTGCCATTGGCATGGGCACGTCGTGGTTCTGCCTGGTGACGGCCGAGATGATCTCGGGGCAGTTCGGTATCGGTTACTACACCTGGGAGTCATACACCTTGCAGAACTATGCCGACATCGTGGTCGGCATGTTGTTGATCGGCGTACTGGGCATGGGCAGCAGTTGGCTGGTCAAGCGCCTGGGCGCGGCATTCACCCCTTGGCATCGCCTGCGAGGTAAAGCCTGATGGAAGGTCGTATAGCAATCAGCGGGTTGTCCATTGTGCTGGGCGAAAAAGCCCAGGCTTTTGAGGCGGTCAAGGCACTTGATTGCAGCATCGAGCCGGGCCAGTTCGTGTGCATCCTGGGCCCGTCGGGCTGCGGCAAGTCCACCTTGCTGGGGGCGCTGGCTGGCCACCTGGTGCCGAGCCAGGGCACTTTGCACATGGACGGGCAGGCGGTGTCCGGGCCGTCCCAGCAGCGTGGCATGGTGTTTCAGCAACACACGCTGTTCCCCTGGCGCAGTGTGCGTGAGAACGTCGCGTTCGGCCTGAAGATGCGCGGCGTCGGCAAGGCCGAGCGGTTGGCGGCGGCGGATGAAATCCTCGCGCTGGTGGGGCTGGAAGGCTTTGCCGAACGCTGGCCGAATCAATTGTCGGGCGGCATGCAGCAACGGGTGGAAATCGCTCGGGTGCTGATCAATCGCCCGCGCCTGTTGCTGATGGACGAACCGTTTGGCGCGCTGGACGCGTTGACACGCATGAAGATGCAGGCGTTGTTGCTGGATATCTGGACGCAGATCCGCACCACCGTGGTGTTTGTCACCCATGACATCGATGAAGCGTTGTTCCTGGCCGACCGCATTCTGGTGATGAGCCCGCGCCCAGGCCGCATTATCGAAGACTTCACCCTGGACTTCCCACGCCCGCGCCACACCGGGCTGATGACCACCCCTGAATTTACCCACCTCAAGCGCCACTGCCTGGAACTGCTGCACCACGAAGATGGACGCCAGTTACCCCGATTGAACCCGCTTGGGTTGCCCATTGATCATTCCATACCGCGATTTGCCATATGACCTATAACCCCGAAATAGAAGCCCTGCGCCCGCGCCTGCAGGCATCGGACGCTGCCATGCGACGCATTGCCCTGATCGACCTGGCCGACCTGGAAGAACCCGACGGCCTGGCATGGCTGGTGGACAGCCTGCGCCAGGACCCCGCCGTGCAAGTGCGCGCCCAAGCCGCCGCCTTGCTGGAAGCCTGGGAAGAGGATGAGGTGGTGCAGGCACTGTGCGAGGCGCTGACCGATGCGGAACCTGCGGTGCGCGAGGCGGCCGCGCAAAGCTTGAGCGTCTTGAAGACGGCCGAGGCAGGCGCGGTGTTGTTGCCCTGGGCCGAGCACGCCGACGTGAGCGTGCGCACCGCCGTCTTTCGTGCCTTGCGCGAGTTGCGCCTGGAGGCTGCTGCGCCTTCGGCGTTGCGGGCGCTGGCGGACGCCGATGCGGGTATCCGCCGCGAAGCCGTGGGTGTGCTCGGTTGGCTCAAACACCTGCCCGCGCTGGAAACGTTGGCCAGATTGGCCAGCAGCGACCCGGACACCGAAGTACGCCGCGCTGCCACCGGTGCCCTCGGCCTGGCCAGCGATGAGCAGGTGTTGCCAGCGTTGTACCGGGCCCTGCTGGACCCAGCGTGGCAAGTGCGTGAAGAGGCGGCGACCACCCTGGGCAAAGTCGGCAGTCACAGCGCCGGCGAAGCACTGGTTGGCGCATTGAGCGATGAATACTGGCAAGTGCGCTTGCGGGCCACCCGCAGCCTGGGGCGGTTACGCTATGCGCCGGCGCTCGACGCACTCGTCCAGGCGTTGGGCCACAGCATCAGCAACCTGCGCAAGGAAGCGGCGTTGTCATTGGGTGAGTTGGGCGATCGCCAGGCGCTGGGTGCCCTGCGGGATGCCGCCGACGACGCCGACCCGGAAGTGCGCAAGGCGGTGCGGATCGCACTGGCGCAACTGCAATGACCACCGCTCCCAGTGGGATTGGCAAGGGCGCGGACGGGCGATTGCGCCTGGAATGGGCCGACGGCACCCAGTGGATCGAGCATGCGCGATTGCGTCGCGAATGCCCGTGCTCACAATGCCGGGCGTTCCGCTTGCGCGGCAGCCAACCCAGGGTGTCGGACGCCGTGCGTGTGCTGCAGATCCACCCACAGGGCTATGGCGTGCAACTGGTGTTCAGCGATGGGCACGAGCGTGGTATCTACCCGTGGGCGTACCTGGCCGGCCTGGGCAGCGACGCCTAGCGCAGCCGGCAGATACCGGCCTTGTCGATCAAGTGGTCGAGCACCGCCAGGGCGGCGATCGACAGGGATTTACGGTTCGGGTACACCGCATAGAACCCCTCGGTGGGCAGGTAGTATTCCGGCAGCACGCGTATCAGGTCCTTTTGATCGAATTGGGTGGTCACGTTGTTCAGCAGGGCAATTCCCAAGCCCTGGTGGGCCGCGTTGATCAGGCCCAGCATCGAGTCCGAAGAAAACCGACCACGAATAGGCACGCTGTGGGTTTCATCGCCACGCATCAGCGTCAGCAGGTTTTCGTGGGTCTTGCCCAGGTACTGCAAATGTTCGTGGCCCATCAAGTCATCCAAGGTGTGCGGCGTGCCCTGTGTGGCCAAGTAGTGCGTGCTGGCATATAAGCCTAAGGTCACGTCGCGCAACTTGTGTATGACATAACTGGTTTTTTTCGGTTTACCCACGCGCAGCAGTAGATCGATACCTTCTTCAGTCAAGTTGGGTTCTATATCCGAGACGATCAGCTCCAGTTCGATCACCGGGTACTTGTCGAGAAAGACTTGCAAGAAGTTAGTGTCGGAGTATTCAAAGAAACTGGTGGACACATGCACCCTAACTTTGCCACGGGGTTCGCCGTCCATGTGTTTGATGGATTCTATCGCGGCATGAAGGGCGTCGATATTAGTGCAACTGTGCTGGTATAACCGCTCGCCGGCTGCGGTGCAGCGCAGGGCGCGGGTAGAGCGGAACAATAGCGGCGTGCCCATCATCTGCTCCAGGCTGGCCAGGCGGCGCCCCAGTGTATTGGCGGGCATGTCCAGTTTTTTACTGGCCAGCGCAAGGCTGCCGCTGCGCACGATTTGAACGAAGATAGCCACATCATCCAGCATAACGACCCTAGGCGCTCAGGTGAGCGAAATACGTAAGACGCCAAGCAGTACGCTATAGCGGAATTAGTTGTAATCAATGAAGTTTCAGGGGTCGCGATAGTACGGTTTGAGCGACTAATAATAAATACCTAAATATGGATTTCACTCCTCCATATTTGGATTTTTCATGTTTCGTTTATTCTTTGTTCAGCCAATGATATTGTGCGATGGCATTTTGACTCATCGCCAAGTAACAGCCTGGTTGTTTATCGAGCAAAGTGCTCCATTAACTTAAATCTGCCCCCAGACGCTATCGCACACCTGCGAGGCGTCGGCGTTTCTGCGCGCCGAGCAAACGGGAGCAACGAGGTTGTTACTTATGTCGCGTGGATTTGCCCTGGAACATCTGACTGTGCGCCGCAAGCTGGGCTTGGGCTTTGGTTTGCTTTTGGCATTTGCGGTGCTGCTGGCACTGACGGGGTTGTACGCCTTGCGCAGCGACGGCCAATCGCTCAAGCGCATCAACCGGCTGGGCAATCTGTTCGACCAGACCGTATTCTCCCGTGACGCCAACTTTGTGTATGCCTTGACCGCAGACGCCACCCAATTGACCCGACACGATGCCAGCCTCGGGCAGATGGAAAAGCTGCTCGCCGGGATCGTCGCCGACGTGCACGCCGGGCAGTGGCCCCAGGAAGACCTGACCAAGATCCGCCGCCTGGATGACAAGCTGCGCGCTTACATGAAAGCCCATGATGCGGTGGAAGTCGGCGTCAATGCAGGCCCCACGGTGCTCAAGTTGAATGCCGATCTAGCTGCCCTGCAAGATGAAATCAATGTGCTCTACGACGTTGAAGCGGTGCGGGCCAAGCGCCGTGTCGAAGCGGTGGTGATCGTGCTCGGCTCGCTGACGTTACTGGCCTTGCTGTTCGGCGGGTTGCTCGCGTGGCGCATTGGCCGGCAGATTGTCGCGCCATTGCAACAGACCCTTGAGGCGGCCGAACGTATCGCCAATGGCGACCTGACCGTGGAACTGCACAGCGAGCGTGCCGACGAACTGGGCCAGTTGCTGCGTTCGATCAACCACATGAGCCACCGCCTGCGCGACGTGATGGCGCTGATCGGCGGCAGTTCCCATCGCCTGGCCGCATCCGCCAGCCAGTTTGCCGCAATCACCGTGCAAACCCGCGCGGGCATCCATAGCCAGAAGACCGAGACTGACCAGGTGGCGACCGCCATGGCCGGGATGACCACCACCGTGCTGGAAGTGGCACGCCATTCCGAACAGGCCGCCCAGGCTGCCAAGGAGGCCGACACCCAGGCCAGCAGCGCCTTGCAGGTGTCACAGCAGGCCGTGGAGCAGATTGAAACCCTGGCGCGGGACGTGGGTATGTCGGCCGAGTCGATGACCCGTCTGTATAAAGAGAGCGAGCGCATTGGCGGCGTGCTGGATGTGATCAAGACGGTGGCCGGGCAAACCAACCTGCTGGCGCTCAACGCGGCCATCGAAGCGGCCAGGGCAGGGGAGGCGGGCCGCGGTTTTGCCGTGGTCGCCGACGAGGTACGCAGCCTGGCCAAACGCACCCAGCAATCCTCCGAAGAAATCGAGAACCTGATTGCCGGGCTGCAACGCATTGCCGAGGAAAGCTCGCGGCGCATGCAGGCCAGCGTGGTGCAGACCCAGTCTACGGTGATCGGCGTGCGCGACACCGGTGAAGCACTGGCGACCATTACCCGCCAAGTGGCGGGTATCCAGCTCATGAGCCTGTTGATCGCCACGGCGGCGGAAGAGCAGGCCAGCGTGGCAGACACCATCCAACGCAGCGTCATGACCGTGCGCGAAGTGGCCGACCAGTCGGCGCAGGCCAGCGCCGAGATGGCCGATTCCAGCGCCGACCTGGCCCAGTTGGGCGGCGAACTGCAGAACCTGGTCAAGCGGTTCAAGGTGTAACCCATGGCAGAGGCGCTCGAACACCGCAGCTGGCTGTTGCCCGACGATGCACCCGTGCGCAGGCATCGGCTGCGTGCCTTGTCCCGGTTGGGCAAGGTGTCCCTCAGTTTTGTGCTGATTCACCTGCTGGTGACCCTGTTGTTTACCGTCAGCGGTTATCGCTTCAAGGCCGCGGCCGATGACGCGCTGCTGGGTACGCGCCTGAGCGCCATTGTGCAGGCGCTGCCGGTGGTGATCGGCGATGACTACCTGGGCGAACTGCTGGGTGACGGACCGTTCGATGAGCCACGCTACCAGGCGATGTTGCAGCGCCTGGACGGCTACGCCAAAAAAGCCGGGGTGGATTCGATCTACGTGCTCACCCAGCGCGGGGGCCACACGCTGTTCGTGATGGACTCGGCCAATACCGCCGAGATCGCCAGCGGGCGCTACGGCCAGCATTTGGGCCACTACGACAGCGCGCCGCCGGAACTTGACGAAGTGTTTGCACAACGCCGCAGCCGGTTTGTGGAATACAGCGACCAGTTCGGCGATTTTCGCTCGCTCTTCCTGCCCATCAGAGGGCCGCACGGCAGTCAATTGGTGCTGGGCGCGGACGTCAGCCTGGAGGCGATCAAGGCCGAACGCCGCGCGTGCCTGTTGCTGTTCCTCGGCATCGGCTTGACCACCTTTGTGTTGGGCTTGCTGGTGATTGCCAGCCGCGAGTTGCGCATCTCCGAGTTGGCGTTTGAAGACCCGCTGACCGGGCTACCCAACCGCACGCGGTTCATCATGGACGTCAACCGGGCCATCGCTGCCGGCCATAGGCCGCTGTCGGGGCTGACCGTGGCGATCTTCGACATCTGCGACGTCAAGCGCATCAACGCGCTCTACGGCTACGGCGATGGCAACCTGCTGCTGCAAGGCGTGGCAAGAAGGCTGGCCGCGGTGCTGGGGGAGGGGGAGTTGCTGGCACGGCTGCCGTCGGACGGCTTTGCCTTGCTGCTGCGCTGCGACCAGGACATCTGCCTGGCGCGGCTGGCGCGCACCTTGGACAAACCGTTCAGGCTCGGCGGCCAGCACGCGGTGATGGTCAAGGCACGCCTGGGGTTGGCGCGCTACCCGATCCACGGGCGCAGTGTGCAGGACTTGTTGTGTTACGCCGAAGTGGCGCTGGATGCCGCCCGTCACCAGGCGGTGAGCCATGTGTTCTATGACCCGGAACTGGAGCAGCGGCGTTTGCAGTCGATGGCGTTGCTGGATGATTTCGACCAAGCCATCGAGGCCGGTGAATTGCGCGTATTCCTGCAGCCCAAGGCGCGTTTGAGCGACGGGCATATCGGCGCAGCAGAAGCGTTGGTGCGCTGGGAACACCCGCGCCTGGGCCTGATTGCTCCGGGTGTGTTCCTGCCGATCATCGAGGACAACGGTCGGATCTGCGCCCTGAGCCTGTGGCTGTTGCGCGAGTGCATGCAGTTGAGCCGGGCATGTGACCTGCGCATCAGCGTCAACTTGAGTGTGCAGGATTTGGAGTCGCCGACGTTCCCGACTCAGGTCCAGGCCTTGCTGGCCCAGACCGGCGCCGATGCGGCGCAGTTGTGCCTGGAGATCACCGAGTCCAGCGCCATGCGCAACCCTGAGCAAGCGTTGGTGACGCTGACCCAGTTGCGCCAGTTGGGGTTCTCGCTGGCGATCGACGACTTTGGCACCGGCTATTCATCGCTGGCTTACTTGTCTCGGCTACCGGTGGACGAACTGAAGATCGACCGCTCGTTCATCACCCAGTTACACCAGCCCGAGCAACAGGAAATCGTGCGGGCCATTATTCAACTGGGCCTGATCATGAACCTGCGGCTGGTGGCCGAAGGGGTCGAAGACCGGCAGGTGTGCACGCTGCTGGCCAGCTTTGGTTGCCATGAAGTCCAGGGTTACGTGATCGCCCGGCCGATGCCGGCCCACGTGTTTCTCACTTGGCTGGCGGTACGTGCGGGGCATTGGACGCCAGATGCGCTGGCAGACGGCGCAAGGTCCACAGCGTAACCAGCATCGCCGCCAGGGCACACAGCGCAATGCCCACCACCATCGGTGCCGGGGTGTGGTCGGCAAACACGCCAACCACACTCATGCACGCCGCCGCCGTGATCATCTGGATCGCGCCCAGCAGGGCCGACGCCGAGCCAGCTACCGCACCGTGATCCTCCAGGGACAACACGCCGGCTGCCGGCAACAGCAGGCCGAGAAAACCGAAACCGATGAACAGCAGTGTCATCATCACGGCCAGGCTGTTGCCCCACACCAGGGTGACAGCCAACACCGCCATCACCGCCGCCACGGCCATCACCGAACTGCGGATCACCCGCGCCAGGCCAAAGCGCGCGCTCAGGCGCGCGGTAAGTTGGCTCATGGCGAAGAATGACGCGGCGTTGAGGGCGAAGCACAGGCTGAACTGGGTGGGCGTCAGGCCGTAGTACTCGATGTACACGAACGGCGCGCTGCCGATGAACACAAAGAAAGTGGCCAGGCCAAACCCGCTGACCACTGCCAGCCCGATAAACACCGGGTCGCGCAGCAATGCGCCGTAGCTGCCGATGGCCGAGCCGAGGGTCTTGCCCAGGCGCCGCTCGGCCGGGTGGGTTTCGGGTAACTGCACGGCGGTCATGACCAGGCACAGCACCGCCACGACAGCCAGCGCCACAAACACTTCACGCCAACTCCACAACGAAATCACCACGCTGCCGGCCAACGGCGCGAGGATCGGCGACACGCTCATCACCAGCATCAGCAACGCCATCAGGCGCGCGGCTTCATGGCCGGTGTACAGGTCGCGCACGATCGCCCGGGGAATCACCATCCCGGCACACGCGCCGAAGGCCTGCAAGGCGCGAAAACCGATCAACACTTCAATGTTGGGTGCCAATGCACAGCCGACACTGGCCACGGTAAAAATCACCAGCCCCGCATAAATCGGCAGCTTGCGCCCGAACACATCGCTGATCGGCCCGTAGAACAACTGGCACACGCCGATGACCATGAAGAACACGGTAAGGCTCATCTGCACGGCGGCCGGCGAAGCCTGCAGGCTGGCGCCCAGGGTGGGCAGGGCAGGGAGGTAGCTGTCGATGGCGAACGGGCCGATGGCGGTGATCAACCCCAGGAGCAGGGCGAGGTGGGCGATGCTTCGAGACATGGGATATCCGGGGCAGGGCGACAAAAAAGAGTGCCAGCTTAGGGGGCGTACCGGGTGCATACAAGCGCCATTGACGTGGGTGCGCCCCTGACGTTGAATGAGCCCCTTCATTTGCCGCCAGCCGGGACATTGCAGTGCTCAGAAACGTGACGGACATGGATCTGCGGCTGCTGCGCATTTTTGCCGTGGTGGTCCGATGCGGCGGGTTCACGGCGGCCCAGGCCGAACTGAACATGAGCCAGTCGAACATCAGCACGCATATTTCCGGGCTGGAAAAGCGCCTGGGTTATCGGATTTGCGAGCGTGGCAAGGGTGGGTTCCGCCTGACGGAAAAAGGCCAGCGCATCCTCAAGGCGTCAACCGCCTTGTTCGGTGCGGTGGATGCGTTTCGTGACGAGGCCCAGGACTTGGCCGGGCGCCTGGTGGGAGACCTGTACCTGGGCTTGGCCGATAATATCGCCACTTTGCCCACGGCGCGCATCGATGCGGCCATCGCGCGCTTTTACCAGCGCGAGCACGACATGCACCTGCATATTTTCGTCAACTCGCCCACGGAGCTGGAACTGGCGGTGATCGATGGGCAGTTGGACATGGCCATCTCCTACTTCAGTCGGCCGCTGCCCACCTTGGCCTATCAACCGCTGTATAGCGAAGCCATCGGGATCTTCTGTGGGAGCAAGCACCCGCTGTTCAGCGTCGCGGCCCCCAGCCTTGAACAGTTGGAGGCGTGTGACTGGATCAAGCACGGTTTTCTGCCCGCCGACCAGGTGCTGCCGGTGGTGCCCAAGCGCGCGTCCGCCACCGCGTACCATATGGAAGCCGTGGCCCATGGCGTGATGGCCGGGACACACCTGGGTTACCTGCCAGCCCATTACGCCGCCCCGTGGATCGCCAGTGGGCATATGCGTGCGCTGCACCCCGAAACCCTGCATTACGCCGTGCAACACAGCATGATCACCCACGTGGGGCACCCGCAAAGCGAAGCCGTGCGGGCGTTTATCGAGGATTTACTGCAGGAACACCGCGGGTAGTTCGCCGTAGACCGCGTGGCGATAGACCTGGCTGTAGGCCTGCGCATCGAGAGGACGGGCATTGGTGTCCGAGGACGAAGTGTCTGCCAGGGCTTGTGCACCGACCCACTCGGCGACGTCGGCGTCCAGGCCGATCTCACTCAACGTATGCGGAATGCCCAGGCGTTGGCGCAAGTCCAGCACCCATGCCACGAAACCTTCGAAATCAGGCTGCGGCAACTCCAGGTAACGGGCCAGTCGGGCGATGTCGGTGCTGATGGCCTCGCGGTTGGCGACCAGCACGTAAGGCAGCAGGATCGCATTCAACAGACCATGGTGCTTGTGAAACCGCGCGCCGAGCGGGTGGGCGAGGGCATGCACGCCGCCCAGGCCTTTCTGGAACGCCACGGCGGCCATGGCGGACGCCACCAGCATGCCTTCGCGTGCAACCAGGTCTTGGCCATCGGCATGGGCCGCGAGCAGGTGCTGTTGCACCAGGCGCACGCCTTCGACGGCAACGCCGGACGACATCGGGTGGTACAGCGGCGAGCAAAAGGCCTCGATGTGGTGGGTGAGGGCGTCCATGCCGGTGGCGGCCGTGAGTGCCGGCGGCAGGCCACGGGTGAGCACTGGGTCGAGGATGACGGTGGCCGGCAACAACTCGGGATGGCTGATCACCTGTTTGATGGTGTGCTCGCTCAAGGTCAGCACGGCTTCGCGGCCCAGTTCAGAGCCGGTGCCGGCAGTGGTAGGCAGTGCGATCAGCTTGGGCAGGCCAAGCCGGGGAAAGTCCGCCAGGCTCGGGTAGCGGCTGACCACCTGGGACCATTCGAAACGCTCCAGGCCATGGCGGTCGACGGCGGCCAGGCTGATGCCCTTGGCCGCGTCCATGGCACTGCCGCCACCCAGGGCGATCAACGAGTCGTGGCCACCGGCCTGGAAGGCTGAGACGCCTCGGGCCGCGTCGCACATCGTTGGGTTGCTGTGGATGTCACTGAAGACCGCAAAGGGAATGTCCGCCTGGCTCAACTGAGCCTTGAGCAGCGCCAGTGGTTCCAGGGCCAACATGCCGGGGTCGGTGACCAGCAGGGGGTTGCGCATGTCCAGCAACTGGCAGCGTTGCACCAGGATCTCCAGTGCGCCAGGGCCGCAGAAGATGTCCGTGGGGTAATTCCAATAATGAAGGGCAGGCATCTGAAGCTCCGAGTCCAGGTTAATGTGTGCGCAGCGCAGGGCTGGCGAGGCGTTGATTGGGCTTGGCCCAGAACAGGTAGATCAGACCCAGCAGCGCGAGTACCGAAAACACCAGGATCACTGCCCAGACCTGGAACCACGGCGCATCGGGCGGCGCCAACGCTGCCCGGGGCCAGGCGACGTTGATGCTTTCGAACACCAGCCAGATAAACGCTGCGACGTTGACCGGCATGCCCCAGGGGCCGAGGCTGAAGGTGCCTGGTTCGGCTTTCCAGGTGCCGTTGAGGCGGGCGAGCAGGGCGCAGCTCACCACGATCAGGAAGACAAAGAAAAAGCCGCCACTGCCGAACGCGATCAAGGTACCGACGGCGGTGGCATTCAAGCCCAGGGCCAGGCCGAAGCTGGCAAACAACGTGCTGAACACCATGGCGGCGAAGGGCACCTTGCGTGCGTCAACCCGGCGCAACAGCGCCGACCCCGGCAGGATTTCATCCCGGGCCATGCCGAACACGGCGCGACCGATATAGGTTTGAACCGACACCACGCAGGCGATAAAAGCCACCAGCACCACCGCCACGAAGGGACGTTCGGCCCAGGCACCGAAGGCATCGACCACGGCAGGTGTGACAGGGTCGATGACCTGGCCGGACACCATCGCGTCGGTGGTGGTGTAGGACAGCGTCACGGCAAAGGCGGTGAGCATGACGGTCAGGCCCACCAGGATCATCGAACGCAGGATGGCGCGTGGCGTCGAAGTGCGGGCATCGGCGGTCTCTTCGGAGACTTGGGAGCAGGCGTCAAACCCCAGGAACGCCCAACCGCCCACGGCCATGGCCGTCAGGAAACCAGACACGTAGGAGCCCTCGCTTGCCGGACCAGGCGTGATGCCTTCCAGCAACAAAGAAAACGAATGGTTGCGAAAGAACAACAGCAACAGCACGCCAATGCCAATTGAAGCGATGGCCTCGGCGACGATTCCGGCATTGACGAAGTACTTGAGCGGGTTGATCCCGAACAGGTTCACGCCGAGGCCGACCAACAGCAAAATCGCGCCGCAGAACACCTGGGCATTGGCCGAAGGCGGCTCGCCGGTAAAGAACAACCACAACCAGAAACCACCCAGGTAGGCCACCGTGGTCAGGGACGCCAGCGCAGACGCCAAGTACATGAACCCGGTAAACCAGGCCCAACGATCACCTGCCAGGCGCTTGACCCACTGGTAGCAACCGCCTGCGAGGGGATATTGCGAAGCAAGCTCGGCATACACCAGGGCCACCAACAGTTGCAGGGCCAGGCACAGCGGCACGATCCAGACCCAGGCAGGGCCGGCATTCATGGCGCCCAGGGACATCACAGAATAGATGCCCACCACAGGGGAGACCGTGGCGAACCCCACGGAAAACGACGACCACAGCGAGAGCCCCCGATGCAGTTGCTGGTCATAGCCATGGCTGTGCAACAGGCGCTCATCGGCGTTTTGCCGTTCAGACAAATGAGAGGACATAGGTATTCCTTGGGTCGGCAGACACATTATTTTTAGGATCGCCCTTGTGATCAGGGCGTACCGACGACGCTTGCTCCATCACGGGGAGGAGTGAGGAGAGCTTAAAAGGCGCAAACATTTGGAAAAATCCATATGTTTGTAGGCTGACATCTAGAAAAAGTGATGTGTCGGGTGTGAAGTTGATAGCGCCGTGGAGAGACACAGCCGTTAACTCAACTAAATAGTCATTTAGTTGAGTTGGCTATCAGGGCAGGGGGCTCAAGGCTGGGAGAGGGCGGCAGTACGTCGTTCAGCGATGCGTTCAACGGTTTGCATATGCTCCGTTCCCCATTGGCAAAGCGCCCCCAGCGCCGTTGCCAGGGAATGCCCGAAAGGGGTCAGCGAGTACTCGACCTTGGGCGGTATTTCCTGGAAATCCACGCGAGAGATGATCTCGTCGCGCTCCAATTCCTTGAGTTGCTGGATCAGCACCTTATCGGTCACGCCGCCAATCGCGCGTCTTAATTCACCGTATCGATGAACATTTTGCGCCAGGTTGAACAGCACCAGGGGCTTCCATTTGCCGCCAATCACCGCCAGGGCGGCTTCGAGCCCGCAATTGAATGAGTTATTGGCCATGATCTAGAAGGCTCCACATAGGGTACTTACTAAAAGGTGCATACTATTCAAAAAAATAGCGCAGATCTACAGTTGGGCCTCAACCTTATTCTTTGGAGTTCACCATGAGCAGGCTCAACGGAAAAATCGCAGTCATCACCGGCGGCAACAGCGGCATCGGCCTGGCAACCGCCATCCGTTTTGCGGCGGAAGGCGCTCAAGTCGTCATTGTAGGACGCCGGCAAGAGGAGCTGGACAAAGCGCTGCAACTGATCGGCCCTGAAGCCATTGCCATACAAGGCGACATTTCAAAACTGGACGACCTTGATCGCGTGTTTACGCAAGTCAAAGCCGCCAAGGGCCGAGTTGATGTGCTGTTTGCCAACGCCGGCCTGGGGGATTTCCAGCCGATCGGCGCGATCACAGAAGAGTCGTTTGACCGAACCTTCGGCATCAACGTCAAAGGCACGCTATTCACCGTACAAAAAGCCTTGCCACTGATGAGCGCCGGCAGCTCGGTGATCCTGACCGGATCGACCACGGGAACCATGGGTACACCAGCATTCAGTGTGTACAGCGCGACAAAAGCGGCGCTGCGTAATTTTGCCAGGAGCTGGGCGCTGGACCTGAAAGGCACGGGCATTCGCGTCAACGTGCTGTCGCCAGGGCCAATCTCGACACCAGGCTTGGACCTGGCGCTTTCAGGCACAGGTCAGAAGGAAGCGATTATTGACGACATGACCGCGCAGGTTCCGTTGAACCGCATTGGCAAGCCGGAAGAAGTTGCGGCGGCGGCGTTGTTCCTGGCATCGGATGAGAGCAGCTTCATGACGGGCAGTGAAATGTTTGTTGATGGCGGGTTTGCTCAGGTTTGAGGGAGATGGGGGTTTTGCCTGTTGAAATCTGACGGGCACTGCCTCTGATTACGCAATACAGAATTACGCATAATGTATATTATGTTAAATTGTATGTTGCGCCGGATACGTTCATGAACGCGTTAAACCACTGATTCGACCAAGCCGCTTCTAACATCCCCTCTCTCATTACTCCAACCGCGAAATCAACCGAAACGACCTCTGATGCACCTCGCGGCTTGCAATTATCTCCCCGACATTATGAGCCGCCCAGCCACTTTCGGGCGGTACTGAAACGTAAGTGTGTTGCCGCGGTCGAGCCAGAGCCAGTATTGTGACACCATCTCATTGTCATTTTTTTTGGCTTGCTCTCGATACCGATGTCACGGGTTTTCGAGCAGCGAAGTCCAGCGTTCGTTTTTAAGGGAATCTAATGGAAGCTCTGGAGCAGCAACTTCGGCCAGTCGCCACGCGTATCAGTCAATACTTCCGCGATTTTTTAGACTCGGATTTCAAGCGTCAACAAGCTCCGCGCCGCCGAATAGTGCTGACCACTGACACCGGATTCAGATCGGGGATGCGCACCTCACCCTACCCCTCCTTGGATCGCGATCTATGGAATCTTTTGGGGCGTCCATCCAGCGAGGACCTGTCACTGACGATCGACCCACGGCGTTATACGCGCCCGATCAGTGATGTGCTTCGTAAAGTTATCCACGAACAAGTAAACGCAATCCCTGCCTCATCCCTACAAACCGTTCATACTTCGGTGGAGGAACTCGCCGCAGAGTCCTACGCAAAAGCGATAGAAGACCCGGAGTTATGGGTAGAGTCAGTCCAAAACCACTTGGGCAACAAAGTCGCCGAGCACGTCATCAAGCCCCTGATTGCACATTTGGATGGTCCACTGCGCAATCAGGCGTACTGGGTAATGGACTCGTTATTCGCTGCAGAAAAGGACCTCGTTGATAGAGTCTGCGGCGACCTATCCCGAATCCTCCCAGAGCTGTTGGCCAAGCTGCTCGCCACTCAGGACTCAGCCCCGCTCAAAGAGGCGATCCCACAGTTCTTGACTCTGGAAGGAACTCGACAGGCTCTGATGGCGTTCTTTGAAGGATTTGTGGCGGCTGACGCTTACCACGAATTCCGCGATCTTGAAACGTATGTTGCCACCAGCGACGGGATGCAGCTCTACCTATACATCGGTGCAGTGAAGTACGGTGGAAACCAATACCCACTCTTCTTTCTTCCCATTGAGGTACAGAGGGAGGAAAAAGGGGCCGGCTATAAGTTAAAGCTGCTTAACCAACTTTATACCAACCGCAAGGCTATCGACTTCGTTCTGCAGGAGTTGGCTGCTGGGCTTGAGCGCGCATGGGTTTCTCCGATCCCCGAACGAATTCATTACATCAAACCCGATCAGTCCATATACGAAGAGGCTCGCGCCTTGTTCCAGCGTGTAGCCAATGCTATGGATCTTGGCGGCAAGATCAACCTCTCCTCCACTGATTCCGACGCCTCGACAGTTGCGGTCGGACTTTCCAGCTCACTGTCCCTGGCTGCGTATGAACGTTCGGACGAGGCATTACTCAACGACTACGAAGAAATCCTCGAGGCACTGAAGCATGGCGGATCGGCCGTGGTTGAACTGTTCGAGGGCATCGTAGGTGGGGTATTGCGCGAGAACCCAAAGTCCATCGCTGCGGCCGTGGAGACCACCTGGGACGCGCTTCCGATGGTGGACCGAATGGTCTTCGACTCACCGATCCCGCTCAATGAAGAGCAACGCAAAGTATTGATTGCCGTGCGACAGCCAGAAGGCAAGATCGTTGTAGTCTCAGGCCCTCCAGGTACCGGCAAGAGCCATACGATCACAGCAATCGCCGCCGACTGCGCCTTTAACCAGCGCTCCTGCCTGGTGTTGTCGGATAAGACTGAAGCGCTGGATGTGGTCTACGACAAACTATCGGAAGCCATGTCACGCGTCCGCCACGATAGCGATTTCCCGAATCCGATACTGCGTCTCGGCCAGCAAGCCCATAACTTCCGCAAACTGACCTCGAATCAGGCGGTAACCCAGATCGGGGCCTACGCCAAGGCAATGAAGGCGAATCAGCCCCGGCTCGAAGAGGAGCGAAAAAGTCGCTCGGAGAACCTCAAGGAACAGATCAAGCTGACTGTGGCGACATTAGGCGCCATCGAAATGACCAGCGTACAAGCAATGCTCAAAGACGAAACCGAACTCGCTGAGCTTGCCCCGTCAGTACTGGAAGTATTGAAACGCGCAAGTGGAGCCAATCTGATTTCAGAGCTCGAGGGCATCACCGAGCATCTAACGGGCGTGGAGCAGTATCTGCTTGAGGTCTTCTCGGAAGGAGACTTTAACCCACAAAGCCTTTCGAACAGAACGCGCAGGGATGCATTACTGGTAGCCTTCGCTCAGGAACATTCTGACGCCCCATGGGATCTGTTCGAGTCGATGTCACCCTCCCAGCTGCGTGCGCTTGGCGGACTTCTAGTCAGCTATGGTCAACTGAAAATGCCTCTGTTCGGTTACCTATTCCGTGGCGCACAGGTGCGCGATGTTGAACGTCAGCTTAATGCCCTACCCGTCAGCAGCCCCTTGCAGCTCAAGCATCGGCAAGCAATGTTGTCCAACCTCGTTGATGTGGCCAATAAGCTCCGACTGAAGCTGCAGAGCGAAGATCTAGAAGACGAATTTGAGGGCTGCTATCGGCTGCTTGCCCGAGGAAAAACGCCAAAACTCAACGCAGGCAATGCGGCAAAAGCCATGGCCATTCTGCGTCGTATCGATAGCAAAATCGTGGATGTACTGCTTGAACAACCAAAGGACGATGCCCGTCTCTGGCCCCTGTCCGTTCGGTTCCTGCACGGCTGGCTGCGCACTCGGGAAGCCTTCACATCGGCGCCTCAGTATGATTATGCCGGCACCAAGACCCAGCTTGAGCGCCTCAACACCTCGGTCATGAACGCGCACGTAGACACGCGTCTGCTGAGTTTCATGGAGAATTACCGCTCAGACGCACGGGCGCTAGCTGGCGTAATCGCTAACCGACAAAAATTTCCAGAAGACAAGTTCACACACGTACGCGAGAGCTTCCCGGTCATCATCGCCAGTATTCGTGAGTTTGGCGAATACATGCCATTGGCCCCTGACATGTTCGACGTGGTGGTCATCGACGAGGCCTCGCAGGTTTCGGTCGCGCAAGCATTACCGGCGCTACTGCGCGCAAAGAAGGTCGTTGTGCTGGGTGATGACAAACAATTTTCAAACGTGAAATCGGCGAACGCCAGCATTGAGCAGAATGACAAGTATCGCAATGAGCTGAAAAACTATTTCACCTCCCACGTCAGCGGCGCCGCCGACGCACTGCAGCGGCTGTCCATGTTCGACGTTAAGCGTTCCATTCTGGAGTTCTGCAATCACGCGGCTTCTTACTCAGTCATGCTGCGCAAGCACTTTCGCTCTTACCAGGAGCTAATCGGATACTCCTCGGGCACGTTTTATGGGCACCAATTGCAGGCTATAAAAATCCGTGGCATCCCGGTCGACGAAGTCATCCGATTTGACATAGTCGATACGACAGACAAGCGAGTGACGCGAGGTACCAATGAAGCGGAGGCGGAGTTCATTCTTGACCGCCTTCTTGAGCTGATTGATGAGGAAGCGCCACCGACCGTAGGCATTATCTCGCCCTTCCGTGAGCAGCAGACCCTATTGTCCAAGAAGCTGTTCAATCACCCCCGCGGAGCAGACTTCGAACGTCTGTTGCGGTTGAAGGTTATGACCTTCGACAGCTGCCAGGGAGAGGAACGGCACATCATTTTCTACTCGATGGTAGCCACGGCTGATGAGGATGCGCTCAACTATATCTTCCCGGTTGAACTGAGTGACGCAGAACAGGCAGTAGAGCAAAAACTGAAGGTTCAGCGTCTCAACGTCGGTTTTAGCCGCGCTCAGGAAATGATTTGGTTCGTTCACTCCAAGCCACTCAATGAGTTTCGCGGCGCCATCGGACAAGCGCTTAACCACTATGCGAACATTCTTGAGAACGCCAATAGACTACCTTCTGCCGAAGACACCGATCAGTCCAGCCCGATGGAAGCAAAGGTTCTGGAGTGGTTTCGCAAGACCAGTTTCTATCAGTCGAATATCGACGCCATCGATGTCTTTGCTCAGTTCGAGATCGGAACTTATCTCAAGCAACTCGACCCGACCTACGAGCATCCAAAATGGCGCGTTGATTTTCTGGTGACGTACCAGTCGAGCAAGGGCCCCATCCAGATCGTGATCGAATACGATGGCTTCGATTATCACTTTGCCAAGGGCAAACACGTTCATGTGGGCAATCACGAGCGCTACCTGAATGAGGCCGATGTTGAGCGCCAACTCACGCTGGAGAGCTACGGCTACCGATTCCTACGTATCAATCGCTTCAACTTGGGCGACGACCCTGTCGTAACTATTTCAGATCGCCTGTACCAGTTAGTGGAAATTGCAGTGGGTGAGCAGATTTCAGAGGCGGTCAACCATATTCAGTCTCAGGCTCAAGGCCTGGCGAACAAAGAGCTCAAACCGTGCTCGAAATGCGGCCAAATTAGGGAAAAGACGGATTATTACGATCCGGCACTAGGCGGTGGTGCTGGCGGCTTCGGCCGAGTGTGCATGATCTGCAAGGGCAGTTCCCAGACTGGGAAAACAACGCAGCGCCGTTTTCGCAAAAGCCGTCGCTGGGGATAATGTATGCAGGGCGGCCAAAAACGGCTGCCCTGCATTTACGTTAATAGTTGGATGTCCCTTCTGATTTCGCCTTCCCCGCTCGAGAATATTTAATAACTACAGTCATATAGTCTGGGCGAATGGTGACCTCACAGCTACACAATCACTCCAAAACATCAATCACCCGAATCACCCGATCATCCATCCCTTGCCCACTCCCCTTCTTCTCCCTACGATCATTAATCCACCCCCCAACCTGAGCACCAAACTCCGCTGGCGACTTGCGCCCAACCTTCCGCGCAAGATCAAGAATGGTCTGTTGGGCCAGCGCGTCTTCCATGCGCTTCTGCGCCGTCATCATGGCCGCATGGACTGAGCAATGACCCTCCAGCGCCCACGCCGGTGGCGCACCCTCAAACAACGCACAGCGACCGCGGATCTCGCGGCAATTGAAGATGAGTTTGTGGCCGTCGATTGCGTTGACGATATCGAGAAGGCTGATTTCGTCAGACGGCCTGGACAGCTTGAAGCCGCCGCGTACGCCTTCGGTGGCCACGACCAGTTTGGCCTTGGCCAGCTTGGTGAAAATCTTCCCGAGGTAATCCAGGGGCACACCTTGCAACTCTGCGAGGTCGCGCACGCTGGCCTCTCGGCTTTCGCCGCCATCGCCCACCAGGAAAATCAGGCAATGAATGCCGTATTCAACGCCTGCGCTGTAAAGAGACATGCCAATCTCCGACTTAATTAGTCGCACAACCTAACAGAAAACCGTGGGGCAATCCAGCTCACAACGCGTTAAACCACTGTTTTACAGACACCAGACCGCTATGCCAAGAGCCCCATTTCGTAAGGCTTTGGAGACTTTTCCCGCGCCGTTTAAAGCACAACCTCGCAAAAAATAACCTTGCACGGATTAACTACGACAAATATAGTCGCCGTTATCGAGCCACCCATCACCTCACCCTCAAGGTAAAAAAATGAAGCAGCACATTCTGATTATTGGCGCGGGTTTCGGCGGACTGTGGACGGCACTGAGCGCGACGCGCCTGTTCGACATCCATGACCGCAATGACATCGACGTAACCGTATTGGCCCCGCAAGCCGAGCTGCGCATCCGTCCGCGCTTTTACGAACCGGATGCTCACCAGCTGTTCGCGCCGATTGGCGAGCTGTTCGACGCGGTAGGCGTGACCTTCGTCAAAGGCGCGGCCGAGACGATCGACGTCGAACAAAAACACGTCGCCTACCTGGATGCCTCCGGCAATCGGCAAGCGCTCAACTACGACAAGCTGGTGCTGGCCACCGGCAGCCGGCTCGCCATGCCAGGCACACCGGGTGTGGCGCAGCACGCATTTGATGTCGACCAGATAGAGCAAGCCGTGCGTCTGGAGAACCACCTCAAAGCGCTGGCAGACCGCCCCTACAGCAAAGGCCGCAACACGGTGGTTGTGGCTGGCGGCGGCTTCACCGGCATTGAAACGGCAACCGAAATGCCCGCACGCCTGCGCGCCATCCTGGGTGAAAACGCGGATATCGAGGTGATCATCGTCGACCGCAGCGAAGCAATCGGTGCGTCGATGGGCGCCGAAATCGGCCAGTCAATCGCCGAGGCCAGCGCGGAGCTGGGTGTGAAGTGGCAGTTGAAATCCTCGGTGGTTGCCGTCGATGAAAATGGCGTCACCCTGGACAATGGCCAGCATCTGGAAGCCAGTACCGTGATCTGGACCACCGGCGTGCGCGCCAGCTCGCTGACCGAACAGATCCCCGGTGAGCGTGATGCGCTCGGGCGCCTGCACGTGGATGCAAACCTCAAAGTCATCGGCCAACCCGATGTCTTCGCCACCGGCGATGTGGCTTACGCCGCCACCGACGCGCTGGGCAACCACGCGCTGATGACCTGCCAGCATGCGATCATGCTGGGCCGTTACGCCGGCAATAATGTCGCCGCGCAGGTTCTGGGGGTGGATCCGACACCCTACAGCCAGCCCAAGTACGTAACCTGCCTGGACCTGGGCGGCTGGGGCGCGGTGTACACCGAGGGTTGGGATCGCCAGGTCAAGTTGACTCGCCAGGAAGGCAAATCGCTCAAGACCCAAATCAATACGGTGTGGATCTACCCTCCGGCTGCCAACCGTGAAGCGGCGTGGGCGGCGGCGGATCCATTGATCCCGATTGCCTGACAGGCCTTTGACGAGAGTGGCCGGTACCCATCCCGGCTCACCTCTCAACTAACAATCACCGCAATACGCCATAGATCTCAGCAACCACCTGCCTCGTCGCCTCCTCGATCGTCCCTTCATTAAGGCATAACACCCATCCATGCGCGGCAGCCGCTCGCTCGAATGCCTCGGTACACGCGGTATGTTCTTGCAGCGAATGGATCACGGTACTGCCCAGTCCACGCCCGCGTGCGGCAGCCCTTGCCCACGAGATCTCGGGGGCAGTGACCACCCCGATATGCAGATCCGGCACTCGCACGTTTCGCTCGATGTTCAACCGCAGGATCTCTTCCATCGGGACGCTGCGGCGAAAGGCGGCATCCGACGGATACCAGCGGTCAATCAAGACAATACTGCCTGCTGGCTGCCTGGGCAGCACGTGCTGGGAAATCCACGCGCGACTGTTTGCAAAGCGCTCGCACACCGCCCACTCCAAATCTCGCCCCGGGTGTCT
This sequence comes from Pseudomonas sp. TE24901, assembly GCF_054058375.1. Taxonomy (NCBI): domain Bacteria; kingdom Pseudomonadati; phylum Pseudomonadota; class Gammaproteobacteria; order Pseudomonadales; family Pseudomonadaceae; genus Pseudomonas; species Pseudomonas sp. TE24901. Next base: position 263,572 of record NZ_JBSSAF010000005.1, read on the forward strand.
AGCGAGGGTGTTAACCAGGGCCATTGTTTCACTTCTATCGGGATCGTTATTTCGCTCGCACAGCCGGATCACCTTGTTGTTGTCAGCCCGAAGGGCTTTGGTAACGGCTTCCAACAGCGTGGTTTTACCCGTGCCCTTGGGCCCATCCAGAGAAATGAACAGTGGTGGTTTCACTCATTGACCAACGATTGATAAGGGCATTGGTGGACTCTAACCGATTTTCTGGAAAGGTACGGCACGCCCATTCCATGCGGGAATAAACGTTAGTCCCATTTGCGTACTACAGACGCTTCATTGCGCCCTTTAGCGTGCCTGCTTCGACGCCAACCAACGCCCCGCCAGTAAGGAACCCTTGATGCACAGACTATTCCGGACGATCCTCGTTTTCTCAGCACTGTCCCTGTCCATAGGGTCTGCTTTTGCGCAGTCGGTCGACACCACCCAACCGCATTCCAGCGAAGTCACCCTGGTCGATATTCCCGTCAGCCCGTCCCACAAGATCACCGTCGAGCGTCGCGGCAAGATCGTCCTGATTGGCATCAACCGGCCCAACATCCAGAACAGGCTTGATCCGGAAGCCTATCTGGCCCTCGCCAAAGCCTATTACGATTACGACCATGACCCTTCGCTGCGCGCCGCTGTGTTGTTCGGATACGGCGATAATTTTTCCCAGGGCGTAGACGTTGAGGGCTTCAAAGCCGTTGCCAGTTCGGGCGGCGTCACGCTCGGTGACGGGTATATTGATCCGCTCGGCAAGAAAATGCCCTTCCTCACCAAACCCTTGATCGTGGCGGTGCACGGCGACACCTGGAACATGGCGCATGAGTTGTTTCTGGTTGCCGACATACGGGTCGCCGCGAACAACACCGACTTCGGGCAAGACGAGAACACCCACGGCCGTTTCCCGGGCGGTGGTTCGACGGTGCGCTTCGTGCGCGAAGCCGGCTGGGGCAACGCCATGCGCTACATTTTGACGGGCGATCATTGGACGGCCCGTGAGGCTTATCGCATGGGCACAGTCCAGGAGATTCCCGATCCACAGTCAGCGCTCGACAAGGCGATCGAGCTTGCGAACAAGATCGCCGCCAATGGGCCATTAGGCATCAAAGCCTCGCTGGTCACTGCGCATCGCGTGATCGACCCGGTGCAAGCTGAGGCGTTGTCCGGGTTGGATACGCAACGGGCAGCACTGTATAAATCCGAGGATTTCCAGGAGGGTCGCAAGGCCGAGGCTGAAGGGAGAACGCCGGTCTATCAGGGAAAATAGGTCCGCAATGGGAGCGCGCGGTTAAGCCCTTCGCACGCTCCGTCATTCAAATACACGCAGTATTTCTTCCAGCGTTTTCCCATTGTTTGCCCTAAAGGATCCCGCTTCACCAAAGATCACCTGAATGTCGGCCTTCGCGAAGAAATCCCCTGCGAGGAAGTCAGGCGACGTACTTTCCGGCAATACCAGATAAAGCCTGGTGTCAGTCGTACCGAATCGATGCTTGTAGTACGCCAGCTGGCCAAAAGCGGTATAGAGCTGGGGTGACATTGATGCGCTGGTTTTGACCTCAAAAATTGCTTTAGCTTTGTTAGACACCTTGTCTACCAGCGCTAGATCGACTTGGTGCTTGCCCACCTCCAGACCAGGGTAGCCGTCAACAAGGAGGTTCAACTTGCGATCGAGTGCGTTGCACAGCGGGCCATGTAAATACACGTAGTCAATCGTGTCAGCGTTTGGGGTGTAGGATTTGTCACCTTCGTACTCTTCGTTGGTTCGCCAACCAACGTCGGGCTCTACGCTACCCTCCGGAGAAGAATCGGCAGCAGGATCATTCTGCGCATCCGCCTTCACACGTTCTTTCAGGCGTTTCACCTCATGGACAAATTCGGCGATGTCATTACGAATTGAGGGAGAGTCGGTCGACGTCACTGCGATCATCTCCGATGTGCGGTCGCTGTCATCGACCTCATGCAGCCAAAACCGGAAATGCTCAAGCGAAATTTCTCGTGGTACCCGCCCACGATAGGCAGTGAAAGTACCGCGATGGAAAACCATAGTCATTCCATCCTCGTTGGTCACAAGCACTCCGGAGATTCTGCGGTTCAGCTCGTATGGGATGTTAATTTCCGCATCGGGAAAAAGAGTTCCTCCCTCATGATTCAACTTGAACAAGTGAGCTTGGCGTCCCTCCCAAGGCGCGGGAATAGCGAACAACATTTCGCCCAGATCGGTCTCTAACGAGTAGGTGGGACAAGTGGCACGGTCCCCGCCGGGAAACGCCCATTCACGCTCAGACTCTGACTGGGCCAAAGCAATGAGTGTTTCTTGCAGCGAGCGGGTTCCTTTCTGAAGCTGAGTGTTTGCAGTGATCGTCTTCACGTTCCAGCACCTCCCTGTAGACCATCGGATCATGGTGGGCGGCTTAGGCGCGCCCACCGATGGCAAAATGCCGATGATAGCACTTTGATGCACAGGCATTGAGGGGTGGACAATACAGATTCAGTTTCTACCCGTTGCGCCCAAACCTCTTAATCCCCAACCCCAAACTCTCTCGCAATGTCGTCCCCTCATACTTCGTCCGATACACCCCCCGCTCCTGCAACAACGGCACAACCTCCCGGGTAAACCGCGTGAACTGCTCCGGGTGCCCGATATAGATGTTGAACCCGTCCACCGCCCGCGCTTCAAACCAGTCCGCCATTTTCTGCGCCACGGTGCCCGCGCTGCCCACAAACGCCCCCGGGCGCAGTTGCCGGCCAAATTCCACGGCCTGGCGCAAGGTGAAGCCTTTCTCTCGCGCCTGATCAGCAATGCGTTTGGCCGCCGTGAAGAAACTGCTGCGCGCCGCTTCCAGGCTCTCCTGGGGAAACGGCGCATCCAGGTCGTACTGAGTGAAATCGTGCCAGCCAAAATTACGCCCGAACTCCTTCAACGCCAGTTCAAAGCTATGGTCGGCCTGATGGTAGTGCTGCTCGATTTCCCGAGCATGGGCGTCGGTATCGCCCACGTAAATCTCAGCGCCAGGCATGACCAGCAGTTGCCCGGGGTCACGGCCGTGCTGCTCTGCCCTGCCCTTTACCTCTTTATAGAACGCCTGGCCCTGCTCGATGCTGGCGGCATGGGTGAAGATGACATCGGCGGTGGCTGCGCCCAGGTCGCGGCCTTGCTCGGAGTCGCCGGCCTGGAAGATCACCGGCTGGCCTTGGGGTGAGCGTTGGATGTTCAACGGGCCGACCACGGAAAAATGTTCGCCCTTGTGGTTCAGGTTGTGCAGTTTGCTGGGGTCGAGGAATTGGCCGGTGCTGCGGTCGCGCACGAACGCATCGTCCTCGTAGGAGTGCCACAGTCCCTGCACCACCTGCACGTGTTCGGCGGCGCGGCCATAGCGAGTGTCGTAGTCGTAGTGTTCGTCACGGCTGTAGTTGCCGGCGGTACCGGCATCGCCACTGGTGACCACATTCCAGCCAGCGCGGCCTTTGCTGATCAGGTCCAGGGAGGCCAGGCGTCGGGCCACGTTATACGGCGAGTTATAGGACGTGGTCAGGGTGCCGACCAACCCGATATGCCGCGTGCTCACGGCCAACGCCGACAACAGCGTCAGCGGTTCCAGGCGATTGAGGTAATGAGATGGCGAACCGGGGGTGATGAACTGGCTGTCGACGATAAACACCAGGTCGAACAGCGCCGCCTCGGCCTGGCGGGCAATGTCGATGTACCAGTCGACGTTGACGCTGGCGTCGGCCGGCAATTGCGGGTCAAGCCACAGGTTGTGGCGGCCTGGCCCGCCGCAGCCCATGGTTAGGGCGCCGAGTTTCAGTTGTCGTTTGCTCATGTCTGGGGAATTCCTTGAGACGTTCAGGGCTGCTGTTGGGCGACGGCGGGTTGCAGGGACGCTGCGAAAGAGTCATCGAACAAGCTGGCTGCCGAGTACGACTTGACCAGGCCCTGGCCGGCGAAAAAGTCCACGGTTTTTTGCGCTTCCACCGGCGACTCGGCCGTCACCGGTTCCACCGTGGTGCGCGCCCGGGCAAACCAGGCGCGGGCGATGTCGGCGTCTGCTCGGGTGCGTTTGGCCCAGGCATCGGCATAAGCGTCGGCGTTGGCCGGGTTTTGGCGAGCCCACTCACGGGCTTTTTTCAGGCGCTGCAGGAAGTCGCTGATCGGTGCGCGCTTGGCGTCCACGGCCTTGGCGCTCGCGGCGATGTAGCTCTGGGCGGGAATCAGGCCTTCGGCGGTGGCCAACACCCGCGCGCCCTGCCGTTCCTGCTGCGTGACATAGGGTTCCCACGTGGCGATCACGTCCACCGAACCGCCCTCCAGGGCATGGGACGCGTCCAGTGCGCTGAGGTAGCGCAGCTCCAGGGAGTCCACCGGCACGTTAGCGTTGGCGAGTGCCGTCAGCAGCAATTGCTGGCTCCAGGAACCTTTCCACACGGCAGCGCGCTTGCCGGAGAGGTCCGCCAGGCTGTGGATCGATGAATCCTTCTTCACCAGGATGGCCACGCCGTCGAGGTTTTGCCGGGTAATGCCGATGACCTTGATCGGTGCGCCCAGTGCGCCGAGGAACAACACCGGCGCATCCCCCAGCAAGCCGATATCCAGGCTATTGGCATTGAGCGCTTCGGCCACCGGCGAACCGGCGGTAAATTGCTTCCACTCAAGGGTGTACGGCAGGTCATCCAATACCCCCGCCGCTTCCATCACGGCCTGGGCGTTGTAACTTTGGTCGCCCACCACCAGCGTTTGCGCGTTCGCGGCCAGGCACAGCAGTGCGGCGGCAAGCCCGGCCGCCAGTTTTGTCAGGTAACGCACGTTCGCTCCAGATGCCCTTTCGGGCACGTCAGGTCGATCCGCGTGCGCGGTCTCGGCAGTGTTGTAGGGCGGTCACAATGACGGCCAAACCCGCGCCTGTAAAATACTCATAATGCATAACCTAATTCTTTATAAATGCAGTAAATGCATTTTATGGCACTAGGCAGTCATCCTGACGCAGGCCCTCACATTGCGTAGCGCCAAGCACCACCTACACTGATTCAAACCCAGCGATTCCGGGCTCTTTTCTCACCGGGCCTCGCCGATGCAGCTGCATTCATCGTTCAAAAAAACAGATCGATCAGAGCAACCATGAAAGAGCAGCCCCGGCAGCGTGCATCCAGCTCCAAACTGGTCGGTATTTCCCGACAGACACACCTTCTGGCGCCCTTGAGCCTGCTGTGCATCGCCTTGGCGGGCTGCACCGTCGGGCCGGATTTCACGCGACCGGATGTCCCTGCCGGTGCCGACTACCAACGCGAAAAACTCACCAGCACCGCCAAGGCCGACATCAATACCGGCGGCGCGGCCCAGCGGCTGGTGGCAGGTATGGATATTCCCGGGCAATGGTGGACGCTGTTCCGTTCGCCCACGCTCAACACCTTGATAGAAGAAGCCCTGCGCGCCAACCCGGACGTCAGCGCGGCCCAAGCCGCCTTGCGCCAGGCCAACGAGCTGGTCTACGCCGACCAGGCATCGCTGTTTCCCTCCGTCACCGCGAATGCCTCGAAAACCCGCGAGAAAGTCTCCGGCGTCACGGCGGGCTTGCCAGAGTCGCCCATCCTGACGGTCAGTTCAGCCTCCCTTAACGTGTCTTACGCACCGGACGTGTTCGGCGGCACGCGCCGGCAAATCGAGTCCACCACGGCGCAAGCCGACTACGAGCGTTTCCAGCTGGAGGCGACCTACCTGACGTTGACCGCGAATGTGGTCAACACCGCGATCAGCCTGGCCTCTCTACGCGACCAAGTCGCCGCCACCGAGGAAATCATCCGGTTGCAGGGCGGCCAGCTCGAACTGTTGCAGGCGCAGCGGCGACTCGGCGCCATCGGCGACAGCGATGTGCTGACCCAGCAGACCGCCCTGGCCCAAACCCGTGCGACGCTGCCGCCCTTGCAGAAGCAATTGGCGCAAACCCGCAACCAGTTGATGGCTTACCTGGGCCGGTTTCCGAACCAGGACCGTGGCGAGGCGTTCAATCTGGCGTCCCTGAACCTGCCGCAAGAGCTGCCGGTCAGCCTGCCCTCGGCCATCGTCGGCCAGCGGCCGGATGTGCGCTCTGCCGAGGCGCAACTGCATCAAGCCAGCGCCAACATCGGCGTAGCGGTGGCCAACCAGTTGCCCCAGTTCAGCATTACCGGGTCCGTAGGGTCGACCGTGGCCAGCGGGACCAAACTGTTTTCTACCGGCTCCGGTGTATGGAGCCTGGCCGGCGCCATCGCGCAGCCGATCTTCGATGCGGGCAAGCTGGAGCACCAGAAGCGCGCGGCCGTGGCCGCCTATGACGAGTCGGCAGCGCGCTATCGCGGCACCGTGATCACGGCATTCCAGGACGTGGCCAACTCACTGCGCGCACTCGACGCCGACGCCGATGCGCTCAACCAGCAGGTGGTGGCCGAACGTTCCGCCCAGGCCAACCTTGATCTGGTGCAAGCCCAGTTCAAGCTCGGCGCCGTGGCCTACATCAACCTGCTCAACGCCCAGCAGACCTACCAGAACACCGTGCTGGCCCGGGTCAAGGCACAGGCGGCGCGCTACAGCGATACCACGGCGCTGTTCCAGGCCCTGGGCGGCGGCTGGTGGAACCGCACCGACGTCGATCCGGCCACCGCCGGCAAACCGGACCGGTTCGGCCTGCCCTCGTGGCAAGAAATCATGCCGGCCAAGAATGCGGCGCGCCTGAACTGAACCATTGAAACAGTGAGAACCTTCCATGGCTGACGTCAACACCGCCCCTGCCCTGCCCCACGAACCGGGCGCACCGCGCAAGCGCCGCTTGTGGCGGCCGATGCTGCTGATGATCCTGGTGGTGCTGGTGATTGTCGCGATCATTGCCGGGGTGAAGTACGTGCAGATTTCGGCACTGATCGCCCAGTCGAAAGTGCCCTTGCCCGCCGCCGTTGTGACCGCCCTGCATGTGCCATTCGAAGAATGGCAGCCTAACGTCTCTGCCGTGGGCTCGATGAAAGCGGTGCGCGGTGTGGACGTGACCACGGAAGTTGGCGGCATCGTACGCACCCTCGGCTTCAAGCCCGGGCAGGAAGTGGCCGCCCAGGCACTGCTGGTGCAGTTGAACGCGGACTCGGACATCGCCCAGCTGCATTCCCTTGAAGCCACCGCCGACCTGGCCGTGATCGTGCTCAAGCGCGACAAGGCCCAGTTGGCCGTCAACGCCATCTCCCAGGCCCAGGTCGACACCGACACCGCCGACTTGAAAGCCAAGCTCGCCGCCGCCGAACAACAACGGGCGCTGGTGGAGAAAAAATCCATCCGTGCACCCTTTGCCGGGCGCATCGGCATTACGGCAGTCAACCCAGGCCAGTACCTCAACCCCGGCGACAAGATCGCCACGTTGCAGACCTTTGATCCCATCTACATCGACTTCAGCGTGCCGCAGACCCAGCTGGAAGCCATCGCCATCGGCCAAGCCGTGTCGGTCACGGCCGACGGGCTGTCCAACCAGACCTTCACCGGTCGCGTCAGCACCATCGACACCCAGTTCGACGCCACCACGCGCAACGTCACCGTGGAAGCCACCGTCGACAACCCCAAGCAACGCCTGGTGCCTGGGATGTTCGCCCGCGCCGTGGTCAACGCGGGTAGCCCGCAGCGTTACCTCACCGTGCCGCAAACTTCGGTCACCTATAACCCTTACGGCACCACCGTGTTCATCGCCACGTCGAGCAAGAACGACAAAGGCGAAGAGGTGCTCACGGCGCAACAGACCTTCATCACGACCGGGCCGACCCGGGGCGATCAGGTGGCGATTCTGTCTGGCGTGAAGGAAGGCGACCTGTTGATCACCAGCGGCCAGATGAAGCTTAAAAATGGCTCGCCGGTGAAGATCGATAACAACGCCGCGCCGTTGAACGACCCCGCGCCGACTCCGCAAGAACACTAAGGGTGTCCCATGAAGCTTACCGATACCTTTATACATCGACCGGTCTGGGCGATTGTCGTCTCGCTGTTCATCCTGATCCTGGGGCTGCGCTCGATCTTCGAACTGCCAGTGAACCAATGGCCGCGCACGGAAAACACCGTGGTCACCATCACCACCGCGTATTACGGCGCGGATGCGTCCACGGTCGCCGGCTTCATCACCCAGCCGTTGGAATCGGCCATCGCCCAGGCCCAAGGCATTGATTACTTGTCTTCGACGAGCATCACCGGGGTCTCGACCATCACCGCCACCCTGCGGCTTAACTACGAGGCCAGCAAGGCGCTCACCGAGATCAACACCCAGGTCAACTCGGTCAAGAACCAGTTGCCGGCCCAGTCCCAGGAACCGGTGCTCACCGTGGCCGTCGGGCAAACCACTGACGCCATGTACCTGGGTTTCTACAGCGACACCTTGCCCACCAACAACATCACCGACTACCTGGTGCGGGTGGTCAAGCCCAAGCTGGATTCGCTGCAAGGCGTGCAAACCGCCGAAATCCTCGGCGGGCGCCAGTTTGCCCTGCGCGCCTGGCTCGACCCGAACAAGCTGGCGGCGCACAACGTGTCGGCGCAGGACGTGTCCACCGCCCTGGCCAATAACAACTTCCTGTCGGCCGTCGGCTCCACGCGCGGACAAACCGTCACGGTTGACCTCACGGCCGGCACCGATTTGCACACGGTGGATGAGTTCAAGCGCCTGGTCATCAAACAGAAAGGCGACGCCCTGGTGTACCTGGAAGACGTCGCCACCGTCACCCTCGGCGCCGAAAGCTACGACAGCAGCGTGGCGTTTTCCGGCAAGCGCTCGGTGTTTATCGGTATCAAGGCGGCGCCAAGTGCCAACATCCTGACCGTGGCCGAGAGCGTGCGTGAAGCTTTCCCGGAGCTTCAATCCCAACTGCCCAGCGGCGTGCGCGGCGAGATCGTGTATGACTCCACGGCCTTCATCAACACCTCGATCTATGAAGTGGTGAAGACCCTGGTCGAGGCCATGATTATCGTCTCGGTGGTCATCTACCTGTTCCTTGGCTCGTTCCGCGCGGTGATCGTGCCGTTGGTGGCGATTCCGCTGTCGTTGGTCGGCACCTTTTTTGTCATGTACCTGCTGGGGTATTCCATCAACCTGTTGACCCTGCTCGCCCTGGTGCTGGCCATCGGGCTGGTGGTGGATGACGCCATCATCGTGGTGGAGAACGTCGACCGACATATCAAGGAAGAAGGCAAGAGCGTCCTGGACGCCGCGTTGACGGCGGCACGGGAATTGGGTGGGCCGATCCTGGCGATGACGGTGGTGCTGGTCGCCGCCTATGTGCCGATCGGGCTGCGCAGTGGCCTGACGGGTGCGCTGTTCAAGGAGTTCTGTTTCTCGCTGGCCGGCGCGGTGACGGTGTCGGCCGTGGTTGCGTTGACCCTGTCGCCGATGATGACGTCCACACTGTTCAAGCCCGGGCAGGAAGAAGGACGCTTCGCCCGCCGCCTCGACGGCTATTTCGACTGGCTGCGCAAGCGTTACCACCGCGTCCTGTCAGGCGGGCTAGATATCTGGCCGGTGCTGGTGACCTTTGGGTTTGTGCTGTTCCTGCTGGTGGCCGCCAGTGGCATGACCGCCAAGAGCGAGCTATCACCCACCGAAGACCAAGGCCTGGTGTTCATGCAGATCAAAGGCCCGCCCACCGCCTCGCCGCAGCAGATGGAGCGCATTGCCGACCAGGCGTTCCAGATCGCCAACAAAGAGGCTGAATACGCGCAGATGTTCCAGCTGACCGGGTTGCCGATTCTCAACCAAGGCCTGGGCGGCGTACTGCTCAAAACCTGGGACGACCGCACCCGCTCCCAGGCCCAGTTGATCCTGGAACTGCAGCAAAAGTGGAACCAGGTGCCGGGCGCAACCATTGCCGCGTTCCCGCTGCCGTCGCTGCCAGGCGCCCAGGGTTTGCCCGTGCAATTCGTGATCACCACCACCGACTCAATCGAGAACCTCAACGAGGTGGCCCAGGCGGTAATGGCCGAAGCGCAGAAACAACAGCTGTTCTACTTCTCCGACATGGACCTGAAACTCGACAAACCCCAGGCCCGCCTGGTGGTCGACCGTGAAAAAATCGCCGCCCTGGGCATGACCCAGGCCGACGTCGGTGCCGCGTTATCCGCCGCCTTGGGTGGCAACTACGTGAACTACTTCTCCACTGCCGGGCGCTCGTACAAAGTGATTCCCCAGGTGTTGCAAGTCGACCGTCTGAACCCGGAGCAGATCCTCGATTACTACATCCGCACGCCGTCGGGCAGCATGATCCCGGCGCGTACGGTGGCGCATATCGAAACCTCCACGCAGCCGGAGTCGATCAACCACTTCCAGCAGCTCAATTCGGCAACCCTTTCGGGTGTGAGTGGCGTGGCCCAGGGCGAACTGCTGGCCAAACTCAACACCATCCTGAAAAACGTCGCGCCGTCGGGCTACACCTCTGATTTTTCCGGCGAATCGCGCCAGTTCATCCAGGAATCGGGTGGGTTTGTCGGGCTGTTGCTGTTCTCGATCCTGATCGTCTACCTGGCCCTGGCGTTCCAGTTCGAAAGCTTCCGCGACCCGGTGGTTATCCTGTTTTCGGTGCCCCCTGCCCTGTTTGGCGCGCTGGCTTTTATCACCATGGGCTACGCCTCGATCAACGTGTACACCCAAGTGGGCCTGGTGACGTTGTTGGGCTTGATCACCAAGCACGGCATTTTGATCGTGCAATTTGCCAATGAACTGCAACGCGCCGGGCGCAGCAAGCGCGAGGCTATTGAAGAAGCTGCAGCGGTTCGGCTGCGGCCCATTTTAATGACCACCGCCGCAATGGTGCTGGGCGTAGTGCCGCTGGTGTGGGCCTCCGGCGCTGGCGCGGCGGGCCGGCACGACATGGGCCTGGTGATTTTCAGCGGGCTGTCGATTGGTACCCTGCTGACGCTGTTCATGGTGCCGGCGATGTATATGTTCATTGGTGCGACGCACCATCAGGAAGCAGAACAGCCAGTGCCGGAGTACCCGGTGCGAGGTTGATTGAGCACTTCAGCACAATCATCGAGCGCTTCAGCACAGCCCTCCATTCGGGGGCTGCCTAGAATCGACGCTCACCTCCCACTTGGACGCCTCCTGGATGAAACTCAACGCCTTTGTGCCCGCACTCGCCATCGCCCTGTCAGCCAGCAGCCACGCTGCCAGCTTCAGCCTCAGCAGCCCGGACATCGCTGACGGGCGCCCGCTGACCAAACAGCAAGAGTTCAGCGGCTTTGGCTGCAACGGTGACAACCTTTCCCCGGCGCTGGCCTGGAGCAACGCTCCCCAGGGCACTAAAAGTTACGCGATCACCGTCTATGACCCGGACGCCCCCACGGGTAGCGGATGGTGGCATTGGACGCTGGTCAATCTCCCGGTTTCCGTCAGCAGCCTGCCGCGCAATGCTGGCATGCACCTTCCAGCCGGCGCCGTCGAAGGCCGCACGGATTACGGCAAGCCCGGTTTCGGCGGCGCATGCCCACCCGTGGGTGACAAGCCCCATCGTTATCAATTCACGGTATGGGCGTTGAAAGTCGATAAGCTGCCGATCGACAATCAGGCCAGCGGTGCCCTGGTGGGCTACATGCTCAACGCCAACAGCCTGGCCAAGGCCACCCTCACGTCGCCCTACGGACGCTAGCCACGATGGATGCACACGACGCCCTGCAGCACCGCGAAAACATTCTCGAAAGCTGTGTGATCCAGGCCCGACACCTTCACACCCTGCGGCGGGTGCCGATCTTCATGACGGCGTTGTGTCGTGTGCGCCAAGGGCAAAAGCGCTTGCAGTGGGACGAGCAGGAAATGCTCGCCGGCCCGCAGCATCTGGTGCTGATGCCGGCTGGACGTGAGCTGGGCGTGTCGAACTTCCCGGGGGCACAGGGTCACTACATCGCGGATGTGGTGTCGTTTCCGGTGTCGGTGTTGCGTCAGTTCATGGCCCGCTACGGCGAGCAATTCGCCCGCTCCGCGCCGGGGCATGTGAATACCGAGTTGTGTGTGCGCCTGGATAAACAGACCCGGCAAGCCTGGGATCAACTGTTGGTTGCACTGAATTCGGGCGCACCCGCCGCGTTATGCACGCACTATGGCGAAGCGGTCCTGCTGTGCCTGTGCTTGTCCGGCCAGGCGGGCCCGTTGTTGATGGGGCGCAATGATCCGCTGTCCGAACGCGTGCAGCGACTGATGATGAGCAATTTGTCCAAGGACTGGACGATTGCTGCCGCGGCCCATCAGTTGAATGTGGGTGAGTCCACGCTGCGCCGCCAGTTGGCCAACGAAGATGCGAGCTTTCGCTCGATCCTCGAAAATGTTCGGCTGGCAGCGGCCTTGCAGCGTTTGCAAACCTCTTCCGACCCGATTGGCGAGATCGCCAGCGCCTGTGGCTACGCCTCGCCTTCACGCTTTGCTGTGCGCTTCAAAACCCACTACGGGCTTTCACCAAGGGCACTGCGCGCCGCGATTTGACGGCGTTTCGCCTTGTCCATCGACTAACTGTGAACCCTGGATCCATGTGTTTGGCACATGCCTCATGCTCAAACGTCATAATCCCTTGTTCACCTGCATGGTAATCTCGCGCCACCACGAATAGACATTGATCGTCACAAGACGATGACCAGAGCCAGGAAACAACATGCCGAAAATTTCTCACTCAGCACTGCGCCGTAATTTCCGTGAACTGCTTGCAAAGCCGATCTGCGTAGAAACCGCCTCCGTCTTCGACCCCATGTCCGCCCGTATCGCGGCCGACCTGGGCTTTGAAGTCGGCATCCTCGGCGGTTCGGTCGCATCCTTGCAGGTACTGGCGGCACCCGATTTTGCGCTGATCACCCTGAGTGAGTTCGTCGAGCAAGCCACGCGGATCGGCCGTGTGGCCCAACTGCCATTCATTGCCGACGCCGACCACGGCTACGGTAACGCGTTGAACGTGATGCGCACCGTCGAAGAGCTTGAACGCGCCGGCGTCGCCGCGCTGACCATCGAAGACACCCTGCTGCCCGCACAATTCGGGCGCAAATCCACCGACCTGATCTCCATCGATGAAGGCATCGGCAAGGTCAAGGCCGCGCTGGAAGCCCGCGTCGACCCGGCGTTGTCCATCATCGCGCGCACCAATGCCGGCGTGCTGCCGACCGAAGACGTCATCGAACGCACCAAGGCCTACGAAAAAGCCGGCGCCGACGGGATCTGCATGGTCGGCGTCAAAGACTTCGATCACCTGGAGCAGATTGCGCAGAACCTCACGGTGCCGCTGATGCTGGTGACCTACGCCAACCCCAAGCTCAACGACAGCGAGCGCCTGGCCAAGCTGGGCGTGCGCATCGTGGTGGCCGGCCACGGCGCCTACTTCGCCTCGATCAAGGCCACCTACGACAGCCTGCGTGCCCAGCGCAACATCACGTCCAGCACCTCGAACCTCAGCGCCACCGAACTGACCCACACCTACACGCTGCCTGAAAGCTACGTGGCATGGGCCGAAGAATTCATGGATGTAAAAGAGTAACAACCCCGCCCTGCTCTCCTGCCAATGGCAGGAGAGCCCGCATCACTTCGTGAACATCCGGGCCACACGCGTTACGAATCTGGGCGCGCCGAAGATAGGCGCGTGAATCAGATGCCCTGGCCGCCAGACACTTCGATACGCTGGGCATTGACCCAGCGGTTGTTCTCGGACAACAGGCCGGCGATCATCGGGCCGATGTCGTCGGGTACACCGGCACGCCCCAGGGCGGTCATGTCGGCGAAGATCTTGTTCACTTCCGGGTTGTCGCGCACCGCGCCGCCGCCAAAATCCGTCTCGATGGCACCCGGTGCCACGGTATTCACCGCAATCCCGCGACCGCCGAACTCCTTGGCCATGTACACCGACAGCACTTCCACCGCCGCTTTCACCGCCGCATAGGCCGCGTAGCCGGGTAACGATACGCGGGTGAGCCCGGTAGACAGGTTGACGATACGCCCGCCGTCGGCGATCAGCGGCAACAACGCCTGGGTGAGAAAGTAAACGCCCTTGAAGTGCACGTTGACCAGGCCGTCGAACTGCGCCTCGCGGGTGTGTTCGATCAGCGCGTAGTCACCGTGGCCGGCGTTGTTCACCAGGTGATCGAAACGGTCGCGCTGCCAGTGATGGCGCAGCACGTCAGCCAGCTCGCTGGCGAACGCGGCAAAACCGCTGACATTGCCAGTGTCCAAGGGCAGCGCCACGGCTTTGCGGCCCAGGGCCTGGATCTCGGCGACCACCGCCAGCGCATCGTCTGCACGGCGCTGATAGGTGACGATGACATCGCCGCCCTGGCGCGCAATGCTCAGGGCAGTGTTACGACCGAGACCGCGGCTGGCGCCGGTGACGAGGGTGATGTGGGTCATGGCAAGGCTCCTCTGTGGGTGTGGGCCCATGATAGGAAGCTGCCTGGCAGAAGGCGTTGCCGGAAACTGGAGGTTGTTTGCCTATTGCTACCAATCAGGCCGAGGCCATGGCCCCGCCTTTAGCCGCCTCAACCTCCTTGATCGGCGGCAGGCCGAACATCCGCGCGTATTCGCGGTTGAACTGCGACACGCTTTCATAGCCCACATTGAACGCCGCGCTACTGGCCGAGGCCCCTTCGGCCATCATCAGGCGACGAGCCTCGATCAGGCGCAGGTTCTTCTGGAACTGCAGGGGTGACAACGAGGTGATCGCACGGAAATGCCGGTGGAACGACGACGGGCTCATGCCCGCCGTTGCGGCCAGTTGATCAACCGGCAGCGGTTGCTTGAAGTCTGCCCGCAGCACCGCGACCGCCCGTGCTACGCGATGGGCCTGGCCTTCTGCCCAACCCAACCTGCGGATCGCAGCGCCGTGACGGCCCACCAACAGCCAGTAATGCAGCTCACGTACCCGCTGTGCATACAGCACTGGAACGCACTCGGGAAAGTCGAGGGTACGCATCAAGCGCAAGGCGGCATCGACCACTTCGGCATCGGTGCGCTCGGCGGCTTTGAGCGGCGTGTCGACGCTCGACGGTTGCGGTTTGATCTGCAACGACAATTCGGCAATGACGGCCGGGTCCAGGTCGAGCACGATCGACAGGTAAGGCTCTTCGGCACTGGCCCGGGTGATCTGGCTGACGGTTGGGACATCGGCGGTGATCAACAGCGAGTCGCCCGCCTGGAAGGTATGGGTCTGCGTGCCCAGGTTCACGTCCTTGGCGCCCTGCAGCACCAGGCAGATCAGGGGGTTGGGCATGGCGTGGATCAGGCCGCTGGGCGTGGTCGAGCGAATGGTCGTCAAACCGGGAACCGGGGTCTGGGCGACACCTGCAGCGTCGGCGTTGGCCTCGACATACTGGCGCACAGCGTCGAGCAGTGTATGGGGCATCGGGATCATCCGTCCTGTGTCAAAACGCGCCGCGACTGAAAGTATGCGGCCAGACACAGATTAAGCGAAACGATGCCCTGCGTATCCACCTGCACCGACCAGGTCGGCACAGGTGACCCACGGTCAATAATTGGCGTTGGGGTTGCCCACGTCCACATAGCCATTTTTCGGTGCGATGATCACCTCCAGTGGCGGCGGCGTCACGCCGAAGCCCTTGAACTGGTCCGACAGCCCCTTGTACCAGTCCTCCTGTTGTTTCTTGCGTGCATTGTCAGCCTTGATATCGGCAATGATCGCGTAGATCAGCCCACCCACCGCCGCAATCCCGCCCACGGCGCCCGCCAGTGCACCGGCTGCGCCGCCGATGGCGCCGGCTGCTTCTGCCACGCCGGCTGCGACGGTGGTGATGCGCGGCACCACATAGGTGGCCACTTCTACCGCGCCGGCCACAGCCGACAACCCATTGAGACCGGCAAACGTGCCCTGGAAACCTGCCGCCACCTTGTCACCGCTTTGCGCCGAGTTCTTCGCCGAAATCGCCCCGGTAACCAACCCCAGCACGTTGCCCGCGACACCGCCCAGGCTCTTGCCGACGTTCTCCACGTCTTTCACGAACTTGGGCGCATCAAACTTGTAGGTGCCCTGCTTGGTGCGATCGAACTGATCCTGGACGAACTTGGCGCCGCCTTCCATGAACAAGCCCGCCGCCTGGAACGACTGGCCCACCGTCTGCGCAGTGCTGCCACCCTTGCCGCTGGCGATCCGCGTGCCGATGGCGCCGGCCAGCAACACGCCGGAAACCCCGTGCATCACCCCGGCCTTGTAGGTCGCGCTGACCCCGGCCGGCAGTTTGCCACCCCAGGTGCTCTGGACCTTCTTGATGGCGTCGTCGAACTTGGCGCCGCCGCGCATGGCGTCTTCCACCGCACGAATGCCACTGATGATATCGGCGGTTTTAGGCGGTGCTTCCCCGGGCGGGGTGAAAGCCGCGATGTTGTCGTTGATCACCTGCTCGAGGCGCGGGTCATTGGCGCCGGTCACGCCCAGGCCACGGTAGAAGTCATCGATGGACTGGCCTTTGAGCAAGTCCTCGCGGCCCATTTTTGCGGCCGCGTCATTGAAGCTTGAGGTGCCCGCCTGCACGGTCTTGTCATCGAGTACGGCGTCGAAGATCGCCTTGTTCACGCCGGACTGGATCACCGCCTTGTCCGCCGGCACGCCGCTGGCGATCAGGTCGTTCATCTCTTTGCCGGAGGTGATGTTGGCGTAGTCAGCCTTGACCCTGTCCTTGATCGCCTGCGGGGCATTCTCGAAGGCTTTCTTGTAGTCCGGCTGCTTGCCCAACGCCTGGGCGTAGAAGTCGGGGTATTTGATAAAGCTCGACAGCGCGTCGGTGGTGCTCACGCCTTTGGGGGCGAACGCATTTTCCAGGGCGTCGGTGCTGGACGACGCTTCCAGGCGGCGCTCCATTTCGGCTTTCAATGCCGGGTCGGCAGCGACCATTTTCTGCAACTGCTCGGTGCCCTGGGTGTTGAGAAACTGCTGGACGTCCGGGTCCTTGCTGAGCGTGTCGATTCGGCTTTGTACATCGTTGATGAAGTCTTCGCGCTGCTGGCCCGGCGACTTGCCTTCGCCGGACCACTCATTTGCGCCATCCGGGCCCTGATGCGCAAACGCGTCAGCCCCGGCCTTGTAGTTGGCCAGGCCGGTGGACAGTTCGATGATCGCGGCCGTCTTGTCAGCCCCACTGGCGTTAGTGTTGCCCGTGGTGAAGTAATCGGCGCCGACTTTGGAAGCATCACCCCCGGCTGCCTTCACGGCGTCTTCGGTGGCCTTGGCGTTGAGGTCCTTGATCTGGTCGTCGGCGCTGTTGCCGTCCAGGCCCTTGAGGTTGTCGTAGCCGTACTTGCCAAAGTCCTGCAGGCGCCCGGCCTCGGTACCGTGGCGGGCTTCGCCGTCCTTGGTGAAGCCGTCGATCCTGCCGTTGCCCACATCGCCGCCGTCGATGTGCTTGCCGGTCTCGTCGTAGTTCTCGACATAGTTGAGCACTTGCGCGGCGCGCCAGGCGGCATCGGGGTCGTGTTCAAAATCACCGACACGCTCGCGCAGCTTGTCCTTCACGCCACTCTGGTTGCCGAGATTCTTGAGCAGAGGGTTGTCGTCGATGATCTGCTGGGCGCTGCGGGTGTCGCCCACCGGGCGACCTTCGCCCGGCAAGGGCAAGTGATTGGAGGGCGCGTCCCCCTTGGGTGGCGTCTTGGGCTTGGTGATCGGCAACTCGCCCTTGAGGGTGTCCCAGCCGTATTTACCGAAGTCCTGCAGGCGCCCGGCCTCGGTACCGTGGCGTGCGTCGCCGCCTTTGGTGAAACCGTCGATCCTGCCGTTGCCGGCGTCATTGAGTTCTGCCCGCTTGACCGTGGGCTTGCCGTTTTCGTCAAGTTTCTCGATGTGCTCCAGCACGCGGCTGGCGCGGTAGGCCGCGTCCGGGTCATGTTCGAAGTCCCCCACGCGCTCGCGCAGCTTGTCTTTCACACCGCTTTGGTTGCCGAGGTTCTTGAGCAGCGGGTTGTCATCGATGATCTGTTGGGCGCTGCGGAAGTCACCCTGGGGGCGCTTTGTATCGGGACCGAGACGGTTGTCGTCCGGCTGATTGTCTACCGCCCTGGACACCGCTTTGTTCCAGTTCGCGTTATCGCCTGCGGCGGGTTTGCTATCGACCGGATTGACCTGCATCACCTATCTCCTGGTACGGCGTGGGAGACGGGATTATTGAGGGTTAAGTGCAACAGTCTTGTTACACAGACAGAATGATCGGCGCAATCATCCTGCCATCACTCGAACGACGGTTATAGATGAAATTTTATATAACTTAGTTTAAATAAGCGTAAAAAATCCGCCGCAGAGCCTGCGGCGGCAAACCAAAGGTTTTTGTCGAAGCAGAGCGGCTAAGACCCTTTCAACGCTACACCTGCGACCGATTAAACATAGTGAAGTTTAATTAATCGAGTTTAATCATCCGCAGGGCTGCAGGCCGCGCAGTCTGTGCTTAGAATCAGCTTCGGCACTCATGCCGAACACAATAAAAACGGCAACGCCTCACTTCGAACCCTGCCCATAAAACCTTATGCATTGTCCAAATAAAGTGCGGTGTTTCTGTGCGCGCGTTAATTATTCCGGGGAAGTAAAGAACATGATCAAACAGTGGAGCCTGTTAACACTGGCCGTGTGTGCCAGTATCAGCCAAGCGGCCTTCGCCGAGTCAGTCAGCGACCAGGCCGATTCCAAGGGGTTCATCGACGGCAGCAGCATCACCGGGCTGTTGCGCAACTACTACTTTGACCGCGATCGGCAAAGTGGCAAGGCCGACAACCGCGACTGGACCCAGGGCGCAATGCTCAACTACGCCTCGGGCTTCACCCAAGGCACCATCGGCTTTGGCGTGGATGCCTATGCCTATGGCGCGATGAAACTGGACGCCACCCACGCCGATGCTGGCACCGGCGAATTGCCCACCAACCGCAATGGCGACCCGAAGGATGGCTACGGCTCAGTGGGGGCTGCGGTGAAGATCAAGATCTCCAAGACCCAGCTCAAGTTCGGTGACATGCAACCCACCGCACCGGTTTTCGCCACCGGGGGCACGCGGATCCTGCCGCAGACCGCCACCGGTTTTGACCTGACCAGCAGCGAAATCGCCGGCCTGGACCTGGAGGCCGGCCACTTCACCAGCACCAACAGCGGCATGACCAGTGACCATGAGCACGACATCTACGCCACCTACGCCAATGTCGCGGCCAACAGTGCGAGTTTCGTCGGCGGCAAATACACCTTCACGCCGTCCTTGAGTGCGACGGTGTACGCCGGTGAGCTGGAAGATATCTGGCGCCAGTACTACACCAACCTCAACTATGTGTTGCCGCTGGGTCATGACCAGTCGCTGGCACTGGACGGCAACCTGTACCGCACCCTCGACACCGGCAGCGCCAAGGCCGGTGCGATCAACAACACCACCTATTCGTTGGCGGCGGCCTATTCGTTCCTGCAGGCGCATACCCTGACGCTGTCGTTCCAGAAAGTGCACGGCGACACGCCTTTCGACTACATCGGCACCGGCAACAACGGCGCCGGCGAAGGCGGCGATTCGGTGTTCTTGGCCAACTCGATCCAGTGGGGTGACTTCAACGGCCCGGGCGAGCAGTCCTGGGGCATCCGCTATGACCTGAACATGGCGAGCTACGGCGTGCCGGGCCTGAGCTTCATGACCCGCTACGTCAACGGTACGGACATCAACGGCACCCACACCCCGGCCAACAGCGCCTATGTGGGCGACTACGGTGCCGACGGCGACCACCACGAGACCGATGTGGAAGCCAAGTACGTGCTGCAAAGCGGCCCGGCGAAAAACATGTCGCTGCGCGTGCGCGATGCGATGGTTTCCTCCAACGCCGATCAGCGTGACGGCAAGCTCAATGAGCTGCGCCTGATCGTCGACTATCCGTTTACCCTGCTGTAATCACGCCGGGCCCAGCCGCTGGCGCATGCCTGCGCTGGCGGCTGGACCGGCTTGCACCACGCACTGCTCCAGCGGCACCAGAACGCCTTCAGCGGTGGCCATTGTCGGCTGCACCGGCTTGCCGGTCTCGCGTTGCACCACCTCGACACTCCTGCCCTCCTCGGCAAAATGCCGATTGCCCCACGCCACCAGCGACATCAGCACCATGCCGAAGTCCTCACCCCTGGCGGTGGGCACGTATTCATAACGCGGTGGCCGCTCGCTGTAGGCCCGACGCTCCAGCATGCCCGCCTCCACCAAGCCATTGAGACGACGCGTCAACATGTTCGGCGCGATGCCCAGGCTGCGCGAGAACTCATCAAAACGCCGCAAGCCATGCAACGCATCGCGCATGATCAACATGCTCCACCACTCCCCTACCCGTTCAAGGCTGCGAGCGATCGGGCATTCTTCACTGACAAGGGATTTGCGTTGCATCGGCGTTCCTGTGTGCGAGTACAAACTTGTGTGACGCCATGTTACTTTCATGATGATAGTGACGTCCATAGGGTCTGTACCCTCAACGCAACCGGAGTCGATTGATCATGAGTAAACGTATCGTGGTGACAGGCATGGGCGCACTGACGCCGTTGGGTGCCAGTGTTGAATCCACCTGGCAACGCCTGTTGAACGGACAATCGGGCATTCGTCGCCTGCCGGAAGAATTGATCGGCGATTTGGCCGTCAGCATCGGCGGCCAGGTGCAGAGCGTGGAGCAGGATCCCCAAGCCGGTTTTGACCCGGATCGACTGTTGGCCGCCAAGGAGCAACGCAAGATGGACCGTTTCATTCTGTTCGCCCTGGCGGCGGCGGATGAGGCGTTGAAGCAAGCTGGCTGGGCGCCGAAGACTGCCGAGGAACAGGAACGCACCGCCACCATCATTGCCTCGGGCGTGGGCGGCTTCCCGGCGATTGCCGATGCGGTGCGCACCACCGACAGCAAGGGCCCGCGTCGTCTGTCGCCGTTTACCATTCCGTCGTTCCTGAGCAACATGGCGGCCGGGCATGTGTCGATCAACTACGGCCTCAAAGGCCCGTTGGGCGCGCCTGTGACCGCCTGTGCGGCGGGCGTGCAAGCCATCGGTGACGCTGCGCGGATGATCCGTGCCGGCGAGGTGGATGTGGCCGTGTGTGGCGGTGCCGAAGCGGCGATCCACCGGGTCAGCCTGGCCGGTTTCGCGGCGGCGCGGGCGCTGTCCAGCGACTTCAACGACAGCCCCGAACGCGCCTCACGCCCGTTTGACCAGGCCCGCGACGGCTTCGTGATGGGCGAAGGCGCCGGCATCCTGGTGATCGAAGCACTGGAACACGCCCTGGCCCGTGGTGCACAGCCGATTGCCGAGTTGGTGGGTTACGGCACCAGTGCCGATGCGTATCACATGACCGCCGGCCCGGAAGACGGTGACGGTGCGCGTCGGGCAATGACCCAAGCGCTGCGCCAGGCCGGCATCGAACCTGCGCAAGTGCAGTACCTGAACGCCCACGCCACCTCCACGCCCGTGGGTGACAAGGGCGAACTGGCAGCGATCAAGACAGTGTTCGGTGTTCAAGGCAGCCCGGCGATCAGCTCGACCAAATCCGCCACCGGCCACTTGCTGGGCGCTGCGGGCGGGATCGAGGCGATCTTTACCGTGCTGGCCCTGCGTGACCAGGTGGCCCCGGTGACGCTGAACCTGGAAAACCCGGACGCACTGGCCGACGGGTTGGACATGGTGCGCGGCGAAGCCCGGCAGTTGCCGATCGAGTACGCGCTGTCCAATGGCTTCGGGTTTGGCGGGGTAAATGCCAGCGTGCTGTTCCGACGCTGGGTGTGAAAAAACAGGCGCCGTCGACTACCGACGGCGCCTGCCGGTCAGCGGCCTTGCAACAGCAAGCCGAGCGGCGCCAGCGGGCCGACGGGGATGAACTCGCACTGGCTCAGGCCCTCATCGCCCAGGGGCAAGCCTTCTACCAGGGTTTTGGCCTCTTCGATGCTCTGCACTTCCAGCAGGAAGATCACGCCCAGCACGTCATGCCGAAACCAGAATTGCTCGATCTTGCCGTCCAGGTACAACTGCAGGGTGGCGGGGACTTCCTTGGGCATGATCCGCGCCTGCTGCTCGGGGCTCAGTGGCTGGGGGATCGAGACGATGGCCATGACTTTCATAGTGTTGCTCCGGTGAGGTTTGGAGTCGCCAATATGGCAGTCGTGAGAGCGATGCAGTATCGTCCTAAATGCCAACTTTGAGACCATTTACGCCATGCGCTTATCCATCCTTGCCTTGGAAGGCTTGTTCGACACCGGGCTCTCGGTGTTCCTAGATGCCTTCTCGCTAGCCAACACGCTTTCGCCCACCGGGCCGGTGTTCGAGGTGTCCCTGGTCGGGGTCCGCAAGAAGGTCCGCACCCGCCACGGCCTGCTCATTCCGACCCAACCGATCAATGAACAGCAGAAACCCGACTGGGTCGTCCTGCCCGCGCCGGCCACCGCCAGCCCTGAGCTGCTGGTGCCTGCTCTGGCGCGAGCGGATGTGGGAGACGCCAAGGCGCAGCTGTTGAAATGGCATGCCCAGGGCGCGCAGATCGCCGCGTCATGTGTGGGCACGTTTTTCTTCGCCGAAACCGGTCTGCTGGACCATCGCCAGGCCACCACCACCTGGTGGCTGGCCCCACTGTTTCGCCAGCGCTATCCCCACGTGAAACTGGATGAATCACGCATGCTGGTGCAGACCGATGTGGGCGTCACCGCAGGCGCCGCCATGGGCCACCTGGACCTGGCGCTGTGGCTGATCCGCCAGGCCAGCCCGGAATTGTCGAATGTGGTGTCGCGCTACCTGCTGGCGGATATTCGCACCTTGCAGGCGCCGTACATTATTCCCAACCACCTGGCCCAAGCTGATCCATTGATCCTGCGCTTCGAGCGCTGGTCACGGGAGCGCCTCAAGCAGGGTTTCTCGCTACAGGAAGCCGCCTCGGCCCTGGCCACCAGTCGCCGCACGCTGCAACGGCGCTGCGAAGACGTGCTGGGCAAGTCACCGCTGTCGTACTTCCAGGACCTGCGTGTGGAACGTGCACAATCGCTGTTGCACGGCGGCGACATGGACATCGAGGCCATTGCCAGTGAGGTCGGTTATGCCGACGGCTCCACCTTGCGCACCCTGTTGCGCCAGCGTCTGGGCCGCGGCGTGCGCGAGCTGCGCAGTGACCTGCGCTGAGCCAAGGGGTTAAACTGACGGCCCTTTTTCCTGCCAAGAGAACCCCATGGCCAACCACGACCTGTCCTTCACGCCCGATCCTGATGCCGACTCGATTTCTTCCGACGTGATCGGTTTCAACGGCATCCTGGTCTCCACCCAGGTGCCAACCCGCGCCGATGGCAGCCTGGAACTGGGCGATATCACCCTGCAAAGCGAATGCACCCTGCAAGCCCTGAAAGTCGCCCTGGAAAAAGCCGGCAGCTCCATGGACCGGGTGATGCACCTGACCATCTACCTCACCGACATGGCCGATCGCGCCGCGTTCAACGAAGTCTACAAGCGCTTTTTCGCCAAACCATGGCCGGTTCGCGCCGCTGTAGGCGTCGCCGCCTTGGCGGTACAAGGCATGCGCGTGGAAGTCACCGCGATGGCGGCCAAGGCCTGACGCCAATCCACTGTGGGGGCTGGCTTGCCAGCGATGGCGGCGGCACAGCCAATACACGTGCAGCCTGCCCCACCGCCTTCGCAACCTCGCTAAAGCTCGACAGCTCCCACAGGGGGCCGCGTTCACCCGTTGAAATACGCTCAACTGTGGGAGCTGGCTTGCCTGCGAGGGCGGCGGCACAGCCAGTACAGATAGCGCCTGACCCACCTTGCTGAGGTCCGACAGCCCTGCGGTAGATGCTGCCCAGGCATTTCACGGCTACAATGCGCGCCTCAACCGTGACAAGCCTGACTAAAAAAACTATGTCCTTGCCCAAGCATCACCTTGAATTGCTCAGCCCTGCTCGCGATGTCGCCATCGCGCGGGAGGCTATCCTGCATGGCGCCGACGCCATCTACATCGGCGGCCCAAGTTTCGGCGCGCGCCATAACGCCTGCAACGACGTCAGCGATATCGCCGGGCTGGTCGAGTTCGCCCGCCGTTACCACGCGCGCGTGTTCACCACCATCAACACCATCTTGCATGACAACGAACTGGAACCGGCGCGCAAGCTGATCCATCAGCTTTACGACGCCGGCGTTGACGCCTTGATCGTGCAGGACATGGGCGTGATGGAGCTGGATATTCCGCCCATCGAGCTGCACGCCAGCACCCAGACGGACATCCGCACCCTGGGCCGCGCCAAGTTCCTCGACCAGGCCGGTTTTTCCCAACTGGTCTTGGCCCGTGAGCTGAACCTGCAGGAAATCCGCGCCATCGCCGACGAGACCGATGCCGCCATCGAGTTCTTCATCCACGGCGCGCTGTGTGTGGCGTTCTCCGGGCAGTGCAACATCTCCCACGCGCAGAATGGCCGCAGCGCCAACCGTGGCGACTGCTCCCAGGCTTGCCGCCTGCCATACACCTTGAAAGATGACCAGGGCCGTGTCGTGGCCTTCGAAAAACACCTGTTGTCGATGAAAGACAACAACCAGAGCGCCAACATTCGCGCCCTGGTGGAAGCCGGTGTGCGCTCGTTCAAGATCGAAGGCCGCTACAAGGACATGGGCTATGTGAAGAACATCACCGCCTACTACCGCCAGCGCCTCGATGACGTGCTCGAAGACCGCCCGGACCTGGCCCGCGCGTCCAGCGGCCGTACCGCGCACTTCTTCCTGCCCGACCCGGAAAAAACCTTCCACCGTGGCAGCACCGACTATTTCGTCACCGACCGCAAGGTCGACATCGGCGCCTTCGACACCCCGACCTTCACCGGCTTGCCGGTAGGTATGGTGGAAAAAGCCGGCAAGCGTGACCTGCAAGTGGTCACCCATGAGCCGCTGTCCAATGGCGATGGCCTCAACGTGCTGATCAAGCGCGAAGTGGTGGGGTTCCGCGCCAACATCGCCGAGCCTAAAGGTGAGTTCGAGGAAGACGGTGAGAAGCGCTATCGCTACCGCGTCGAGCCGAACGAAATGCCGGCTGGCCTGCACCAGTTGCGCCCGAACCACCCGCTGAACCGCAACCTGGACCACAACTGGCAACAGGCGCTGCTCAAGACCTCATCCGAACGCCGCATCGGGCTGACTTGGGCTGCTCGTCTGCGTGAAGAACAGCTGGAAGTGACCGCCACCAGCGAAGAAGGCATCAGCGCCAGCGTCACCCTGCCCGGCCCGTTTGGCGTGGCCAACAAACCGGAACAGGCGCTGGACACACTGCGTGACTTGCTCGGCCAGTTGGGCACTACCGAATACCACGCCACGAACATCCAGCTGGATGCACCGCAGGCATTCTTCATTCCCAACTCGCAGCTCAAGGCCTTGCGCCGCGAAGTGATCGAAGCGCTGACAGCTGCCCGCGTGGCCGCTCACCCCCGTGGCGGGCGCAAAGCCGAGACCACACCGCCACCGGTGTACCCGGAAGCGCATTTGTCGTTCCTGGCCAACGTCTACAACCAGAAAGCGCGTGACTTCTACCACCGTCATGGCGTGAAGCTGATCGACGCGGCCTTTGAAGCCCACGAAGAAACGGGCGAAGTGCCGGTGATGATCACCAAGCATTGCCTGCGGTTCTCGTTCAACCTGTGCCCTAAACAGGCCAAGGGCGTGACCGGGGTGAAGACCAAGGTCGCGCCGATGCAGTTGATTCACGGTGATGAAGTGCTGACCCTCAAGTTCGACTGCAAGCCCTGCGAAATGCACGTGGTCGGCAAGATCAAGGGCCACATCCTCGGCCTGCCACAACCGGGCAGCTCGGTAGAGCATTTCAACCCCGAAAACATCATCTTTCAAGGCACCCACTAACTGTAGTGAGCGGGCTTGCCCCGCGCCGCGGTGTGTCAGACGCACAAGAGGCGCCTGACACGCCGCCGCGCGGGGCAAGCCCGCTCACTACAGCACTCTGTTGATTCGTCTTACTTATTTCTCAACGCGCCGGAGTGAAGGTCACGGGCCGATAAGTGAACGTCCACGCCTTGATCGGGTTGTAATGTGGATTTTTCTTTGCAGCTCTAAACTTTTCGCTGGCTAACTTACCCGTCACAAGTTGCGTACTGACGTGGTCCACCGCTCGACGCTCTACGGGGAGCAGCTCAACCTCACCGCCCAGGGCTTCTGCAATGTGGTGCTTCGCCACGCCTTTTAGTCCGTTGATCTTCTCGGGGCTCATATAGGCAGACAGGGTACCCTCATAGCCTTTGACAGGCTTGCCAATAAGCCTACTGAACTCAGCAGCAAAGGATGCATTTTCGCCATTGCCGGAGTAACACATCAGTAACCGCACGTTGTCGTAATCGCTCGGGTTGATCCCTTTGGCCCTTAATGCATCCAGCAATTCTTGTGGCGTGTGCGGCTTGCCGTTGTAGACAATCCTGGCAGGCGTTTTGGTGTTAGTGCGCAATGACAAACCGCCTGGATCTTCTCCATGCGCCAGGATATTCAGTCGTACTTTCGATTCTTTCTTATTGAGGTCCACAAAGGTAAAGAGACCATCGTCGACTGTTGTGAGGCTGTCCATGGTACCGCCCAATTTGATCAATTTTCCCTTCTGGGCAGTTATTTCTTCGACCGGCACCTTCCCTGTCATACCGGGATAGGCAATGGGTTTCTCTTTAGGTACCGGAGCGGTTACCGTGATGGGTTCCTTGCCATTTGGTTTAGGCGTGTAGGTGCCTTCAACACCCTGCCGCTCATTCGCTTTTGGTGCGCGGCGCCCAAGTGAATAACGGCCCTTAGTGTTGCCGAGTCCCTTGATTAATCTTGAGCCTCTTTTAACCACAGGCTTTAGCAGTTTCCCCACCCATTTTGTTGGTAAGACCGACAGCGCAGCGTCACCTACGGCAAAACCGGCATCAACAAGACCTGCCTTGCGCTCTGCCTCAGTGTGTCCATTGTTGGCCTGCCATGCACCAATCACGATCTGAGTGGGCGCCGTCAAAAACACCGCAGGCGGGATAATCACCCCCACCGCCCCCGCTATGTGGGATACACGAGATATAAGAATCTTACGGTTCGACTTGATCCTTTCGTCACCGTCCGATACCGCATCCCATGCCTGGAGTTTGGTCAGGTTTTCGAACATATTTCCTTCGATACGGCTGTCAGGTCGACCATAGCCCACTACGCCGGGAAGATAGTTCTTAGTGTTTTCACCGATATTCTTTAATGTGCTGCTGACGCCTTTTTTGATAGGCCCATCGCGAAGATGGTAATCGGTAAAGTGCCGCTCCAACTCTGCACGCCCCTCCTCACTCTTTGCCACGTCATGGATCCACTGACGCATCGCGGCCTCGTCCTTGAATTCAAAGAACGATTGCCCATCGCCGGGCATATACACCACGATCCGACGGGTTTGCTTGTGCTTCAGCACGACAATGTCAGTGGCTCGATAATTATTGATTTCCAACATCGAGCGCTCTACATGCTCCGAGT
The DNA here is from genome assembly GCF_054058375.1 of Pseudomonas sp. TE24901. Taxonomy (NCBI): domain Bacteria; kingdom Pseudomonadati; phylum Pseudomonadota; class Gammaproteobacteria; order Pseudomonadales; family Pseudomonadaceae; genus Pseudomonas; species Pseudomonas sp. TE24901. Next base: position 291,001 of record NZ_JBSSAF010000005.1, read on the forward strand.
CGGACTTTCCGGGGGTATCGAACTCTGCCGCTTCAACCACCATCGCCAAACCTTCTTTCGACAGCTTACCGTTCGCTGCGTCGAGCCCGGCACGGAACATATAATTTTTTTCGTGTAACGCCTGCATAGTCCCCATGTTTTCCTTCCAGAACTTTTGCTGCGCCGCTCCGTACAGTTTTGCGATATCTCGATTACGTGCAATTGAGGGCAGTAAAGCAGGATCTATATCGATTTTTTTATCAGGGCTGTACTTCGGATTGTTCGGATCCCCCGAAAAGATAACGGTTTGCCCTCCGCTGACACGATCATCCAGCCAAGGATCGTTGTCCGCGACTGCCTGTGTTAACGACTTGGGCGCGCTCGTCGGTTTGTGGTCACCGATCACATAACCTTTGGGATGGAATCCGTGTTTCTTATAGTCAGGATCATCTTCACTGAAGTGCTGAATAAACACCTTGTCGGGGTCAATATCAATCTCTGATGGGCCATTTTGTTTTGTGAATTCCTTGATGTCTTTGCGCACCTGCTCAGCCACTACCTTTTCAGGGGTAGGATATTGCTCTTCCATCTGATCGGCCAGATCAACAATGGTTTGAGCCGACTGTTCAATTTTTTCACCCGGCGCTGCGGCATTCGGCTTGCCAGGCTCTATTCGAGGCGGCGTAATATCAACGACCTTCGCTGGCGTATTGGCTATTTCCACCACCGTGGCGGGGTGTTGCTGCTCGTGGGTTTCACGTTTGCGCCTACTGCGTGAGGCGCCGTCGGAAGCGTCCGGCGTCGGCCAATTGAGTTGCGCCGGATCGTCAGCCAGCTTTTTCAGCCAAGTGTTCATCTCGGCAACGCTATTGAACGTTTGAAAGGACGGCGCAAGTTGATGGGGGATTAACAGCACCACATTGGGCTTCTTTGACTCAGAAGGCACGCGCTGTATAACGATAGCGTCCTTGGCCACATTGCCCTCTGCCTTCAAACGGCTCACTTCAACCTTTGGTAAACCTTGTTTGCCGGGAAATAATACCGCATCGAGCAGTTGTTGGACCTCAGGCCGCAAGTTGCCAGTATTCAAGCCGTTCACCATGTACTCACGAACGTTGTCCTTGATGGTGTTTGAGACGTCGGCAAGTCCGGCAGCCCCCGCCGGTTTGATCTGGTCTGGCGCCGAACGCCAGGAAGCTGTCGAGTCAAACAAAGGAGTTGAATGTCCGAAATTACCAATTGAGTCATTGATCATGATTAGCGATTACCAGGGTTTGCCGACGCAACCTTTTCAAGGCGCCGTTGTTAAAGCGTTAAGGGTCAACTCATCTTTTACATGCCAGGCATTCACATCATTGATCGCCCTGTTGTTCTATTCAGCACAACTCAGCATTGCCCATTCCGATGTACCGATAACTTATTTACTACTCTGTGTGGCGCGCGTAATGCTTACTTCGGTTGACACTTTTATTTATAAGGCAATCGCTATCCAGCGAAAGCTCCACCCTCTGTTGGCGGATCTATTTCAAAGCAATGCAGTATTTCTACTGCGATGCTTGCCATCTCTTGGGTGGTGCTTACGTGGGAGTTTGTTCCAATGAACTCATAATTATTCTTAATATCCTACACGCTAGCGGACATACCGTTACGCAGGTGTGCGTCTACGAAGGATGGCGAGGCTACCCCAGCCCCGCTGCAGCCCAGCCGCCGCCAATAAGATCGCCACCACGCCCAGCCATTGCAGCCAGCCCAGGCGGTGCCCGAAGGCAAACCAGTCGACAAAAATCGCCGCAATCGGGTAGATGAATGACAGCGCGCCAGTCAACGCCGTCGGCAGTTTCTGGATCGCGCCGTAGAGCAACACATACATCAAGCCGGTGTGCACCATTCCCAGGGTGACCAACGCCGCCCAGGCATTGGGCGCAGTCGGCAGGCTGTTCCAGGGCACTAAGGGGGCCAGCAACACGGCGCCGGTTGCCACCTGGATCAGTGCCATCAAATGCGGCGGCACCGCCTTCAGGCGCTTGATGATCAATGCCGCGACCGCATACAAAAACGCCGCCCCCAACGCCAGTGCGATCCCCACCAGATAATCCCCGCCACTCTGCTGCCCGCCATGGGCGGTGACAATCGCCAGCATGCCGAGGAACGCCACGCTCAACCATGCCAGCTTCAACACGGTGATTTTTTCACCGAGAAACACCGCCGCCAGCAGCACCAACATGAACGGCTGCACGTTGTACACCGCCGTGCTGATGGCGATGGACGCGTGGGAATAGGATTCAAACAGCAGTAACCAATTGCCGACAATCGCCACGCCACTGAGCACCGCCAGCCCGACCTTGGCCCAACTGAGCAGGTCCAGGCGCAGGTAACCGAGCACGGCGCACACCAGCAGCAGCGTCAGCCCGCCGATCACACAACGCCAGAACACCACTTCGATCACCGACACGCCGGACACCAGCACAAACCAACCAATGGTGCCGGAGATCAGCATGGCGGCGATCATTTCCCACGAACCGCGACGGATAGATGTGTCCACGATGGAAGCTCCTCAAGTGAGGCTCAATTATGGCAATCTGCTCGGCAGCAGCTCCAGCGACTAAAAAAGGCAAAACCTTAGAATCACCTTTTCTTATTAGGCGGACACCATGCTTGACACCATCGACCAGCAACTGATCGCCGCCCTGATGGACGACTCGCGATTGTCCCTCAAGGCCCTGGCCGGCATTACCGGGCTGTCTTCGCCCAGTGTCGGCGAACGCCTGCGCCGCCTTGAAGAGCGCGGCGTACTGACCCACTACACGGTCGACATCGACCCCAAGCATTTTGGTTACCTGCTGCAGGCCATCGTGCGTATTCGCCCCCTGCCCGGCCAATTGCAAGAAGTCGAACGCCAGATCCAGGCAATTCCCGAGTTCACCGAGTGCGACAAGGTCACCGGCGACGACTGCTTCATCGCGCGCCTGCACGTGCGCACCATGGAGCAACTGGACACCCTGCTTGACCGCCTCAACCACTACGCCGAAACCAACACCGCCATCGTCAAGAAGACCCCGGTGAAACGACGTTTGCCACCGCTGGCGCATTGATGATTTTGAGTCACTTGCGCAGTGACTTGATCGCTATTCTGTCAACAGTCGACGGTCTTTATGCTGGGCTCCACTCATTGGAACCACAGGTGTAAAGCTCATGTACGTGATTACCGGTATTACAGGCAAAGTCGGCGGCGCCCTGGCGCGCAATCTGCTCAAGGCGGGCCAACCGGTTCGTGCGGTGATTCGCGATGAGGCCAAGGCGGCGTATTGGGCGGATCTGGGCTGTGAAGTGGCATTCGCCCAGATGGAAGACGCCCAGGCGCTGACCGTTGCGTTCAAAGGTGCCACCGGCGTGTTTATCCTGCCGCCACCGGGGTTTGACCCATTGCCCGGTTTCCCCGAGGCCCGTGCGGTGATCGCCGCCGTGAGCCAGGCATTGCAGGCGGCAGCACCGAAGAAGGTGTTGTGCCTGTCCACCATTGGCGCCCAGGCCGAGCAGGTCAATCTGCTGACCCAGCGCACCCTGATGGAGCAAGCCCTCGGCGCCCTCGATCTGCCGGTGACCTTCTTGCGTCCGGGCTGGTTCATGGAAAACGCGGCTTACGACGTGATCACAGCGCGCGAAACCGGGGTGATCCACAGTTTCCTGCACCCCTTGGACAAGGCCATACCGATGATTGCCACGGCGGACATCGGCGTATTGGCGGCGCAACTGCTGCAACAGGACTGGTCCGGGCAGCGGGTGGTGGAATTGGAAGGGCAATGGGTGAGCCCCAACGATATTGCCCAGGCATTGGCGCAGATACTCGAGCGTGACGTACGCGCCGAGGTGGTTGAGCGTGATACCTGGGAAGCGTTGTTGCGTTCACAAGGCGCGCAGAACCCATTGCCACGCATGCGCATGGTGGACGGTTTCAACGAAGGCTGGATCTGTTTCGAGCATGAGCATGTGATCAAGGGCAGCACACCGCTGCTGACTGTATTGCGTGAACTGGCGCGCTAAACCCACCACACACCTGTAGGCGCCGGCTTGCCGGCTCCTACAGTTTTATCTGTGTGGTTTATTCGTGCAGGGATCTGGCGGCCGATAGCAAGCCTTGGAACTGGTGGTAGCGGGCCGACAACACCTCGTACTGCGCAGCATCCGGCATATACCGCGCCTTCACCGGCATCCCCGCCTGCAGCAGGTTCGCACCCTGCCCGACGGCCAGGAACCCCAGCTTCGCCGCACCGATGCACGCGCTCAGCTCACTGCCGTGCAGGGTGAAGATTTCCCGCCGCAGGATATTGGCCAGCAACTGTGCCCAATACTCGCTGCGTGCACCGCCGCCCACCAGGGCACACGCGCCGACGTCAGCGCCCGCCGATTGCACCGCACGCAACGCATCAAGCAAACCAAAGCCCACCCCCTCCATCACCGCATAACCCAGCATCGCGGGCGTGCAGTCATGGCCCAGGTTCATAAAGCCGCCACGCAGCAAAGGGTCGTTGTGCGGGGTGCGCTCGCCCGCCAGGTAGGGCAAAAACAGCGGGGTCGACAACGGCACAGGGTGCCCTATCGGCAACTGCACCTGCACCTGATCCAGTAACGTCTGCTCATCCGCCGTGCCAGTCAGCCGCGTGACCCAGCGCAAGCAACTGGCACCCGCCAGCATCGCGCCCATGGTGTACCAACGGTCTGGCAACGCATGGCAAAAACTGTGCACGGCACTGGCCGGGTTGCCGGCCGCATGATCAGTGATCGCGACAATCGCCGCGCTGGTGCCCAGGGTGATGAAACCATCGCCGGCATTGATCGCGCCAATACCGACGGCGGCCACCGGGTTGTCGCCGCCACCGCCTGCGATCACCACCTGCGACGACAGACCCAGTTCGGATGCCGTCAGCTGGGCACTCGCTGCGCCGCCTTCGACCAACCGTGGCATCTGCGCAGGGGCCAGGCCCGTCGCGCGTACCATGGGGGTGAACCATTGGCGGTTCGCCACGTCCAGCCACAGCGTTCCCGCGGCGTCGGACATCTCGCTGATACGCTCGCCCGTCAGGCGCAAACGCAGGTAATCCTTAGGCGAAAGTACGCAGTCAATGGCCGCGAATACCTCAGGTTCGTGCCGTTGCAGCCACAGCAGTTTCGGCGCCGTCAGCCCGGCCATGGGCAGGCTGCCGGTGACGCCGGCAAAGCCCGGGCCCAGCTGCTCGGCTTCGGCCACAGCGCGTGAGTCGTCCCACAAAATCGCCGGGTACAACACTCGGTTGTCATCCCCCAACAGCACCGCGCCATGCATCTGCCCCGACAGGCCGATGCACGCCACTTGGGCAAACGCTGCATGGGCACGCAGTTGCTCCAAGGCCTGCAGGCAGGCCTGCCACCAATCCTCTGGCGCTTGTTCGGACCAGCCGCTGTGGCGTCGCGACACGCTCAGGCGCACGCCGGCATGGGCCAATACAGCGCCATCAAGGTCCATCAGGATGGCCTTGAGTTCCGAGGTGCCAAGGTCGATGCCGAGGGAAACGGGTGTGCTCATACGCGTGTCATTCCAATCCAGTACAGCCACATGAATGTCTGATTTGCAGGCTCGGTGCCAGCCGCACGCTGTGGGTGGGCGCGTCGGGTGAGGCCATGCGTTGCAGCAGCAGATGCACCGCGCGGGTGCCCAGGTCCTGCACTGGCTGGGCAATCAGCGTCAGGCGCGGCACGAAGAAATCCGCCCAGTCAAAATCGTCGAAGCCCACCAGGGCCATTTGCGCCGGTACCTCGATGCGTGCATCGCGCAAGGCATGCATGGCGCCGAGGGTCATCAGGTTGTTGCCGGCCATGATCGCCGTGGGCGGCGTCTCCAGGGCCAGCAAGTGTGCGGTGGCGGCCCGCGCCGGCTCGCTGCTGGAACCGCCGTTGACCAGCAACTGCGGATCAAACGCCAGACCGGCGGCGTGCAAGGCCTGGCGGTAGCCGGCCACGCGTTCATCGGTGGTGCCCAGCCCCGCACGTCCGGCAATGAAGCCGATGCGTCGGTGGCCGTGTTCAATCAAATGGCTGACCAGCGCCTGGGTGGACTGGGTGTTCTCCACGCCGATCTGGTCAAACCGCTCACTCATCATGCGATCCACCAGCACGGTCGGCACCTCGTTGGCCTGCAAGTACTCCAAAGCCAAAGAACCCGTAGACGGTGCCAGCAAGATCCCATCGACCCGCCGATGGTGCAGCGCCGTGACCACCCGCAATTCCTGCTCCGGGTCGTCGTGGGGGTCGACAAACAGCATCATGTAGCCGTGCCGCGCACACTCGGTTTCGATCGCGTGCACGGTTTCGCTGAAGTAGTGGTTGGACAGCGCCGAGATCGCCACGCCAATCGTGCTGGTGCTCGACCGAGCCAGCGAGCGCGCCAGGGTGTTGGGGATGTAACCCAGTTCCTCGATCGCACGCTGCACCGCCTGCACGGTGGCCGGGCTGACTTTGCGGGTGCCGTTCAGCACATGGGACACCGTCGACGTCGACACCCCTGCCCTGCTTGCCACGTCATCCATGGTGACCACGACGCTGCTACCCCTTTTTTAGTGGATCAATGTTTACTCGACCAGCCGCTGTACGAACCGACGTTGTCACGGGTGATCAGTTTTGGCGTGAGCAGGGTAACCGCTTCGGCCGGGGCCTTGTCATTGAGAATGTCATTGCCCACGTTCACGGCAGTCTGGGCCATGGCCCAGGGGTCCTGGCTGGCAGAAGCCTGGATCTGCGACTCGGTCTTCAGCGCGTTTTCGATGTCCGGGGCGCCGTCCACCGACGTGATGATGATGCCGCTGCGCTTAAGCTGTTTGGCCGCCAGGTCGCTGCCGATGGCTTGCGGGTCGTTGATCGCGAACAGACCGTCGATTTTCGGGAAGCGCGTAAGGTAACCCTGCATCACGTTCAGGCCGCCCTCGCGGGAGCCCTTGCCGTCCTGGTCATCGGACAGCACCTTGATCTCTGGCGCACTGGCCAGGGCGGCTTTGCAACCCTTCACGCGGTCGGTCACGGCGGTCACTTGCGGGCCGTTCTGGATAATCACGTTGCCCTTGCCCGAGAGCTTGTCCACCAGGAACTGGCAGGCCAGCTTGCCGGCTTCGACGTTGTCGGTCTGCACCGTGGCGTTCACGCCCTTGGCATCCACGTCCACCGCCACCACCACAATCCCCGCGTCGCGCGCCTTCTTGATCGCCGACGCCATGGCGGACGGGTCCACCGCGTTGAGCAGGATCAGGTCAACCTTGGACGAAATGAAGTTGTCGATCTGCGAAAACTGCTTGCTCAAGTCATAGTCAGCCGACACCGACGTGACCTTGACGTTGGGGTTCAGCTCCTTGGCCCGCGCGGTGGCGCCGTCGGCCAGGGTCACGAAATACGGATTGCCCAGCGAGCCCATGCTGATGCCCAGGGCTTTGAGTTCACGGGCTTCTACCGCCTGGGACATCAGGGCAGCCAAGGCGACAACGGGAAAGATGCGTTTGAGGTTCATACCGGTCTCTCTTGTGATTGTTAGGGGAGTCAATTCAGGTCCGCGCACCGGACTGGCGATACCGATCCAGCGCCACCGCGCCAATGATCACGATGCCCTTGATGATGTACTGCCAGATGTCCGACACCCCCAGCAGCACCAGGCCGTTGGTGAGCACCGCGATGATCAGGGCGCCGATCAGCGTGCCGCCGATGGTGCCGACGCCACCGGTAAAACTGGTGCCGCCGAGGATGACCGCGGCAATTGCATCCAGCTCATAGGACTGGCCCAGTTGCAGGCCATTGGCGGCGAACAGGCGCGAGGCGCTCATCACCGCGCCCAGCCCGGCCAGGGCGCCGGACATGGCGTAGACGAACAGCAGCACTTTCCACACCTTGATCCCCGACAGGCGCGCCGCTTCCGGGTTACCGCCCACTGAGTAGATCTGCACGCCCATCACGGTGCGGCGCAGAATGAACCACGACAGCACCACCACCGCCACGGCAATGACCACCAGCCACGGCACGCCAAGGATCGAGTCGTTGCCGATAAAGGCAAACGGCAGGTCGGGGTTGAACACGGTCTTGTCATCGGCCAGCAGGCGAGCCAGGCCGCGCATGGCAGTCAGTGCACCCAGGGTGACAATAAAAGGCGGCAGGCGCATGAACGCGATCAGCCCGCCATTGACCAGGCCCAGCAACAAGCCGAAGCCGATACCGGCCGCAATCCCGAACATGCCGAACTGCGGCGACAGCGACACCTGCAACGCCACCACGGCAGAGGCCGCCAGGATCGCCCCCACGGACAGGTCGATCCCCGCCGTGAGGATCACAAAGGTCATGCCCGCCGCCAGCACCACATTGACCGAGGCCTGCTGGGTGATGATCGACAGGTTCTGCACGGTCATGAAGTTCTCGCTGGCCAGGGCGAACCCCACCAGCAACAGGACCAGCACCGGCAACATGCCCACTGTGCGCATCAGTTCACGTGCGCGTTCTGCCTTACCTGTTGGAGCACTGTTCAACTCAGCCATGGGCAACCACCTGATCGCCACCGGTGGCGAGGTCAATAATGCGTTCCTGGGAAATGGCGTGGCCCGATGCCCCGCCGACTTCGGCCACCAGCTGGCCTTCACGCATCACCAGCACCCGGTCGCAGGTGCCGATGATTTCCGGCAGTTCGCTGGAGATCACCACGATGCCCACGCCGGCCAGCGCCAGTTGATTGATGATGCGGTAGATCTCGGATTTGGAACCGATGTCCACGCCACGGGTGGGCTCGTCGAGGATCAACACATGAGGCTTGACCTCCAGCAGGCGCGCCAACAGCACCTTTTGCTGGTTGCCGCCCGACAAGGCGCCGACGTTGACCTTGCCCGAGGCCACGCGAATCGACAGTGACTGGATCGCATCCTTGGAGCGCTGCGACGCGTGCTTGCGGTCGAGCACGCCACCGGCATGGGCATCCGGCACACAGGCGCAGACGTTGATGTTGTCGGCCACGCTCATGTCCAGGAACAGGCCCTGGGCCTTGCGGTCTTCGGTGAGGTACACCACGCCGGCGCGGATGGCGTCGGCCGGGGTGCGCAATTGAGTGACCGTCTTGCCCACCACTTCCAGGGTGCCGCTGGTGCGCGGGTCGGCGGCGAAGATCAAGCGCGCCAGTTCCGTGCGCCCTGCCCCGACCAAACCGGCGATGCCCAGCACTTCACCGGCGTGCAGGTCAAAACTGCAGTGGCGCACGCGCTTGCCGTCGGCCATGTCGCGCACGCGCATCACCACGTCTCCGGGGTTGTAGGTGGCGTGTTCCTTCTTGTAGAAGCCGGACAGGTCACGCCCCACCATCATTTTCACCAGCACTTCGGCCGATAGCGCGTCGCGGGTCAACTCGCCAATGTACTGGCCGTCACGCAGCACCGAAACGCGGTCGGACAACTCGTAGATTTCGGCCATGCGATGGCTGATATAGATGATCGCCAGGCCCTGGCTGCGCAGTTGCTTGATCAGCGCAAACAGGCGGTCGGTTTCGCGGGAGGACAGCGGCGTGGTGGGTTCGTCCATCACCAGGATCCTGGCGTGGCCGTGCAACGCGCGGGCGATTTCCACCAGTTGGCGCTCGGCGATCGACAGGCTGCTGACCGGCGTCGACGGTTTGAATTCGGCGCCCAGGCGTTGCAGCACGTCCACACAACCGGCCTGCATGCCTTTGCGATCGATGGTCCAGCCACGGCGCAGTTCACGGCCCAGGTAGATGTTCTCGGCCACGCTGAGGTTGGGGCACAGGCTCAGTTCCTGGTAGATGACGGCGATGCCGTGGGTCTTGGCGCTGGCGGGGTCGAAGGTGGCGACGGGCTGGCCGTCGATGCAGATCTGACCACCGGGGTCAGCCTGGTAGGCGCCGGAAAGGATTTTCATCAGCGTGGATTTGCCGGCACCGTTCTCCCCCATCAAGGCGTGGATTTCGCCGGGGTAGACCTTCAGGCCGACTGACTTGAGCACCCGCACACCGTTGAAGGTTTTGCTGATGCCCTGCATTTCAAGCAAGGGTTCAAGGCTCATGAATGAGCTCCTGGTTTTTTTATTTTTGTTGTCGAGTGCTGCCGACTCTATGCCAGTTACATTTCCTTACGCAAGCGCTTGCGTATGCCGTTTATCGACTGATTAAACGTTTCACCTCGTTCAGTTTGATGATATCGGCTTGATCGTCCCCGTGGGCCGTCGGGTGATCGAGCAGGACTGCTAACGTATCGCAGAGTGGCAACGCGATGCGATTGGCACGGTGGAGGTGGCGGTCAACCTCTCCGGCCATCAATTGATCGAAGGCGACCTGATTGCCGATATGGCGTGCACCCTTGCACGCACGGGGGTCGAGCCCAACTGGCTTGAAGTGGAGCTGACCGAAGGCTCGTTGATGGAAAACACCCAGCACACCACCGCCAGCCTGCAGCGCCTGTACGCCAGGGGGTGAAGATCTCCATCGATGACTTCGGTACCGGCTATTCGAGCCTGGCGTACCTGCGGCGGTTTCCCATCGACACGCTTAAGATTGACATCGCGTTTATACGCGAAGTGACCAGCAACCCCCAGGACGCGGCGATCACCCGTACCATTGTCGAACTGGCCCACAGCCTCAGCCTGCGGGAAGTGGCCGAAGGCGTTGAAACCCAGGCGCAACTAGCGTCCCTTAAGGGAGCCGGCTTTGATCAGATCCAGGGCTACCTGTTCAGCCGGCCGCTGCCAATGGAGCCAATGGAGCGCTTGTTGCTGGAGCGTTTGGAGCGTCTGTAAGTATGCCCAAGGTGCCCAGGACGTGCTGGCCAGCGAGCACCTTGGCAATATTTCATCCACCTACGGTGATCGGTTTATAGCGGAATAACCAGTATTTGAAATTCCCATTAAAGGGGTTGAAGGATGTTTCTTTTTGCTGCGTGAACTTTTTATTCTGCGCAAAGTTCTCGACAACGCCTTGGTTTGCCTTCGATGGATCGGTATATATATTCCGCGCCTTGTCGAACTCTCTCTGAATCACTTCAGGCGTCATACTGGTCGTGACTACGCCGTCATAGCCTTTGACGGGTTTTTTGACAATGCCGTGGAAGTGCGTAATGAAAGAATCCACTCCCTTGCTGCCCGAAGAGCACGCAAGCACTCGAAACCTATCATAGCTTTCAAGATCAATACCGTTCTCTACCAACTTCTGATGCAGCGTGATTGCAGCATTTTTCGTATCGGCGCCGTGCGTGCCTAGTTTTTTTCCATGCGCGAGTATATTCAGCCTTCTTTGCCCGCCTTTCGTGTAGTCCGTAAATACAAATACACCGTCATCAATTTTTCGCAAATCTTGCATGGTTTTCTTGATCGCTATAGGGGTGCCATTCGCAGCAGTGATCTCCGCAGGCGTGACGGACGCCTTGTTTTCATGGGTTGATACCTTGTCGCTTGGCACATTTTCAGTTTTGTCTCGCGCTTTGCTTTCGGGCTCATCTAAAGGTTTTCGTCTGCCGTTGTTATTTGGCCGTGCGGGCGGTTTTTCGGGGATGGGGTCGCGGGCACCTGAAAACGTTTTATAGGAGCCAGCAGTTCCTTTGGGCACTTCTGTGCTCGGAGGACTGCTTGCCAGTGAATAGCTGCCGCGTCGCTTGGCAAATCCTTTGACCAGCCGGCTACCTTGCTTTACCACGGGTTTGAGCAACTTGGTTATCCACGTTGTGGGAAGGAGCGAGAGCGCCAGGTCACCTGCGGCGTAGCCCATGTTTGCCACTGCTCCTCCACGCTCTGCCGCGGTGTGGCCATTGTTTGCCTGCCAGGCGGCAATAACGATTTGCGTCGGTGCCGTCAAAAATACGGCAGGCGGAAAAATAGTGCCCACCGCCCCTGCCAGCTTGGCAATTTTTTCCAAGAGCAGTTTGCGGTTTGACTTGATGACTTCATCCCCATCCGAGATAGCATCCCAGGCCTGTAGCTTGGTCAAGTTCTCAAACAGATTGCCCTCGATACGTGCGCTCGCTTGCCCATACATCACGACGGTAGGAAAGTATTTTTTCTCGTCAGCGACCATTTTCTTCAGGAGGGTACTTACACCGTCCTTGAAAGGGCCGTCACGCAAATAATATTTAGTGAAATGTTTTTCCAGTGCATTGCGCCCCTCTTCACTTTTTGCGACTTCAAATACCCATTTACGCATCGCGACATCGTCTTTGAACTCGAAAAAGGACTGTCCGTCGGCAGGCATGTACACCACCACACGCCCTGTGTCCTTATGCTTGAGCACCACAATATCCGACGAGCGATAATCACCGATTTGCAAGAGTGAACGGGCCACGTGTTTGCTGTCTGCCTGCCCAGGCGTGTTGAAGTCAGCGGCTTCAACCACCATGGCTAGCCCCTCTTTCGATAGGGTCCCCTCCGCCGCTTCAATGCCTGCACGCAGCGCATAGTTTTTTTCATGCAAAGCCTGCATGTTTCCCATGTTTTTTTGCCAAAACTCCTGTTGTGCCTTTCCGTACAATTTTGCCATATCACGATTACGTGCAATGGCTGGCAAAAGGCCGGGATCGAGTTCGAGTTTGTTGGCAGGATCATATTTGGGATTGGCGGGGTCTGCCGTGAAGATGACAGTTTGTCCGCCACTCACACGGTCATCCGACCAAGGGTCATTATCGGCAATTGCTTGTGTCAACGACTTAGGTTGACTGGTGGGTTTGTGATCGCCGATCACGTAACCCTTCGGTTTGAATCCAAGTTTTTCATATTCAGGGTCTTCTTCGCTGAAGTGCTGGATAAAAACGCGATCAGGATCAATGTCCAACACTTGCGGGCCATTTATTGTCGTGAAGTCTTTAATCTCTTTGCGAACGCGTTCGGCCACCACCTTTTGAGGGGTGGGGTATTCCTTGTCCATCTGTTCAGCTAAATCCAATAGTGTTTGAGCGGCTTCGTCGACGCCCCCGCCTGTTGAAGGGGCGTTGGCAGGACTTTCATTTACCTTGCCGGAAACAGTTTCACTGGTTTCGCGTTTTTTCCTGGGCGCCGTTAGTTGATACCGGTTGTCGACAGGCTCACGACTAACGTCAGTATCGGCATCGCGGCCGGCCATTGCATTTTTATCATTGACGCCAAATCGCTCGGGATCACGGGCCAGTGTTTTCAACCCACTGTTCATTTCCCGCGTATCGTTAAACAAATGGAATGGGTGTCCCTGATTTTCCGGTAAATAAAGCACGATGTTCACACCAGAAGAATCATGCGGTATACGCTCGATCAAGAGCCCTTCTTTGGCGACAGCCAAAGTCTTCACCTGAACGTTTGGCAGTCCTTTCTGCCCCGGAAACAACACCCCTTCAACCATGCTATGGACGTCAGGTGACATTCTCCCACTGTTCAACTCCTTAACCATATCAGCTCTGAGTTTTTCCCTTGCGCTATTGGGGGCGTGAGCGCTATGACGGGTTTGTACGGTACCAGGTGCCACAGTCGGAGCAGGGTTGACTCGGTTGGACGCGTTAGCAAGTGCAGTGGTCATAAGTCAGCAAAGTCACATTTTGGTTGACGAAAGAATTACCTGGCACCGCAGGATCTCTTCATTGGTGCTGTCACCTCTGTGTTACTTCGGTGTATGAAATTGTTCCAATCACAACCACAACATTTTGTTTCGGATATCTGGCGAGACTAGATCACAGGTGATGAAAGCTCTGCGCGCAGACACTCGATCAACCCCCGGTGGGTAGTACTCAATCGTTCTGCGCCACTGACCAATGCCAGTTCCGAAGGTGGTACGGGCGGCAGTTCCGTGCAGATACGGTGGCTGGGCAGCACAGCGTTTTTCGGCAAGATACTGATCCCCAGGCCAGACGTTACCGCCGCCTGTATCCCGGTGAGGCTGTGGCTGCCAAAGGCCACGCGCCAACTGCGCCGCGCCTTGTCCAGCGTTCGAATGGCGCGTTGGCGGTAGATGCAACCCTGGGGAAACAACGCCAGTGGCAGCGTTTCAGCGCGCAGATCCTGCCCAGCACCACACACCCACACCAACGGCTCCGGCCAACTGGCATGGCACTCGCCGCTGCCGACTTCGCGCTTGACCAAGGCAATGTCGATTTCGCCGGTCTCCAGTTGCCGGCGCAGGTCGGTACTCATGCCACTGACCGTTTCCAGTCGCGCTTCCGGGCGTGCACGAACAAATCCGGAAAGGATCGAGGCCATGCGCGTCGCGTCGAAGTCCTCCGGCACGCCTAACCTGACGGGCACCACGTTGGCTTCGGTATTCAACGCATCCCGCGCTTCGAGGGACAGGTTCAACAGGCGGCGGGCGTAATGGGTCAGCAATTCGCCGTGCTCGGTGGGGCTGACTTGCTGACCGGAACGGTCACGCACCAGCAACACCTGACCAACATTTTCTTCCAACTTGCGAATCTGCTGGCTGACCGTGGACTGGGTGCGATGCACCCGCTCGGCGGCGCGCGTGAAGCTGCCTTCGTCCACGACACAGACCAGGGTTTGCAGCAGTTCCAGATCAAACATGGCGACGGCCTTCATATCGACTATACAAATGTGATGCAGAGGTTAATTTAATTTCCAACTGACAGCCAGGGTTTCTATGCTGTCTCTATCGCTCACGACGCAACAGGTGAACCCCATGCCGCTCGAACACTCCCCTCGCCCGCTCTGGCTGACCTTTGACTGCTACGGCACGTTGATCCAATGGGATGAAGGCCTGCGCGCCGCCGTCGACCGTATTCTCGATGCCAAGGGTGACCACCAGGTGGACCGTGAGACACTGATCAGCGTCTACGACCACCACGAACACGCCCTGGAACAAACGCCACCCCATCGCAGCTTCCGCACCCTGGCTGGGCTGGGATTGCAGTTGGCGCTCAAAGAGCTAGGCCTGAGCGCCAGCCCTGACGATGCAGCCATCCTGACCGACAGCATCGGTGCCATGCCGCCGTTCCCCGAGGTGCTGGGCACACTGAATCAGTTAAAGCAGCAGGGTTACAAACTCTGCATCGTCTCCAATACCGACGATGACGTGATTGCGGGCAATGTCGCGCAACTGGGTGGGCATATCGACCGGGTGATCACCGCGCAGCAGGCAGGGGCCTATAAGCCGGATCGCCGCTTGTTCGACCATGCCCATGCGCAACTCGGGGTGAGCCTCGACCAGGTGGTGCACATCTGCGCCAGCCCGCACCTGGACCACGCTGCCGCACGGGATATCGGCTTTCGGTGCGTGTGGATCGACCGTGGTACCGGCCGCCAGCTGCTCGCCGACTACACGCCGGACGCAACCCTGTCGACCCTCGACGGCGTGCCCGAGCTGTTCAAGTCCCTGGGGTGGTAACCATGGCCCACACCTTTACACCCACATCGCTCGGCCCCCGCGCCGGGCGCTTCAACCTCGACACGATTGCCGCCATCGAAGCCCGGGTGGAACTCGCCGCCTGCCTGCAATTGGCGGCGCTGCATGGTCTGGAAGAAGGTATCTGCAATCACTTTTCGGCCACGGTGCCGGGGCATGACGGTTTGTTCTTCGTCAACCCGTTCGGCTATGCCTTCGAGGAAATCACCGCGTCGCAATTGCTGGTATGTGATTTCGCCGGCAACGTGATCGATGGCGACGGTACGCCGGAAGCCACGGCGTTCTACATCCACGCCCAACTGCACCAGCAGCAGCCGCGCATCAAGGCGGCGTTCCATACCCATATGCCCAATGCGACCGCGCTGTGCCTGCTGCAAGGCCCACCGCTGCTGTGGCTGGGGCAGACCTCGTTGAAATTCTACGGGCGTACGGCGGTGGATGAGCACTACAACGGCCTGGCCCTGGACAACCGCGAGGGGCTGCGGATCGCCCAAGCGCTCGGCAACGCCGATATCCTGTTCCTGAAAAACCATGGGGTGATGGTGGCTGCGCCGAACATCGCCGAAGCCTGGGACGACCTGTACTACCTGGAGCGTGCGGCCGAGGTGCAACTGAAAGCCATGGCCAGCGGGCAACCCTTGCTGCCGATTGACCCGGCGGTGGCACAACAGGCCTACGTGCAAATGCGCGAAGGCGACCCAGCGAGCGCCAGGGCCCACCTCGACAGCGCCATGCGCCGCCTAAAACGCACAGGCTCCCCCTACGACCAATGACCTGTAGTGAGCGGGCTCGCCCCGCGCGGCGGTGTGCCAGGTAAATATCAGTGGGCTGGCACGCCGCGGCGCGGGGCAAGCCCGCTCACTACAAGTTGGGGGTATCAGGGGTCCAGCGGGCCGCCGTTGTAGCCCTCGGATAGTCGCGTTCCCGTGAATTTTGCAACCACCGAACCCTGGGCCACCAGGCGCTCACGGTGACCGGTGACCATGCGCCCGGTTTGGGCGGCGTAGAGCATCACTTCTGAAGACGGGTCGCCTGGACGTCCGATAATCCGTGCAACGCGCTGGCCTTCCTCGACGTAATCACCCAGACCGATTTCAAGCAACAGCACGCCAGCACTGGGCGCCAAAAGGGTTTCCATACACCCCATGTCCACGGCTTCCCCTTGCCATTCGGCGATAGCGGCCACTTCATCGATCACACCATTGATGCACAGCCACGCCCAGATTCCATCAGCGTCCTGCTTGGCCAGCGCGTCGCTGACATCCGCCTGGCCGCGCAACTCGACAGTGGCCGCCAAGCGCGGCGAGCCGTGTTGGATGATGGCTTCTTCAAACGCGCCGTCGCCGCCTTCATCCCACACGATCACCACCTCGGCGCGCAATGCCGCCGCCAGCGCCAGGCCGTGTTCCGGCCAGAAGCTGCGGTGGATATACAGGTACGGCAGCGCTTCATCGTCGGTGTGCAGGTCCAGCACCAGGTCGGCGTCCTGCGCCAATTGCACCAGGCTTTTTTGCCACTGTGCGAGGGTGTTGGCGGGGCGTGCCTGGGCCAGCGAATGGTCGAAGCCACGGTTGAAATTCTGCCCGGTGGCCTCATGAAAACGCCCGAGCAATTTGCCCTGGCGAAACTGGCTGATGCCAAACGGGTTGGCCTGGGGCACCACCGTCACCGTCCCGCGCAGACGGCCCTGGTTCTGGCAAGCCTGCAAGCGTGGCAGTAACTGGTGCAGCACCAGCATCCCAGCGATTTCATCGGCATGCACGCCCGCTTGCAGGTGCACCCGGGGCCCGCTGTCGTCGCCTTCGAACCGCCAGGCGCCGATGTGCAACGGGTTGCCGGCGTCACCGGTCACCTGCCACGAAAGGTCTTTTGCCATGCCTTGCCCTCCTCTGATGATTTAAACGCTAGAGATTGAACAGATGTTCAACTAACCTTTGGCACTCTGGTGTTTCTTCAAGGGCATTCCCGTGACCGTCGACCCTCCCAAATTGCGCCGTGCCGACCCCGACGAACGCCGGGACCTGCTGATTGCCGCCACCCTCACCAGCCTCGGCCGCGATGGCCACGCGGGCATTTCCGTACGGCGTATCGCCGCCGAAGCCGGGGTGTCGGTGGGCTTGCTCAACCACCATTTCGGCAGCATCGATGCGCTGATCGCCGAGACCTACCACAAGCTGGCCAACGAGCTGACCACCGCGCTCTGGGAGCAAGTGGAACAGGTCGAAGGCGCCGCCGCGCGCCTGGATGCGTTTCTCAGCGCATCCTTTTCACCTCGGGTGATGGACCCGGACCTGCTCGGCGTGTGGGTGGTGTTCTGGAGCCTGATCCGTCACTCGCCTCACGTGAACCAGTCCCACGAAAACAGCTACCGCGCCTACCTGGCGTTGATCCAGCAACTGCTCGACGACCTGGCCCGCGCCGAGCAGTTGGTCATCCACGACAGCCACTTGGCCGCCATCGGCCTATCGGCGATGCTCGACGGGCTCTGGCTCGAGGGGTGTCTCAACCCCGGCACCTTCAGCCCCGCTAACGGGCTGCACATCTGCCGCTGCTGGGTACAGGGGCTGCGTCACGGAGCATTCGGCGCCGACCACGTCTTGTGATTCCGGGTGGCGCGCACTGAGCATGGCCAGGGTGCCGCTGACCGCGATCAAGACCGCGCCGATGATCAGCGAGGCGTCCATCGAGGTGCCCCAGACCAGGCTCGACAACAGAAACGCCCAGATCAGCCCGGTGTATTCGAACGGTGCCAGTAAGGTTGCCGTGGCGCGCCGGAAGCTGGCAAACAACAGGAACTGGCCGATACCGCCGACCAACCCCGCCGCGAGCATGCCCAGCCAGGACGGTGTGGGCGCTGGGGTGTGGGTCCAGGGCAAGGTCACCGCCATGCAGATCACGAAGACGACGTTGGTGATCAGCATCTGCTCCAGCACCGAGGTGGTCGGGTCGACCTGGCGCAATTGGATGTACGTGAACGCCCAGCAAAGGGCAGCGGCCAAGGTCAGGGCAATCGGCAGCGGGTCGACCATGTTGCTTGGGCGACAGGCGATCATTACGCCGACAAAGCCAATGATCAGCGAGATCCACTGGCCGCGACTGGCGCGCTCCTTGAGAATCAGCGCTGCCAGCAAGGTGACCATGATCGGCGCCGAGAAATACAAGGTGGTCATTTCCGCCAGGGTCAGGTCCTTGGCGGCGGTGTAATACAGCAACCACGCCAGCAGCGACAGCAAGCCACGCACGACCAGCAATTTACGGCTGACCGAGGTCCAGGCCCGCCGCAGCAAGCCCAGGCGCCCGGCGATCACACAGGCGGCAACCACCACCAGGCTGCGCCAGAACAGGATGGTGAACACTGAATAATCGGCCACCAGCCACTTGATCACCGCGTCCTGCAACGCCAGGAACGCGTAGGCCAGGGAGCACAGGGCAATCCCTTGCAGCGAGCGGTCCCTGGTCATCCTGCCGACCTGCGCAGCGGCGTGCCGCGCCGTTCGGCGATGGCGTAGACGCCTTCGATCAGGAACGTCAGGCACAGGTACACCCCGGCCACCAGCAGCAGCGGTTGATAGATCTGCAGGGTCTGTGCACGCACCACGTTCGCCGCGCCGAGCAGGTCCACCACGGCAATCGTCGACGCCAGCGCAGTGGATTTGAGCAGCATCACCGTTTCACCGGCCAAGGTCGGCAGCAACAAGCGCATCGCCCGTGGCAGGCGCACCCGCAGCAAGGCCTGGCGTGGCGTCATGCCGAAGGCCGAGGCGGCTTCCATCTCACCCTTGGGCACCGCCAGCAGGCCACCGCGAATCACCTCCCCCACATAGGCGCCCACCGACAGCACCAAGGCAAACACGATGTACCAGTAGCCGTCGCGCAGGAACGGCCACAGGAAGCTGCCGCGAATCATCGGGAACTGGGCGAACAGACTGCCCAGGCCGTAATAGAAGATGTAGATCTGGATCAGCAACGGTGTGCCCCGCAGCACGCTGGTGTAGGCCAGCGCACTGCGGGCCAGCCACTTGCGCCGCGACAAGCGCGCCAGTGCCACCAGCACCGCCAGGGCAAAGCCGAGCACCGCCGACATCACCAGCAGCGACAAGGTTGTCTGCAAGCCTTTGGCGATCAACCCCGCGTAGTAACTTATCCACTCAGGCATGGGCCCCTCACTCGACAACCGGCATCCAGCGACGAATACGTCGCTCCAGGCGCCCGGACAGGTAGTTGGAAGCCAGCGTCACCAGGTAATACAAGGCGGCGGCCGTGAGGTAAAACAACAGGTATTGGCGGGTGGAGCCCGCCGCCTGCTTGGCGGTGTAGAGCAACTCGTTGGTGCCGACCACGCTGATCAGGGCACTGTCCTTGATCAGGTTGATCCACAGGTTGGACATGCCCGCCAAGGCGTAAGGCGCCATAATCGGCAACGTCACCCGACGGAACAGGCCAAAGCCGCTCAAGCCAAAGGCCCGCGCCGCTTCGATCTGGCCATGGGGAATGGCCAGGATCGCCGCGCGGAAAATCTCCGAGGCATACGCGCCCTGCACCAACCCCAACACCAGGATCGCCACCAGCGGCCCGCTGATATTCAACTGCTCGAAGCCCAGGCTGACAATCAACGCATTCAGGCCCATGGCGCCGGCGTAATACAGCAGCAGGATCAGCAGCAGTTCCGGCACCGCCCGAAACACCGTGGTGTAGCCGCGCATCAGCATTGCAATCGGGCGTGGGGCGCTGAGTTTGGCGCACGCCACCACCAGCCCGATCAGCAACCCCACGGCAAAGGCGCCGGCGGAGATTTGCAGGGTCATCCATAACCCCTTGAGCAGCGCGTTACCCCACCCTTGTTCGCCGAAGCTTAAGAGGTCGAACATTATTCGCTCTTCTGGGCGATTTGCTGGTAAGGGCTGTCACAGGTCTTGCTGACAAACGCCGGGGTATCAGTGCGTTTACACGGGCTGACCGACAGGCCGAAGTAGTGCTGGGACAGGTCGTCATAGTCCTTGCTCACCAGCAGCTCGCCGATGGCCTTGTCCAGGCGCGCCTTGAGCGCGGTATCTTCCTTGCGCAAGCCGGCACCGACGCCACGGCCGATGATCGGGTCGTAGGGCACGCTGGCGATGTGGGCCAGGCCGCTGGCTTCCGGGGTCTTGACCATCATGGCGATGGCGGTGTCATCGGCCATCATGTAGTCGATGCGCCCGGCGATCAGGTCGGCGTTGGCCGACTCCTGGGTGTCGTAGTACTTCAGGTCGGCGATGTTCTCGTAGTACTTCTTCAGGTAGTTGGCGCTGACCGTGGAGATCTGCACGCCGATCAACTTGCCCTTCAGGCCTTCAGGCGTGATGTCCACGGTGGCGCCTTTGGGCCCTGCCACGCCCAGCAGCGAGTCGTAATAGGCGCGGCTGAAGGCGATCTGTTTTTCGCGCTCGTCGGTCACCGACATCGAGGAGAAAATCACGTCGATCTTTTTGGCCAGCAGTGACGGGATAATACCGTCCCAGGCCACTTCCTTGATCTGGCACTCGGCTTTCATGCCCTCGCACAGCTTGTGGATCAGGTCTACTTCAAACCCCGACCACTGGCCATTGCCGCCTTTTACCGTGAACGGCGGGTAAGGTTCGGCCGCCACCGCGAACACAATGGGTTTTTCCGCAGCCCAGGTAAAACCTGCGGCCAACATCAACACTGCACTGCCCAACCACGTTGCCATGCGTTTGCATTTCATGAGTTGCCCCGTCTTTTTATGGAGTTAGCGAGTTTGATGCGCGTTGACGAACTGCCGGCAACGCTCACTGCGTGGGTCGATAAACACCGAGTCCGGCGAGCCGGTTTCCTCGATCATGCCTTGGTGCAGAAAAGCCACTTTGGACGACACATCCCGGGCGAAGGCCATTTCATGGGTGACCAGGATCATGGTGCGGCCTTCTTCGGCCAGGGAGCGGATAACGCGCAACACTTCGCCCACCAGTTCCGGGTCGAGGGCTGAAGTGGGTTCGTCGAACAGCATGACTTTGGGGCGCATCGCCAGCGCACGGGCAATCGCCACCCGCTGCTGCTGCCCGCCGGAGAGAAACGCCGGGTATTCATTGCGCTTGGCGGCCAG
This sequence comes from Pseudomonas sp. TE24901, assembly GCF_054058375.1. Classification (NCBI taxonomy): domain Bacteria; kingdom Pseudomonadati; phylum Pseudomonadota; class Gammaproteobacteria; order Pseudomonadales; family Pseudomonadaceae; genus Pseudomonas; species Pseudomonas sp. TE24901. The sequence continues at coordinate 312,441 of NZ_JBSSAF010000005.1, forward strand.
CCCCACGCGGTCGAGCAAGGCTTCGGCGCGCTCGATGGCTTCGGCACGGCTTTCGCGCAGCACCTGGGTGGGCGCCTCAATCAGGTTTTCGAGCACAGTGCGATGGGGCCACAGGTTGAAGTTCTGGAACACCATGCCCAGGGTCGAGCGGATGCGCACCAGTTGCTTGGCATCCGCCACCAGCGGTGCGCCGGGGCGGCCGTAGTTGAGCTTGATGCTCTCACCGTCTACGTGAATGCTGCCCTGGTCGGGCACTTCGAGCATGTTGATGCAGCGCAGCAAGGTGCTTTTGCCCGAGCCACTGGCGCCGATCAGGGAAATCACATCGCCTTCGTTTGCGGTCAGGGAAATGCCCTTGAGCACTTCGATATTGCCGAAGCGCTTATGCAGATCGACCACCTCGATCATCTTTTTGACCTCGGCCGGTTGCACCACTTCAATCTTTGCGACGGGCGCCGGCGCGATCCGTGGCTCGCCCGCCAGTCGGCCGACAAAGCCAGCAATGCGCTGGCACGCCTCGGCCAGGCGCTCATCGCCCAGGGTGAACGACAGCCGCACAAAGCCTTGGGCAGGTTCACCAAAGGCCGCCGCATCGAGCACCGAGACCCCGGCCTCGCGGAACAATCGCCAGGCAAAATCCAGCGAACTCAAGCCCGTGCCGCGCACATCCACCAGCACAAACATGCCGGCCTGGGGCGCCTGCACCTTGATCCCCGGGCAAGCACTCAGGCCGGCTACCACCAGGTCACGTCGGCGGCGATAGATCTCGCGCATGCCGACGGTCACTTCATCATGGGCCAGCACGGCGGCCGCAGCGGCTTCCATCACAAACCCGGGCAGGCCATAGAGCATGCTCAGCACCAGGGTTTCGGCATGGGCGACCATCGGCGGCGCGGCGATGATCCAGCCGATACGCCAGCCGGTCATCGCGTGGGACTTGGACAGGCTGCCGATCACGATGCAGCGCTCTTCCATGCCAGCCAGCGCGGCGAGGCTGTGGTATTGACCGTCGAACACCAGGCTTTCGTAGACCTCATCCACCACCACCCACAGGTCATGGGCGATGGCCAGGTCGGCAATCACTTGCAGTTCCTGAGGGTTGAGCACCACGCCGGTGGGGTTGTTCGGGTTGGAAAAGAAGATCGCCCGGGTGCGCGGGGTGATTGCAGCGGCGAGTGCCAGCGGGTCCAGGCGGAATCCCGACTCCGGCGAGCACGGCACGCGCACCAGGGTTGCGCCACTGGCCTTGAGCGTGGCTTCGTAGGTGACGTACATCGGGTCGAGTACCAGCACTTCATCCCCGGCCTGCAACAGGCACAGCGAGCTGATGAACAATGCATTCTGGGCGCCGGGCACGATGATCACATTATCGGCCGCCAATGAGCGGCCCAGCGTCTGGCTGTAGCGCCGTGCCACGGCATCGCGCAAGGACGTACGGCCGGGGATTTCGGTGTAGTGGGTGTCGCCGTCGCGCAGTGCGCTGACGGCCGCGTCGGTGATGAACGAAGGCGTGGCAAAATCGGGATCGCCGACGCTGAGGATGATGATGTCTTCGCCCTGGCTGGCGGCGTGGAACGCGGCGTGGTGAATGTCCCAGGCGGCAACGCCCTGCCCTGCAATTCGCTCAACGAAGGGGGAAAACCGCATGCCAGAGCCTCTCGTTCAAGAAGAAAAAGCGCGAACCCGTTTGCAGGCAAACGGGTGGATGCGGTCAACATAGTTCAAACTGAACAGTCGTTCAATGGCTAAATTTGAGCGGGTGTCGTTTATCGAGCAAAGAGGTCGTGAATGAAAATTTTCAGGTAGGTGAGATTCAAATGTGGGAGCGGGCTTGCTCGCGAATGCGGAGTGTCAGTCACTGAATATGTTGACTGACCCAACGCATTCGCGAGCAAGCCCGCTCCCACAATAGACCCGGTTTTACGGTGAGATCAGCGGGCTTTCAGGCCGATGGTGCCGGCGGACTGGTCGTACAGCACCGCGTTATCGAAATACGTCAGCAAGCCGGCATTGATCCCGTGGAAGTTGTGTTCGCCCTGGGCGGTGATGTAGCGCACATAGCGCCCGCCGCCGTTATCCACTTTGAAGTGCTGGCCCATCTGGCTGCCGTCCCCCAGGGTCAGGCTGAAATGCGCCGGGGTGCCCACCGGCCAGTTGGCTTGCAGTGCATCGGCATAGATATGAAAACCCGCCGCGCCGGTGTCCAGGATGCTGTTGCCGCACACCTGCTGGTGGGTGTCCAGACGCTGTAGGCAACCTTGCACGCCGTGGTCTTTCCAGTAGGCGCTGGCATCCCCGGGTTTCACCGCAAAGCGTTGCAGGCTGAGGGTGCGAAAGCCCTGGGTCTCCGCCGCCGTGGGGTTGAGGATCAACTGCCCGGTGCTCTGCCCGGGCCGAGGCAGTACCACCAACCAGCGGCCGCCCATGGCCACCAGCGGGTTGGTCGCGGGGTTGCGCAACATGCCAACGCCCATGATCGCCTTGAAGCCCTCGCCCCGCTCGGGGTTGCCGCCCATGAGAAAGTCCTTGGCGGACACTTTGGAGGCCGGGCATTTAGGCCGCGCATCGCTGCAACTGATGCTGTCGACCAACTGCATCGGCACGTGTGCCGTGGCAGTGCCCAGGCTGACCGTAGCCAGTGCCAGCTTGCCGTTCAGGCGTACGCCGCTGCCATACTGAATCGCCGCCGGCACGTTCTGCGCCACGGCATCCTGGGGTTTGAGCACGCCGGGCAGTACGCGCAATCCCACCGAGCCGGTGTCGAATTGGGTTTCCACCGGCGTGCCGCCAATCTTCAAGGTGACGCTGTAGCGCAAATCACCATTGGCCATGGTGGCGCTGTGAATCGGGATCACTTCTCGGGTAGCCGCTTGGGCCACACCCACAGACAGGAACAGGCAAGCCAACACAGTCAAGCGCATGGAGGTAGGTCCGAATCAGGTCAAAGGGGGCTTACAACTGGGTCATCAGGTCACAGCGATAATCTTGCAGCTCACCGGCCGAACCCAAATTCAGTTCGGTGAGCGCCAGGTGCGTGCTCAACAGCACAAAGCTGCCGTCGGCGCGGGGCGTCATCAGCAGGCTGTAGTGGCTCATCGAGCTGCCCTGGGCCTCGACGTAATCGTGCAACAGCGCCATCGGGTCGAGCACCTCGGCATCGGCCGCCGACAGCGTACGCGCGCTGTAGGTATGCCCCATCAGCGGCCTCGGCAACACCTGCCACTGCTCATCCAGTGCTTTGCCTTGCTGGCTCAAGGCGACAAACACCTCGGGGCGCAGGCAAGCGATGTGCACGTGCAACTGGTTCTGCGAGCGGCCAAAACGCGAGTTGATCGCCACGGAGACGAAGGCGTCCGGGATTGGCTTTTTCAGGCCGTCGGATAACGCCGCGCGGTGCTTCCAGGCCTGAGTAAAATAATGCGGCAACAGCTGGCGCCCCAGGGCGGGGTCTTCAATGCCGGTGACTTTGTCCACGGGAATCAGCAAGTCATGCAACGGGCCGTTGCGATCCTTGAGCAGCGCATAACCCCGGTCCAGGTCCACCGCCAGGCACGGGTCGGGCTTGTGCTGCTGTTGCTGGTCGGGAACGCATTGCTGGCTGACGATGTGCCACAGGGCATTAGGGTCACCGCGCCATTTCAGGGCGCCTGCCACTAACAGCCCACAGAGCAAACCACCAGTGATCGTGAATAGGGTGCCGCGCTTCATGCAAAAACCTCAACGTACGGGGATGTCATTTTTTGTTGTCGCTGACATCCCTGTCGTAAGGGTTAACGCTTGGCGGGGGCCATAAATTCCGGCCCGATCGGATCTTTTATCGTGCTGGCCAGAATACGGTCGATATGTGTCAGGTCATCGGCGGTCAGGTGCCAGCCAAACGCCTCTTCATAGCCCTTGAGTTGCTCCGGTCGGCGTGCGCCCCAGAGCGCGATGGTCGGCCCTTGATCCAGCACCCAGCGCAACGCCAGCGCCAGTATCGACTTGCCGTGACACTCGCGGGCGTACACCTCCAGCGCGCCGACGGCGGCCAGGTATTGTTCGAAACGCGGCGCCTTGAATTTGGGGTCGATCCTGCGCACATCGTCGCCACCAAAGCTGGTGGCCGAATGCATGCTGCCGGTCAGCAGCCCCCTGCACAGCGAGCCGTAGGCCAATACCACCAGCCCGTGGTTCTTGGCATACGGCAGGATGTCGCTGTCGATGGCGCGCTCGAACAGGTTGTAGGGCGGTTGCACGGTGGCCAGCGCGGTGTAGCGGCTGAAGTCATCCATCTGCGCCGGTGAATAGTTGCTCACCCCCACGGCGAGGATCTTGCCCTCGCGGCGCAGGCGCTCCAGCTCATCGGCGGTTTCTTCCTGGGCCACCAGGGGGTCAGGCCAGTGGATCTGATACAGGTCGATGTAGTCGGTTTCCAGGCGCACCAGAGAGTCTTCGACTTCCTTGCGGATGCGCTGGGCCGTGGCGTTGCGGCGCGTGGTGCCGTCATCCCACTGCAGGCCGGCCTTGGTGGCGATCACCGCCGTGTGGCGCACGCCGCGCAAGGCCTTGCCGATCAGTTCTTCGGACAAGCCGAAGCCATACACCGGCGCCGTGTCGATCAAGTTGATGCCGCTGGCCAGGGCATGGCGAAGGGTCTTGATCGACAGCTCATTGTCCGAGCCACCCCACAGTCGGCCACCCATGGCCCAGGTACCGAGGGCGATCCTTGACACGGCCTTTTCGATACCGGGGATCTTGAGGGTTTCGATACTCATAAAAAATCACGCTGCCCATAGCAATACTTTGAAAAGCAATTACTCTAGGTCATCCCGGGTTGAATAGGGCTCAACGCCGCATACAACCGAATTCTCCTAAAAAAGTCTTGATATGGCCGCTTTTAACCGCTCCGAACTCGCCGATCTCAATGTGTTCATGGCCATCATCCGGCGCCGCAGTTTTCGTCACGCCGCGCACGAACTGGGCGTGACCACCTCGGCGTTGAGCCACACCATGCGCAACCTCGAAACCCGCCTGGGCGTGAAATTGCTCTACCGCAGCAGCCGCGCCGTCGAGCCCACCGACGCCGGTAACCTGCTCGCGGAAAAACTCAGCCAGGGTTTCGCCACGATCCAGGACGGCCTCGATACCTTGGAGCTGTACCGCGAAGCGCCGATCGGCCGCCTGCGCCTGAATGTGCCTCGGGATGCTGCCGTGCTGTTGCTGGCGCCGATCCTCGGCGAATTCACGCAAGCCTACCCGCAACTGCGCCTGGATCTGATCGTGCAGGACCAGATGATCGACATTATCGCCGAGGGCTACGATGCCGGTATCCGTTACGGCGCCACCGTGCCCCAGGACATGGTGGCCGTGCCGTTGACCGGCGAGTTGCGCTGGATCATGGTCGCCTCCCCCGCATACCTTGCCCGTCATGGGGCACCCCGCGAACCCAAAGACCTGCTGCAGCACGCCTGCATCCGCATGTACCTGGGCGACAAGACCACCTACAAATGGGAGCTGGGTAACGGCTCGCGCCAGCAACGCATCGATGTGCCGGGGCATTTCAGCGCGGCGGACACCGAGACCATCGTCAACGCAGCGTTGCAAGGCGTGGGGATTGCCTACTGCCTGTCCAACCGAGTGGACCAGGAACTCAAGGACCGCCGCCTGGTGGAAGTGATGCCCGATTGGGCCTGCCTGGGTGAGCCGTTGTGCATGTACTACACCAGCCGCCGCCAATCGCAGCCGGGGTTGCGGCAGTTGATGGACATGATCCGGATGAAAACCATTGGTTCGCAATTGATCAACGTGCAGTGAGCCGGGGCCGACAGAAACGGCAACGAAACAGACGCCGACAATAGGAATCATCTGAAAGCTTTGTGACACACAGGTTGACTCGCCAGGCCGCCAGCGCCTCGACGACCTACCTGTCAATCACATGAAGAGCCACTTCACGATGATCAATTCCCGCAGTGTGAATACCCTCCACAAAATGCCCGCCGAAACGCTCCAGGTGCAGCCTGCACGGCAGCGACGCGCGGTGGATGCACCTCATCAGTCAGCCTCAACGCTTCTTCCCATTCCCGCCGGTTCGGTCTTTGGACAATGGTGGAGCCAACTGGGACAGGCCTTCGAGTCTCCGGATGTGCAGCAGTGGATACAGGACAAGGGCATCAACCCCGACTCGATAAAAATCAATCCCGCCTCCGGACAAATTGCTTTCACGCTCAAAGCCGAGCGCGGGCAACCCGTCCATACCCTGGGCCTCGATGACCCAGGCTGGGCAGCCGTCAGCGGTCCGATCCTGAATGCGAGCCGAGTCATTGCACCCGGCGGTCCCTCCCCCGCGTTCTCCCCACCGCTGTCAGCGAGGAGCAACACCGCCCCCTTCAAGGTGATGACGCATTTTTACAAGACGTCGCCATTCTTTTCAGCTCAACACAACAGCCGCAGTGAACAACAGCTGGAGGCACACCAGGCGCAATTGGCCGATATCCGCAACCGATACCAGGCTGCCTATGATTTACGGCACTTGGCTGGGTTCGTCAGAGAGGGCACCCGGGATCAGCTGCAAATAGCCCATGAACTGGAGACCCGTGTCGTGTACGTAGACAACGCCGGCACCTACAGGCCGGCTAACGCGGGCGACCACAACAGCGTGAGCCTCAAGCAGTTCATCGAGGACCATGGCTGGAAAATCCCCACCACCCTTGATCAACTGGATAACCTGGTCGACGCTTTGCTGGCCCCTGCCCCCAAGCCCGCCGAGAACGGCAACTACGGCGGTGCGCGGGCCTGGCCCACGCCCCTGGATGCTGTGAGCGAGCAACAGTTGCGCAGCGATCTCCAGCAGGGCAGGCTCGGCGGGATTGACCTGGCCCCGTTCAACAACGTGCTGGACTATTTGCTCAATGGCAGCCCCGTACTGCCTGAGCACATCGCCAATCCCCGCGGCCTGATCGATCGCCTGATCGCGTCGCCCAGAGGGCAGGCACTGGGCCAGGCGATCCAGGCCCAATTCGAGGCCCGCGCGGTCAAAGGCAGTATCAACGACTGGCTGTTGGCGGCCCTGAGCCTGGACCTCTCGGCGTCGGCTGAGGCGGCTCCGGAGGCTACACAACTGCGGATCGCGGGCTACACGTTGTTGTCTGCCAGTAACGCGGGCAAGACCGCTGCAGCGGTTATGCAGGAGTTGACAGCCGCGCTGGCAAAAGCAGGCAAAGGCTTGTCACCTGAACAAGCCGCGATCCAAGCCACCTTGATGCTTGCCAGCCGAGCACCGGAATTTCTGGTCAAGGACCTACCGCAAGACCTGGTGTTGGGCACCCACAGTTGGGTGAGTTTTGCCACCGCGGTTGTCCGTATCGAAGCGAGCGCCCCTGGGGCGACGGCGGCGATGACCTACGCCCAAGTCATGACCCGGGCGAGCATCGCGCCCGTATCCGACGATGAAGCGCGCATCGAGTTTGACGCCCAGAGCGCAGCGCTCAAGGACTGGGCCGTTGCCAACGGCCTGCCCTACCCCGTCACCCACGCTGCAATGACACGTGTACGCGAAGCGTTTGCAGCGCAGGTCAGCCAGCTCGAGAAAGCCTCGCACGCCTCCACGGCGAAGCTGCCGACAGCCAGGGACATGGCACTGGAGCAATTGAAAAAAGCCTTGCCCGACGTGGCCCCAAAGCACTTCGACGAAAAATGCATCCGTGTAGAACCCTCCAACCGCTATTTCCCCGGCCCTTACTCGATCCTGGACTTGTACATCGATGGCCGGGGCCTCCTGAACGCACCGAGCTCCGCGGATAACTGGGGTGAATCGGGCAGAGACGCGCTACGCGCTATCACACTCGGGCTCGTCGATCTGCCGGGTGATGGCAGGCCGGGCACCTGGGTTTCTTCATCGAGTGGATTTGACATCCAAGCGCTCTTGCCAACACTCAAACAGCTGCCGCGCCTGCCCACCGCGTTCGATGAAGCTTTCTCGGCCTATTCCGAGGCGGTCAAGACGGCCACCGCCGCGCACATCAAAAACATGGTGGCGAAACTGCCCTTGGCAGACCGTCAACATTTCGAATTCGGAGAAATCACCCTTGCCAGGGAAACCCATTTCGAATGGGGCGGCGTCCTTGCCAGTGAACGCGACAAAGAAACTGAAGGCCGCCTGCTGATCAAGATCAAACGCGATGGCCAGGTCCACACCTACCAGCTGGACCGCCTGAAAGGCACTATCACCCAACGCCCTGACCTGGGCGACTTCAAAACCGGCGAGCCTTATTACAAAGAGTCGCGCCCCTTCAATGCATACAAGATCGTCACCCCCGAAGGCCAGTACCCCACCGGGCTGGCGGACGAATCCAAGGGCGCAAGCGGTGTCCCCGACAGCTTCGGCAGCGCGAGAACGGCCTACCTTGCGGACGCGGTTCTCCAGGATATGGACTTGCCCGGCTTGAAAAAGGCGGCGCGGGGCCAGACGACCTTCGATACTGAAGTGCCCACCCATGAAAAGGCCGCACAGTTCGGCCTGAACCTCATTCCGTTCAGGTCCGCGATCGTCAATTTCCAGAACGGCAATGTTGCTCAGGGCCTGGGGGATCTGTCGTGGGATGTATTCGGTTTTCTCGTCGGTTTTGGTACAGCGATCAAAGGGGCGAAAGCGGCGGCAACCGGGCTTGGCGCACTGGCCAAGGCCGGCCATGCCCTCAAGATCGTCGGGCGTGCGGCGGTGGGCGCACTGAACCCGGCGGGTGGGCTGGATGACCTGGCGCGTGGAGTGGTCAACGGCACCGCGCGCGTGTTCAAGGCTGGGTACCGGGGGCTGCGGTATCTGAGGACACAGCGCAGCGTCGACCTGCTGGCGTTGGCCAAAAGGCCGGATATCGCCGAAGGCAGCTACAAGGCAATCAATGCCACGGCTGAAAGCAAAGCCTTGGCCACATTCGATGAGGCTACAGGCCAGTGGTATGCCGTTGACCCACATACACGGCAAGCCTACGGCAAACCGCTGGATAACTTCGTCGCAGAGGCGACGACTACCGATGCCTCTGACAGCTTGCGAGCGATCGGCAGCGCGGATGAGACCCTGACTGCCAGCCAACACCATGGCCTGGCGGCCAGTGGTACCTTCAAGGAGGGGCTAGAAACGGTCGAAAGCACGGCCGTGATGTTCCAGGGCAACTGGCATCGGTATGACGCGCTCAAGAAACAGCCTTTCGGCCCGCCCCTGAAAGACTTCACGCCAAGCCGGGTAGCCGCCGGCGGCGAAGTCCGGCCGCTGGACGCAACACTGCGCGGTTATGAAGCCCAGTACATTGCCACGGGCGAACTATCGGCCACCGGTTTGCAAGGCAACGTCTATAAGGGCCGCAGCGGGAAGGAATACGTGAAGGTCGATGGGGTGCTGTATGAGTCCCGGCTCAAGGACGGCCAGCGCATCATCCGGCACCCCAAGGGCACGGGGGCCGATATCCCCATCAGGGATCTGGGTACCTCGGGCTGGGAACCCTCGGCCAGGTCTGCACGGTTACTGGGAGGCGCCAGCGAGTTGACGTCGCCATGGAGGTTGGGGGACAGCACCTACGTGGTGCCAATGGATGACATTAAGGTCGTGGAAAACTCAATCACGCCGTACACGCTCAACTACAAGGGCGTCGACCAGAACGTTGTCTTCGACAGTGCGGCAGGCGCCTGGAAAGAAGCCAGCCTCGCGCCGGGGGCGGATGCGCTCAACCCTGCGTACTTCTGGCGCAGCGCCAAGGGCAAATGGCAGCGAGGCCCCTTCAGCGAGTTCATAAAGGCCAGGAAAGCCCAGACACATCACTATAAGTTTGTTGACGTCACGCCTTCGGCAGCCATAAGCCTGCTAAAGGCGGTGAAACCAGTCCCCAAGAACCTTCACTACTTCTGGGCCGGCCAGGAAATCCCTCCCAAGCTGATGGATAACCTGGTCAACAACGCAAACAAAGCCCCTGGCTATACCTCCATCCTGCACGTGGACGCGGACAGCCCAGCCATTTTCCAGCAGATAAAACAGAAACTGGAAAGCAGGGTTCCAGGTATCCAGGTGAAAAACCTTCACGAGGATGGCGTATTCAAGCAGTTGAAAACCGGCGGCATGTACGACTATTTCCGAGCAGGGCAAGGCAAGAACCTGGCCGCTGCCTCCGACGTTGCGCGGTATCCCATCGCCAATAAATACGGGGGGTTCTATCTCGATACGGATGATGTCATCCAGACAAAGGTCGGGGCGGATGCAGTGAATGCGGGCGCCAATGATGTACTGCTCAACCAGCCGGTGGGCCAGAACCTGACAGGCTACAAACTGTTCTATAACACCAGTAATTTCGGCACGCACGCAGGCAATCCAGTCATTACCGACCTGATCACCGAGATGAAACAGCGCTTCGTTGCCAACAAGCCGTACTTCCAGGCGAACCGGCCGACAATAACCAGAGCCCCAAATGGCCAAGTCCTATATACCCCTGAATTCCAGGCCTATGAACGCAAGGTCTTTGAAACGGTTGGACCGACCCTGTTCAACGACAACCTGAAACTGAAACGACCTGATATGTATGACCTTGGTTTCGATGGCAAAACCAGGGAATACCACGCAGTCAACGGCGGCCTGGTGCCCCATGGACCCAAAGTCAATGTCGAGTACGATATACGTCAATCCTATATCCGAAGCGGTATTGTCCCGCCTGACACCCTGGGCATGCAGCTGGACAAACTGAAGAAACACTACTTCCCGCTTCAGTACAAACTCAACGTCAGGATTGGCGCCGAACACTCCTGGATCGATTCCTGATCCAGGCTGCCGTCCTTAAGCGGCACCTCTGCGTCATCCATCAACGACCCCGGGTCTTCATTGCCGGGGTCGTTGAGTTCTTCTTCCGGCGCGTCTTCCCGTTCTTTTGACATGACCTTCTCCCTAACCCCCTTGGGTATCGATATCGGCATCGGTTTCAGGCTTGGGCTCGCGCTCGGGCTTGAAGTCTGGACTGTAGTCGTTTTCCCGCGCCTTGGGGTCTTTGGCCTTGGGGTCTGCGTTCAGCGCCGGGTCTTTGGGGGCGTCTGCGCCCGTCGCGGGTTGTTTGTGTGTGCTCATGGTTTACCTCTGCATCGTTATTGCCTGCGTAAAGTTAAGGTCACGTTCCCAGCGACGAAGTTCCATTTGTCTAGGAACCGGGGTTGTCTACCTGGATGTAGAACGCGTAGGCCCCCAGCAATAGCCAGAACACCATGAACAGCCATGGCGCACGCATGGAAAACAGCAGCGACTTGCGGTAGCCCTTATGCGACGACTCGGTCTCACAGAACAGCGGCGAATCATCGTAGGCCAGGCCCATCACTGGCTCGCTGCGCAGCAGCTCACTTTGCTTGTAATGCCAGTGGTCGATGATTTCGTACGCCGCGCGGATCCCCGGCCAGGCGTTCAATGAGCTGAGAATGCCGAGCATCACCAGGAACACCGGCACCACCAGGGTGAACAACTTGCCCCACTCCGGGTTGAGGTTGCCCATGCCGGACACGAACGCGATGACCAGGAACGATTGCGCCGTGAGGTAGGCGTCGGTGCGGTTGGCCAGGATGGTGGTTTCGTACTGGATCTCGCGGCGGTAGAAATCCAGGCGATCCTTGGGCGAGCCGAAGATCTTGGCGTTGTGTTCGCTGTGATCGGTCAGCGCCGCCTCCGGCGTATGGGGCGAAATGATTCTGGGCACGGCCATGCTCCACACAGGTTCGAATTCCCTTAGAAGAAACGGGCCCGGGCGAAGTTCAAGTTTGTTCGTGCACCAATCGAGAGCACGGAGTGCACTGTAGTGAGCGAGCTTGCTCGCGCCGGGCTGCGCAGCGCCCCCCATAAAACGGGAGCGCTGCGCACGCCAGCGCGGGACAAGCCCGCTCACTATAAAGAGGTCGGGTGTTTTGAGGGTTTCGGCACAAGCATTGCTTTATCCATTCATCTGCCCGGAAACAGGAGCATTCGTTACCCCCCGACCCAGAGCCCACCCCATAAGAAAGTAAGGACCAGGCCCAGTGGCACCCTCAGCCACGGGCTCATAAAAAATGCGGTTTTTAAAGCGGCAGTGCCACCCGGCAACACTGGGCACTGACAAGGTACTGGAATGGCTCGATCTTTCTTCGACGAAATGAATGACGCGCAAGGCGTATGCCGCGCGCATTATCAGGATTTCTCCCGCTGGCTGGCCAACACGCCGCCGGAACTGCTGGCCCAGAGGCGCCGCGAAGCCGATTTGCTGTTCCATCGGGCCGGGATCACCTTCACCTTGTATGGCGACGAGCAAGACACCGAGCGCCTGATCCCCTTCGACATCATCCCCCGCAGCATCCCCGCCAGTGAATGGGCCGTGATCGAACGTGGCTGCATCCAGCGCGTCAACGCACTGAACATGTTCCTCGCCGACATCTACCACGATCAGCGCATCATCAAGGCCGGGATCATTCCCGCTGACCAGGTGCTGGGCAACGAGGGTTACCAGAAAGCCATGGTGGGCCTGGACCTGCACCGCGACATCTACTCGCATATCTCGGGCGTTGACCTGGTGCGCGACGGCGACGGTACCTACTACGTGCTCGAAGACAACCTGCGCACCCCCAGCGGCGTGAGCTACATGCTCGAAGACCGCAAGATGATGATGCGCCTGTTCCCCGAAGTGTTCGCCAAGCAACGCATCGCGCCGGTGGACCACTACCCCAACCTGCTGCTCAAGACCCTGAAAAGCGCTAGCCGCCTGGACAACCCCAACGTGGTGGTGCTGACGCCTGGGCGCTTCAACAGCGCATTCTTCGAACATGCCTTCCTCGCCCGGGAAATGGGCGTGGAACTGGTGGAAGGCGCCGACCTGTTCGTGCAAGACCTCAAGGTATTCATGCGCACCACCGACGGCCCCAAGGCCGTGGACGTGATCTACCGGCGCATCGACGACGCCTTCCTCGACCCGCTGGCGTTCAACCCGGAGTCGATGCTCGGCGTGCCCGGCCTGGTCGCCGCCTACTGCGCGGGCAATGTGGTGCTGGCCAATGCCATCGGCACCGGCGTGGCCGACGACAAATCGATCTATCCGTATGTGCCGGAAATGATCCGCTTCTACCTGGACGAAGAGCCGGTGCTGCAAAACGTACCGACGTTCCAGTGCCGCAAACCCGATGAACTGTCCCATGTGCTGGCCCACCTGCCGGAACTGGTGGTCAAGGAAACCCAGGGCTCCGGTGGCTACGGCATGCTGGTGGGCCCGGCGTCCACGGCGGCCGAGATCGAGGACTTCCGCCAGCGCATCAAGGCGCGCCCCCACGCGTATATCGCCCAGCCCACCCTGAGCCTGTCCACCTGCCCCACCTTTGTCGAAAACGGCATCGCCCCCCGGCATATCGACCTGCGGCCCTTCGTGCTGTCGGGCAAGGAAACCCGCCTGGTGCCGGGCGGCCTGACCCGCGTGGCGCTGAAGGAAGGCTCGTTGATCGTCAACTCGTCGCAGGGCGGCGGAACCAAGGACACCTGGGTGGTGGAGGGCTGAATCATGTTGAGTAGAACCGCCGCAGATCTGTACTGGATGTCCCGTTACCTGGAGCGTGCCGAGAACCTGGCACGCATGCTCGAAGTCAGTTATTCGCTGTCGCTGATGCCCCAGGCAGGGCGCAGCGATGGCCTGGATGAACTGGCGATGTCGTTGCTCAGCAGCGGCACCCTGGACAGTTACCTGGAACGCCACAAGCAGCTGGACGCCGAACGCATGCTGCACTTCTTCGCCCTCGACGAAGAAAACCCCGCCAGCATCTACAACTGCCTGCGCGCCGCCCGGGGCAACGCCCACGCGGTACGCGGGCGCATCACCGCCGACATGTGGGAAAACCTCAACGCCACCTGGCTGGAAATGCGCAGCATCGCCGCCGGCGGCCTGGCGCGGCATGGCATCAGCCACTTCTGTGACTGGGTCAAGCAGCGCTCGCACCTGTTTCGCGGCGCCACCTCCGGCACCATCATGCGCAATGACGCCTATCGCTTCATTCGCCTGGGCACCTTTGTCGAGCGAGCGGACAACACCCTGCGCCTGCTCGATGCGCGCTACGAGATGTTTGGCGAAGAATCGGAAGAGGTCAGCGACCTGTCGGCACGCGGGTATTACCAGTGGAGCGCGCTGCTGCGGGCGTTATCGTCATTCGAGGCCTACACCGAGCTGTACCCGAATGCGTTGAATGCACGGTCGGTGTCTGAGTTGCTGTTGCTGCGCAGTGACGTGCCACGCTCATTGCACGCCTGCATCGAGGAGTTGAGCCACATCCTCGCCGACTTGCCCGGCAGCTACGGGCGCACCGCCCAACGCCTGGCCGCCGAGTTCGAAGCACGGCTGCGCTACACCGGGATCGACGAAATCCTCGAAGACGGCCTGCACAGCCGCCTCACCGACTTTATCGACACCGTGCGCGAACTGGCCAGGGCCATTCACAGCTCTTACCTGGAAGTGGTGTGAGTGCAATTGGGTCACTTAACTGTCAATTCGGGTGATTGACCCTCCTTTGATACCGCTCTTATGTTGGGCAGGTGCAACGCCTTCCCACCATAAGAACAGGTACAGAGCATGTCCGAACTGACCCTCACCCCCGCTGCCGCCCTCACCTTGCAACGTTGGCACGCCATGCTGGCCGCCCGTGACCTCAAGTCCCTGCCCGAGCTGCTGGCCGCCGACGCGGTGTTTCGCTCGCCCATGGCCCACACGCCCTACCCTGGCGCGCCCGTGGTGTCGATGATCCTCAACACCGTGATCAAGGTGTTCGAAGACTTCACCTACCACCGTGAACTGGCGACCGGCGATGGCCTGAGCGTGGTGCTGGAGTTCAGCGCACGGGTGGGCGACAAGCAGCTCAAGGGCATCGACCTGATCCGTTTCAACGAACAAGGGCAGATCATCGAATTTGAAGTGATGGTCCGTCCGTTGAGCGGGTTGCAGGCTTTAGGAGAGGAAATGGGCCGACGCCTGGCGCCGTACCTGGCCAAGGCTAAATCCCAGGCTTGACACAGGACCACTGTGGGAGCGGGCTTGCTCGCGAAAGCGGTGGGTCAGTCAATTCATATGTATCTGACACATCGCATTCGCGAGCAAGCCCGCTCCCACACAGTGGTTTTGTGGTGGTTATTGGTTTTTTACCAATACCGGCTCGGCGCGGTATTGGTCGGGGAACAGTTTTTTCAGCTGCGCCACCTTTGGCAGGTCATTGATCACGATGTAGGGGTAGGACGGGTTCTCGGTGAGGAAATCCTGGTGATAAGACTCCGCCGGGTAAAACGCCTTGCCCATCTCTACCGTGGTCACGATCGGCTTGTCGAAGGCCTTGGCCGCGTCCAGCTGGGCGATATACGCCTGGGCGACTTTTTGTTGTTCGGCGTTCTGCGCAAAGATTTCCGAACGGTATTGGGTGCCGCTGTCAGGGCCCTGGCGGTTCAGCTCAGTGGGGTTGTGGGCCACCGAGAAGTAGATCTGCAACAACTTGCCGTAGCTGACCTGGCTCGGGTCATAGGTCACCGACACCGATTCGGCATGCCCGGTATCGCCACCGCTGACGGTCTCGTATTGCGCGGTGCTCGCTGCGCCACCGTCGTAGCCGGACACAGCGTTTTTCACGCCCTGCACATGCTGGAACACCCCTTGCACGCCCCAGAAACAGCCACCGGCAAACACGGCGGTTTGCAGGTTGCCGGAGGTGGCGGGCAGGTCCAGGGTGGGGGGTGCGATCATCACCGCGTCTTCAGCACCACCGAAGGAGAACGCCGAGCTTTGGCCGACAAAAGCCGCGAAAGCGAGTACCGGTAAAAACTTGAGTAGTTTCATCACTATCACTCCAGAACACGGTCGACTGTGGGAGCTGGCTTGCCTGCGATGGTGGTGCATCAGTGCCAGATGAAGTGGCTGGCCCGGCGCTATCGCAGGCAAGCCAGCTCCCACAGTGATTGGGTTTTCAATTCAGCCGAACGTGAAGGCGTACGCCGATACGTTCGGGTCCAGAAATTCAATGCTGAAGGTGCGGTCCTGCACCGCGCCGGGCTGGCGCACCAGCTGGTACAGGCGCTGCTCGGTCACGGTACCGCTGCCATCCGGCGCCACGTCGGTGCCATGGGCATCGCCCGGGGCCTGGCCGTCGACCGTCACCTTGAAGCGTACCGGCTTGCCATCGGCGCCAGGGCCCAGCACCAGGTGCAGGTCGCGGGCATGGAAGCGGTAGACGATGCGCCCACCTGCCTGATCGAGAGTGGCTTGCTGGCCACCGACGTTCCACGGGCCTTCCAGCGTCCAGTTATTCAGCGCCAGGGTGCCGGCTGCGGGGTAGTTCACGACCTTGTCGGTACCCAGGGTGCCAGCGGTGACGAAGTTTTCGGCGCGCTGGAAGCCCAGGTAGGTTTCCGGCGACTGCACTTCGTTCATGTCCGGCGCCTGTTGCACGCCCTTGGCGTCGGCCTCGATCAGGCCACCGGCCACGTTCTTGGCCCCGGCTTCGCGCAGCAGTTGCTGGATCACCCGCTCCGACTCGGCATAGTCGCCTTCGCCATAGTGGTGATAACGGATCTGGCCCTTGGCATCGGCAAAGTAATGCGCCGGCCAGTATTGGTTATTGAATGCGCGCCAGATCTTGTAGTTGTTGTCGATGGCCACCGGGTAGGTGATGCCCAGGTCCTTCATGGCCTTGGTGACGTTGTTCACGTCGCGCTCAAAGGCAAATTCCGGTGCGTGCACGCCAATCACCACCAGGCCTTGGTCGTGGTACTTCTCGGCCCAGGCCTTCACGTACGGCAAGGTGCGCAGGCAGTTGATGCAGGAGTAGGTCCAGAAATCCACCAGCACCACTTTGCCCTTCAAGCCTTCGGCCGTCAGCGGCGGGCTGTTGAGCCATTGCACGGCGCCGTCCAGGGGCGGCAGCGCACCCTCGATGGGCAGCGTGTCGCTGTGGTTGGCAGCCATCATCATTGCGCCACCGGCCATCATCGCTCCGCCCTTCGGTTCAGGCTTGGCACTCAGCTTATCTACCAGGCTTTGTTCCAGGCCACCGGTGGAAGCCGTCGACAACCGCGACAGCACGCCGGTGTCCAGGCCCAAAGCGATCGCCGCCACACCGGCCAGCATCAACGCGCCCAGGCCACGGCGCAGCCATTCACCGGCACCCAGGGACTTTTTCATGAAGCCAAAGACTTTACCGCCGACCAGCAGCGCCAAGGCCAAGGACGTCGCAGCCCCCGCGGCGTAAGCCAGCAAGAGCAAGGTAGTGCCGATGCTGGCGCCCTGCAGTGCCGCGCCGGTGAGCACCAAGCCGAGGATTGGCCCGGCGCACGGCGCCCACAGCAAGCCGGTGGCCACGCCGATCAGGAACGAAGCGCCCGGACGCGGCTTGGCGTCGGCCCCGGCGGCTTCCGAGAGGCGACTGCCGGCCGCCACCAACGGGCGTGTCAGCCGCTCCGACAGGCGTGGCAGCAGCAGCGTGAGTCCGAACAGGGCAACGCACAGCAACGCGAGCCAGCGCCCGTACTGATTGACTTGCACCACCCAGCCGCCGCCCACCGCCGCCAGCGAGGCCACCAGGGCGAACGTCACCGCCATCCCCGCTAACAGCGGCAAGCCACTGCGCATAAACGGCTGCCCGGTGCGAGCGAAGACAAAAGGCAGAACAGGCAGGATGCACGGACTGACAATCGTCAGCACGCCGCCCAGATACGCGAGAACCAGAAGCCACATGGGATCGTCCCTTATACGAATGAATAGACATCGGCTTACGCCGCCGTGAACGTCATGGCGGCGCCATTCATGCAATAGCGCAGGCCGGTGGGTGGCGGGCCGTCGTCGAACACGTGCCCCTGGTGACCGCCGCAGCGTCGGCAGTGGATTTCCTTGCGCACCACGCCGTAGGAGGTGTCGACGTGGCTGGCGACCGCGTTGTCCAGCGGTTGCCAAAAGCTCGGCCAACCGGTGTGGCTGTCAAACTTGGTAGTCGAGGAAAACAGCGGCAGCGCACAACCGGCGCAGGCGAAGGTGCCGGTGCGGTGTTCATCGTTGAGCTTGCTGCTGTAAGGGCGTTCGGTGCCCTCCTCGCGCAGCACGTCGAATTGCTCGGCCGTCAGCAGGCTGCGCCACTCGGCCTCGGTGTGGTTGACCTCGAAGGTTTCGGCGGCTTCGGCGTCGCTGACCACGTTGAGTTGCTTGAGCAGGCCACCGGCCAGGACGGCGACACCCAGGCCGCCACCAGCCAGCAGTATTTGTCGTCTCGAATACATATAACCCTCCCATGAACTCGTCCGTAGTGAGCGGGCTTGCCCCGCGCGGCGGTGTGTCAGGTCGACATAAGGCGTCTGGTAAGCCGCCACGCGAGGCGAGCTCGCTCACTCCAATGGCGCTATCGTGCGCTGTGGGCGGTCGCGGAATCCTCACGCAGAGTTAAACAATTCGTGATAACTACACTGTGGCAAAACCCGCACAATGCGCCGACTACACGTAAAGGTTTCTCTACATGGATCAGCCAAAACGAGTCCTGGTGGTCGAGGACGACGCCCATATTGCCGACCTGATCTGCCTGCACCTGCGGGACGAGCAGTTCGAGGTGGTGCACAGCGCCGATGGCACCGAAGGCCTGGGCCTCTTGGAACAAGGCGGTTGGGATGCCTTGATCCTCGACCTGATGCTGCCCGGTGTGGACGGCCTGGAGATCTGCCGCCGCGCCCGAGCCATGGCGCGCTACACGCCGATCATCATCACCAGCGCACGCTCCAGCGAACTGCACCGCATCCTCGGCCTGGAGCTGGGTGCCGACGACTACCTGGCCAAACCGTTCTCGATGCCGGAACTGGTCGCCCGGGTCAAAGCCCTGCTGCGCCGGGTGGATGCCATGGCGCGCAACCTGAAGATGGACGCCGGCAGCCTCGACCTCGGCCAGTTGTTCATCAACCCGCTGACCCGCGACGTCACCTTGCAGGGCCAGCGCCTGGACCTGACCCCGCGTGAGTTCGACCTGCTGTACTTTTTCGCCCGCCAGCCGGGCAAGGTGTTCTCGCGCATGGACCTGCTCAATGCGGTGTGGGGTTACAGCCACGAAGGCTATGAACACACGGTCAATACCCACATCAACCGTCTGCGCGCCAAGGTCGAAGCCGACCCGGCCAACCCGACGCGCATCCTCACGGTGTGGGGCCGTGGCTACAAATTTGCCGAGAGCGCGCCATGAAACTCACCCTGACCCAACGCCTGTCGGTGGTGTTTGCCGTGTTGCTGGTGATTTGCAGCGGCACGTCGGCGTGGTTGCAGGTGCGCTCCAACCACATGCACGAACTGGAAGTGGTGCAAGGCCTGTCCCGCGACTTGGCGGCGCACATTGCCCGTGACACCCAATTGATGGACGCCGATGGCCTCAAGCCTGACGCCGTGCGCAACCTGTTCAGCCAGCTGATGCTGGTCAACCCGAGTGTCGAGGTGTACCTGCTCGACATCGACGGCCGCGTGGTCGGCAATGCCGCGCCCAGCGGGCATTTGCTGCGTGATCGCGTCGACCTGACGCCGGTGCGCCGCTTCCTCAGCGGCGCCATGCTGCCGATCCTCGGCGACGACCCGCGCAGCGTTGACGGGCGCAAAGTGTTCAGTGCCGCACCGCTCAAGGCCAACGGCCAGCAAACCGGCTTCCTCTACGTGGTGCTGCTGGGCGAAGCCCATGACGTGTACGACGCCAAGGACGCGACTGGCATGGCACTCAAGATCGCGCTGTGGTCCATCGGCCTGGTCGCGCTGCTGTGCCTGATGGCGGGCTTGATCGCGTTCGCCTGGATCACCCGGCCGCTGCGCCAGTTGACCGACAAGGTCGGCCAGTTCGATATCAACGGCGCGCCCAAAGCCCCCGCGCCGCTGACGCCCGAACTCACCAGCGGTGATGAGATCGCCGTGCTCGACCACGCCTTCGTGCAGATGGAAAACCGCCTGGGCGAACAATGGCGCGCCATTACTCACCAGGACCAGGAACGCCGGGAAATGGTCGCGAATATCTCCCATGACCTGCGCACGCCCCTGGCCTCGTTGCACGGCTACCTGGAAACCTTGTCCCTCAAGGACGCCAGCCTCAGCCCCGAAGAGCGCCGCCGTTACCTGGGCATCGCGCTGGACCAGAGCCGCAAGGTCGGCGGCCTCGCCCAGTCATTGCTGGAGCTGGTGCGCCTGGAACACGGCTTTGTGCAGCCGGTGATCGAAGGCTTTTCGCTGCCCGACCTGGTGCAGGACATCTTCCAGAAATTCGAGCTCACCGCCGAAGCCCGGGGCATTACCCTGACCGCCACCCTGCCCCCCCAGGTGCCCACGGTGCTGGCGGATTTGGGCCTGATCGAACGGGTGCTGACCAACCTGCTGGACAACGCCCTGCGCCACACGCCGGTGAATGGCGAAGTGGAAGTGCTGCTGGCGAGCGCGGCGGATGGCGTGGCGGTGACGGTCAGCGACAGCGGCCCCGGCATCGACGCCGAACTGCGCGAAGGCTTGTTCCTGCGTGCCTTCACCATCGGCGGCGCGCGCCGGGATGGTGGCCTGGGCCTGCGCATCGTGCACCGCATCCTGCAGCTGCACGGGCGCAGCATCCAGCTGGTGGACCGCCCCGGCCATGGCGCGACCTTTACGTTCTCCCTAGAAACCCGAGCATCAGCGCGTTGACCTGAGCGCCCTGCTCGTTCTGAATCCAGTGCCCGCAGTTGGGGAGCACGTGCTGCTCCAGCGCGGGCACCGAATCGGGCATGCGCTTGATCGTGTGGGCTTCGAACACCCCGACCGGGTCGCGGTCGCCGATCAGGAACAGCGTCGGTTGCAGCACCTGCCGGCCGGCCAGGGCTTCGGTGCGCTGCCAGTTGCGTTCGAAGTTGCGGTACCAGTTCAACGGGCCGCGAAAGCCGTGCTCGGTAAAAGTCTGCACGTAGACGTCGAGGTCCTGCTGGCGGCACCAGTTCGGCAGCGTGGCGGGGGTTGAGACACCGTCAAGCAAGGTGGCGTCGGGGGATTTCTTCTGCAGGAACACGTCCTGATCCTGCATGAACAACCGCAGGGTGCGCTCGATGTCAGCATTCAATTCCCGTTCGGCCACACCGGGTGCCTGGAAATACAGGATGTAGTTGAAACGGTCGGCGTACAGCTCGCGCATGATCTCGATCACTGGCCGGCGGGCGCGCCCGGCGAACGGCACCGACATCGTGATCAACCGCGTGACCCGCTCGGGCTCCAGCAATGCCAGGTGCCAGGCCACTACGGCGCCCCAGTCGTGGCCAACCATCACCACCTCGCGGTGGCAGAAATGGTCCATGGCCTGCTGGATATCGCCGCACAGGGTCAGCAGGTCGTAATCGGCAATCTCGGCGGGCGAACTCGACCGACCATAGCCGCGCATCTCTGGCGCGAAAACCCGGTAGCCCGCCGCCGCCAACGCCGGTATCTGCTCGCGCCAGGAATGCCAGCATTCAGGAAAACCGTGCAGCAGCCACACCGGCTGGCCGTGTTCAGGGCCGGCGATGTGCACGCTCAGCTCGATACCGTTGACGCGAAGGGTGTGCTGGCTCATGGGTTTAGCCTGGCGAAGGGTTTGCCACAGCCTGGCGCATCCGGTGGGTCGAGGCCAGCATCATTGATGCCAGGAATACGTCAACCGACTGCCCACCACTGCGGCAACAACTGACGCACCCGTGGCTCGCCAAAACGGTCATCGATCAACATCACCACGCCTTCGTCCTGCTGGCTGCGGATCACCCGGCCGGCCGCCTGCACCACCTTCTGCAGGCCCGGGTACAAGTAGGTGTAGTCGTAGCCCGCACCGAAGATGGCGCCCATGCGCAGCTTCATCTGCTCGTTGACCGGGTTCAGTTGCGGCAGCCCGAGGGTGGCGACAAAGGCACCGATCAAACGTGCGCCAGGCAGGTCGATGCCTTCACCGAAGGCGCCACCGAGCACGGCAAAACCGATGCCCTGGCTGTGCTCGGTGAACTGGTCGAGGAAAGCCTGGCGCTCGGCCTCGGCCATGCCCCGTGATTGTTGCCACAAGGCAATATGCGGGTGCGTTTCGGCCAATAACTGCGCCACCTGTTGCAGGTAATCAAAGCTGCTGAAAAACGCCAGGTAGTTGCCGGGCTTTTTTGCGAACTGGGCGGCGATCAACGCGACGATGGGCGCCAGCGACGCCTCGCGGTGTGCAAAGCGCGTGGACACCTGATCGACAATGCGCACCGTCAGTTGCTCGGCCTTGAACGGCGACTCAACGTCGACCCACGCCGTGTCCGGTGGCAAGCCGAGCAGGTCGGCGTAGTAGCGCCGTGGGCTCAAGGTGGCGGAAAACAGCACGCTGCTGCGCGCCGCTGTGAGCCTGGGCCGCAGGAACTCGGCCGGCACCACGTTGCGCAGGCACAGGGTCGAGCTGCTGCGCTTGCCGCTGAACTGGCGCTTGCTGATATCAAAGATGAAGTGTTCGTTGAACAGCTCCGCCACCTTGGCAAATTGCAGGGCCTCGAAATAGAACGCCTGCAGGTCGCCGGTGAGGGATTCGGGATGGTCGTTGAAGTAGTCGCCCAGGGCGCCTGTGCACAGGCTCAAGGCCTGCAGCAGTTTGTCGGGCCGGGTTGCGTAGGCCTGATACGGCGCCAGTTGTTCCTTATGCAGCGCGTTCCACTCGCGGTTGAGGCGTTGCAGGGGCTTTTTCAGCGCTTCGGGCGCGGTGTCACGCAGGGTCTTGAGGCTGTATTGGTCGAGGCTGGCGCTGTACATCGCGCGCGCACGTTCCACCAGGTTATGCGCCTCGTCCACCAGCACGGCGACGCGCCATTGGTTGAGCTGGGCCAGGCCGAAGAGCATGGCGCCGAAGTCGAAATAGTAGTTGTAGTCAGCGACCACCAGGTCAGTCCAGCGCGCCATTTCCTGGCTCAGGTAATAGGGGCAGACGTCATGGGCCAAAGCCACCTCGCGCAGGTTGCGCTGGTCGAGCAGGCGTACCTGGGACGCCGCCTCACGGGCAGCCGGCAGGCGATCGTAAAAGCCCTTGGCCAACGGGCAGGAATCGCCGTGACAGGCCTTGTCCAGGTGTTCGCAGGCCTTGTCCCGGGCCACCAGTTCCAACACCCGCAGCGGCAGGTCGGGGTGACTGTCGTACAGCACCTGCGCTGCGTCCAGCGCCAGCTTGCGCCCCGGGGTCTTGGCGGTGAGAAACAGCACCTTGTCCAGTTGCTGGGGCGCCAGGGCCTTGAGCAGCGGGAAGATCGTGCCGACGGTCTTGCCAATGCCCGTGGGCGCTTGTGCCATCAGGCAGCGGCCGGTGCTCACGGCCTTGTAGACCGATTCGGCCAGCACGCGTTGGCCGGGGCGAAACCCGGCGTGGGGAAACGCCAGGGTGGTGGCGGCGCTGTTGCGCGCGTCGCGATGCTGCATTTCCTGCGTGGCCCAGCCGAGGAACAGCGCGCATTGCTGATTGAAGAAGACCTCCAGTTCGGCGGCCGGGTAGCGCTGGTTCAGCAGGGTCTCGCCCTCGCCGACGATGTCGAAGTACACCAGCGCCAGGTCGATGGCGTCGAGACCCAGCTTCTGGCACATCAACCAGCCGTACACCTTGACCTGGGCCCAGTGCAGTTGCCGGTGGTTGGCGGGCTGGGCGTCGAGGTCGCCGCGATAGGTTTTCACTTCTTCCAGGCGATTGGCGTCCGGATCGTAGCCGTCTGCCCTGCCCCGCACCTTGAGTTGCAGGTACTCGCCTTCCAGCGCCACTTCGTTCTGGTAGTGCGCACTGCGCCGCGAGGCCACGGTGCGGTGACCGACGATACCTTCCTGGGCACTGGGCGACGGGGTAAACCGCAGGTCCAGGTCGCCCACCTTCGCCGTGAACTCACACAGCGCGCGCACCGCCACGCTGTAGCTCAAGCGGGTTCTGCCCAGCGCACGTAGCACACCGTCACCGGCATCTGGTATTCACCGCAGAACTCCAACCAGCGCAGTTGGTTGTCCTGCAGGCGATCGCCCGGGCCCTTGACCTCGATCATGCGGTAGGTCTTTTCGGCCGGCCAGAACTGGATCAGGTCGGGCATGCCGGCGCGGTTGGCGCGAATGTCCAGCAGCAGGCGCTCGAACCAGTAGCGCAGGTGCTCGGCGGGCAGGCAGGCCAGGGCTTGCTCCAGCAGCTCGTCACTGAGCAGGTTCCAGAACACGAACGGCGACTGAATGCCCCACTTGTCCGCGTAGCGCTGGCGGATCGTGGCCTTGTAGCGTTCATCCCTCAGTTGCTCGAAGCAGGCGGCGAACAGCGCGGCGCGGCGCTGGTGGAAGTCTTCGCTGTGCAGGTCTGCAGGGCCGCGTTGGAACGGATGGAAAAACGAGCCGGGCAACGGTGCGAAAATCGCCTCCCAGCACAGCAGGCCGAACAACGAGTTGATCAGGCCATTCTCGACGTAATGCACCGGCGCGTCCGGCTCGCTCAGGTGCGCCTGCACGCAATATTCCACCGACATCAGCTCATCGGGTGGTGCCAGCGCCAGGTCCAGTCGGGTGACCGCCCGGGGCTTGGCCTTGGGCAACGGTGGCTCACCCAGCTTGCGTCGCAGCCGGGGCAACACGCGCAACAAGTGCTGCTGTTCGGCGGCGCTTTCCGGGGCCTGCTGTGCGGTACAGGCCAGGGCCATGGCCTGGGCGTAGTCCTCGCGGCGCTCCAGTACGCGGATCAGCCGCGAACGTGCCCCGGGATAGGCACATTGCCGGTAAATCTGCTCGGCGAGGTCCAACTCGGCGCTGCGCTCGCAGTACTGGCCAATCTGGAACAACAGCTTGGCGCGGCGTTTTTCCAGCCAGGGGTTGTCGGTGTGCAGCGTGGCGATGTGAGCCAACACCTGGTCGAGTGCCAGCCCGGCTTCAAACGCCTGCTGACACCCGTGCAGGAACAGGTAGCCGTGCACGTCGTCACGGCTGCGCAAACCACGGGATTCGGCGCAGAACTCGACCTTTTCGTAGGTGTAGATGCCCAGGTCAGCCAGCACGAATTCGGACCAGTCCTGGTGCAGGTTGCCGAAGAACATCAGGCGCAGGCGGTCGCACAGATCCATCACGGTGAGGCTGTACAGCGTGTCGGTGGTGTGCGGACACCACTGGGTAAAGCTGCGAAGCTCGGTGAACTGTGCGGCCAAGGCCTCGAGCCAATCGGCCTTGTTGGCCTTGGGCTGCTCGATCCACGGCTTGAAGACTGCCAAGACCTCGCCTTTTTGCAGCAAGGCGAACAGTGTTTCAAAGGTCAGGGGGCTGTGCTCATCCACCCAACCCAGTTGCACCAGCGGCGCCGTCGCCGCGTGGGTGCAGCCAACTTCCACGTAATTGAGTTTGCTCGCCCGAAAATGCATGCCCTTGCGCATCACCATGCGCACCAATAACGCCTGGGAGGCCTGGGGCAAGCTGTCAAAATGCTGAATGAAATGCTGTTCGTCAGGGTCGAGCAAATCGGCATAGCGTTGCCCCAGCCAGAGCAGCACTTGCCGGAAGTTATGCAGGTAATAGAGCGGATCGTCGAGGGGATTGGCCATTTCACGAGGGATTCGAACACTGGTTATGCATACAGATTGCCGCCCCAAAGGGCGTGTTGCAATCGGTAATAGATAAATGGCGCACGCAACTTTTAGTTTTAAAGTGATCAGATACAAGCATTCATCGCGTAACATTTGTTGCCCGCTGCCGTCTGGTGCGGGACTTTTCAAGGTTAAAGGTAGGGTTATGAGCATGAAGAATTTGGGTCTGCCGCTGGTTGCACTCACTTTTCTGGTTTTGGCCGGTTGCGCAACGCAAACCGTCGTGACGCTGCAAAACGGTACGCAGTACCTGACCAAGGATCAGCCCAAGACAAACACCGCCGACGGTTTCTACGAGTTCGTCGACATCGCCGGCAAACACGTGCGAGTCAAGGCCTCCGACGTCGCCACCGTCCGTAAGGAAAACTGATTGTAGTGAGCGGGCTCGCCCCGCGCCGCGGTACACCAGGCCCCCTTGTATTGACCTGATACACCGCCGCGCGGGGCAAGCCCGCCCACTACAACTACTGACCGGTCGCGCAGCGCAAACCGTCGTGACCATGAAAAAGCCCCGCATCGGCGGGGCTTTTTGTTGGAGCGCATGGGTGTCAATACCGGTAGTACGGGTGGTAATACGGGTGATAGTAGGGATGGTAGTAGTAGGAGTGGTAGTACGGCCGGTAGCAGCATGGCCCCGGATAGGCCGGGTACACCGCACACCCGCCCAACCCCAGCAGCACCACGGCGCACAGTAACAATCGAAGTCGAGACATGCTCAATTCCTCACACATGACGCGCGAAACCTCTCGCAGGTAGTCATTGAACGTGTGAGCCCCGGGCAATCCGTCGCGGCATCGGCCCGCCGGTCAGTGAAGATTTTTTTACCGAAGGATTTGCCCCACTGTCGCGTTTAACCGGTAAGCCCCTTCAACGTCGAAGGCGGCAGAACGGAGGAACGACGGCCATGGCACTCATGTCCCGAACGGTACGCGCTCTTTTACTCATTCCCCTGACCCTGGCGGCCCTGGCCAGCGCGCCGGCGTTTGCCGACACCCTCATCATTCGCCAGCCGCCCCGGGTGATCGTGGTGCAGCAACCGCCGCCACCCGTGTATTACGGCCATTGGGGCTACAGCCCGCGGCCTTATTACTATCCGCATCACTATTACGGCTACGGCTATGGCTACCCCCACCGGCCCTATTGGGGTGGCGGCTGGCGGGGGCAGCACTGGCGTTGATCAGCCGATCACCACACCGTCGGCCCACAGGCCCCCATGGCCCACGCCCACCAGGGTGACCGAGTCGTTACCAAAGGTGAGCACCGTATCCGCGCCGACCACCTTGGCGTGGTCGCGCAGGTCGGTGCTGCCCTGCACGTCCTTGAACACCAGCGTGTCGGTGGGCTGGTAGCCGATGATGCGGTCATTGCCAAAGTGCCCGCTGAACAGGAAGGTGTTGTGGCCACTGTTGTCGCGGATCGTGTCGTTGCCCTTGCCGCCTTCGATGAAGTCAGCGCCCTTGCCGCCCTGGATCAGGTCATTGCCGTCGCTGCCGATGATGAAGGTGTTGCCCTTGTGGGGCTCTGCGTTGCGGTTGAGGTCTTGCACCCAGGTGTTGGCCCGCGCCGGGTCGGACAGGTTGGCGACGATCACCGTGGAATCGCGGGTCATCTGGTCGTAAAACCCGGATTCCACAATACGCGTCATGCCATCGCCATAGCCGGTGGGCAAATGGGAGATCCAGGTGGGCAGGTTGACGATGGAAAACGGCAGCACATTCCACAAGGTCGACGCGTAGTGATCGTTGAAGCTGACGATATTGTCGGTGGTCGACTCGTGGGGTTTGTCGTGCACACCGAGCGACGACAGGTTGAAGGATGAGCCATCCAGTGCGCGGAACACCGGGTCGTTTTCATAGCCGATATTGAGCACCTTGTCCCCGGCGCTCTGGGTCGGCGACGCATAGGCAACGTAGTTGGCGTCATTGTAGAAACCCGCCCATTTGTTGGTGCTCAGGTCGGCCATGCTGTTCACCGCCAAACCGCCAAGGCTGTGGCCGCTGACCACCACGTCCTTGCCGCTCAGGCCGTGGGCGCTGGCGTAGTCAGCGACGTTCTTGAGCAAGTTGCCAAAGGCCTCGCCGCTATAGTTTTTCGCATAGTCCTTGGGCCCCAGCGCCGCCAGCAGGTCACTGACCAGGTCGCCGATGGAATCGCTGATCAAGGTTTCCCGTGGGCCCGAGGTGCCACGAAAACCGATGCCGATTTCCAGCAGCTTGCCGGCGTCGTCGTACTTGCCCAGCACCTCGACTTGCGCGGTGGTGTAGCCAGCCTTTTCACCGAAGAACGTGCCTCGCGCATCCACCTTGCCGGTGTAACCCAAGGTGCTCGCACTGATTGGCGTCCAACCGGCTTTTTGCACGGCGTCCAACGCGGCTTTTTCGGAGTCCGGGTTCCAGGGAATGCCCGGGATCACCCCCTGGGAATCGGTACTGCCCAGCAGCGCACCGACCAAGGTGGCCGGCAAGCCGAGCCCCAAACCGTTGTGCTGGTAGCCCACGGCAAAGCCGTTATCCAGGTTGTGGTAGGAATACAGCGTGATCGCCATGGCATCGGCAAACAACGCTTTGGAGCCCTCGGAACCGAGGTTTTTATAGTCGAAGATTCCCATCGCAGCGCCTCTTTTTGTTGTTGTACAAACCCCACTGTGGGCGCCGGCAAGCCGGCTCCTACACGAATCAATGACCGAAGGCTTCGTCCACCTTGGCCAGGTCGGTGTCACGCAAGTTGCCGGCGTAGTAATGCAATTTGGTCCAGGCCATCAGGTAGTCGTAACGGGCCTGGGCCAGGTCGCGACGGGTGCTGTAGAGCTGCTGCTCGGCATTCAGCGCATCGAGGTTGACCCGTTCGCCACCGAGGATGCTTTGCCGGGTCGACACCACCAACGCTTCGGCCGAAGCCAGGGCCTTCTGATAGGCGCGCAACTTGCTGACGCCCGACAAGCAGGCGCTGAACTGACGGCGCAGTTCGATCAGGGTTTCGCGGGTCTTGCCTTCCAGCTCGTACTCGGCCTGCTCCATGGCGCGACTGGCCTGGCGTGTCGCGGCCGAGACGCCGCCACCGGCATACAGCGGCATGCTGACTTCGACGCCGATGGTGTTGGTGTCGTAGCGCTGGTTGTAGGTATTGCCGCTGTCGGACTCCTGCTGGCGTGAGCTGGCATACGCGGTGATCTTGGGCAAATGCCCGGCGCGGTTGCGCTCCACTTCGTAATGCGCCACCTCCACGGCCTGGCGCTGGGACGCCAGCGTCGGGTTATTGCTGATCGCCAGCTCGTGCCAGCTGTCGTAGTTGGCCGGTGCCAAGGCGAACGCGGCGAAGCTCGGGTTGAGCGGCGCCAGGTCCTGGATATTCACGCTTTGCACACCGATCAGCGCGCCCAGCTCGCGCAGCGATGCGTCTTGTTCATCCAGGGCCTGGATCTCTTCTGCGGTAGCCAACTCATAGCGTGACTCTGCTTCCAGAATGTCGGTGCGGGTACCCTCGCCCTGCTGGAACAGATGCCGGTTCTGCTGGAACTGCTGCTCGAAAGCCTTCTTCTTGGCGCGGGCGATGTCGATCTGGTCCTGGGCAAACAGCGCCTGGGTGTAATAGGTCAGCACTCGCACCAACAGCGCCTGGCTCTTGTCGCGAAAGCTCTCGTCGGCAAACAGCGCCTGGGCTACGCCTTTGCGGTAGTTGGCATAGGCTTCGTAGTCGAACAACGGCTGCTGCAAGCTGAAGGTAGAACCGTAGCTGCTGTAGTTGCGGTCATCGTGGTAATTGCCGCCGCGCCCGTCGGGCAAGGTGGCCTGGGAGTTGTTGCGGCCTTTGTTGTAGTTGTAGGACAGCTTGGGCAGCAAGCCGGCACGGCCGATGGTGCGGTTTTCCAGGCCGGCATCGCGCTCCTTGATGGCACCGAGGAACACCGGATCGTTGCGCAACGCCTGCTCGTAGACATCAAACGGCCCCATGACCGCCTCGGCGCTGGAACACAGGCACAGTAAGGCGAGGAACACAGGCTTCATGCTCATTCCTCGGTCAACGCAGAACCGGCGCGATCGAGCAGCGGCTTGAACAGGTAATTGAGCAGCGAACGTTCGCCGGTACGTACAAACATCTCGGCAGGCATGCCCGGCTTGATCACCAGGCCGTGGAGTTTCTCCAGCGCCGCCTCACTCACGGTGGTGCGCAGCACGTAGTACGGCGCGCCGGTTTTTTCATCGAGCATCTGGTCGGCAGAGATCAGGCTCACCTCCCCCGGCACGCGGGGTGTACGGCTCTGGTTGAAGGCGGTGAACAAAATATCCACGGGCAAGTGGGTGCCCACCTTGTCCACCAGGTGCACCGGCAAATGCCCTTCCACTTCCAGGCGCGTGCCCTGGGGCACGATTTCCAGCA
Source organism: Pseudomonas sp. TE24901 (assembly GCF_054058375.1). Taxonomy (NCBI): domain Bacteria; kingdom Pseudomonadati; phylum Pseudomonadota; class Gammaproteobacteria; order Pseudomonadales; family Pseudomonadaceae; genus Pseudomonas; species Pseudomonas sp. TE24901. The sequence goes on from NZ_JBSSAF010000005.1 coordinate 342,388, forward strand.
GGGTTTCGCCAGCGCGCACCACGGCGCCTTCGGTGTGCACGCCCAGGTTGACCGCAATGCCGTCGGCCGGCGCGTTGATTTCGCTGTGTTGCAGGTCGAAACCCGCCGAGGTCAGTTGCTGCTCCAGGGTCAGGCTGCGCAATTGCGCGTCGGCCAGTTGGCTGCGCACTTCCTTCTGGTACTCCTCGCTGTGTTGCTGCAGCTTGAGGCGCGATTCAACAATGCCCTGCTCCACGCGGCCGCTTTCGCCGGTGTTCTGCGCCAGGTCCTGTTGCACCTGGGACAGCTGGCGCTGGTATTCCATCAAGCGGTTGCGCGGGATGTAGCCGTTGTCGGCCAAGGGCTGCAGGTTGCTCAGTTGATCGCGCAGGGACTGGGCCTGGGCGGTCAGGTCGCTGCGCGCTCGGCGCATGCCGCCCAGTTGCGCGGTGGCACCGTCAATGTTTGCGCGAATGCCGGCCTGCTCGCGGGCAAATGCCTCGCGGCGGCTGCTGAACAGTTGGCGCTGACCTTCCAGCACCAGCGCCAGCGCTGGGTCGGGGTTGCTGCTCAACTCGACCGGAAAGAGGATGCTGGCACGGTTGTCGCGCTCGCTCTGCCAGCGGGCGACGCTGGCCCAAGCCATGCGGTACTGGGCCTGCAGCGATTGCACGTCGGCCTGGTTCTGGGTCTGGTCGAGCCGAAACAGCGGCTGGCCCTGCTTCACCGCCTCGCCTTCGTGCACCAGAATGCGGCTGACCACGCCGGGGCTGAGGGTTTGTACGGCCTTGCGCTTGCCCGAGACCACCACCGTGCCCTGCACTGGAATGCCCTGGTCCAGCGGCGCCAGGCTGGCCCACAGGAAAAAGCCACCGGCACCGACCACGGTCAGCAGCCAGCCCATGCGTACAAAAAAGCGTGCGTCGCGTTGTTCAAAACGCGGTTCAACAGTAAGGCTACTCATGCGCCGGGGTTCCTTGCGGCTTGATACTGACGGCTGAGGCTCACGCCGGCCTTTTCCCGTGGGGTTTCCTGCTGCCCGGACAACGCTCGCAGCACGTCCTGGCTTGGCCCGAACGCCTGCAGGCGGCCTTCGTTGAGCACCAACAATTTGTCGGCCTGGGCCAACGCCGAAGAACGGTGGGTGACCAGCACCACGCTGCTGCCTTGGGCCTTCATCTGCACAATGGCGCTGGCCAACGCGGCTTCGCCGACGGTGTCGAGGTTGGAGTTGGGTTCGTCCAGCACGATCAGGCGCGGCGCGCCGTACAACGCGCGGGCCAGTGCCACCCGTTGTTTCTGCCCGCCCGACAGCCCGCCGCCGTTGTCCCCCAGCACAGTGTCGTAGCCCTGGGGCAAACGCAGGATCAGCTCATGCACCCCGGCTTGTTGAGCCGCCTTGACCACCTGCTCGGGGTCGGCGTCGCGAAAGCGCGCGATGTTGTCGGCGATGCTGCCGCTGAACAGTTCGATGTCCTGGGGCAAATAACCAATGTGCGGGCCGAGGTCATCACGGTCCCAGCGATGGATGTCGGCACCGTCCAGGCGCACGATGCCTGCCAGGGTCGGCCACACACCCACCAACACGCGGGCCAGGGTGGACTTGCCAGAACCCGAGGCGCCAAGCACACCCAACACTTCGCCGGCCCCCAGGTTGAAGCTGACCTGCTGCAAGGTCGCCACGCGCCGCCCGGGCGGCCCGGCACTGACGTGCTCGAAACTCACCTGCCCCTTGGGCACCGGCAACGCCATCTGCTCAGCTTCCGGGGGAAACTCGCGCAACAGGTCGTCCAGGCGTTGGTAGGCCAGCTTTGCCGAACTCCATTGCTTCCACACCGCGATCAACTGGTCGATGGGGCTGAGTACACGGCCCATCAGGATGGAGCCGGCGATCATCATCCCGGCGGTCATGTCGCCCTTGATCACCAGCAGCGCGCCCAGGCCCAGCACTAACGATTGCAGGCACAGGCGCAGGGATTTGCTCAGCGAGGTGATCACCGAGCCGGTATCGCTGGCCTGGTTCTGCAAGCCGAGGAATTGCGAATGCACGGCAAACCAGCGTTTGCGCAACGCACCGAGCATGCCCATGGCCTGGATGGTCTCGGCGTTGTGCAAATGGCTGGTGGCCAGTTGCGTGGACTGCTGGGAGAAGCCACTGGCCTCCCCCAACGGTTTTTTGGTCATGTATTCATTAAGGCACGCCAGGCCGATCAGCAGCACCGCGCCCGCCGTGGCCAATACGCCCAGCCACACGTTGAACAGGAAAATCACGAACAAATAGATGGGAAACCACGGCGCGTCGAAGAACGCGAACAGCGCAGGTCCGGTGATGAACTGGCGCAAGTGGGTCAGGTCCCCCAGGGACTGCCCGGCATGCCCCTGGCCGCGTTGCAGGTTGCGCTCGAACGCCGCTTTATAGACGCGCAAGTTGAAACGCCGCTCCAACTGGCTGCCGATACGGATCACGATAAAACTGCGGATGACTTCCAGGGTGCCAATAAAGGCAAAGAAGCCCACGACCATCAACGTCAACATCACCAGGGTGGTTTCATTCTGGGAGGACAGTACGCGGTCATACACTTGCAGCATGTAAATCGACGGCACCAGCATCAGCAGGTTAATCAATGCGGTAAAACAGCCAATGCTGATCAAAATGCTCTTGTATTCACCCAGCGCCTTGAACAAGGGCGCAACGGCATGGGGCTTGGCCATATGTTTTGATCTTCCTTGAACCTAATTGCGCGCAATAGTTGCCCACCCCCAGAACAAGGGACAGCCAACTAATAAAATCAAGTTATATGTTTATAACGGACAACTAAGGCGTGCGCTGCAATATCAGGATGGTGCCCGACGGAGTGCGCCCCTGGTATTCGCCGTCTTTCTGGCGGTTCAAGTGGGTAATACCGGTGCCTTCGGCATTCATCAGCCAGATCCCGTCCGGCGTCGGTGACCAGCTCCGGGGCGTGTCGCCCAGCCATTGGGTTGCACAGGCCACATCGCCGCCCAGGGCATTGGCCTGTTCCAGCAGGTCAAGGGCACAGACCTGGTCCTGTTGCTTCAACGCCCAGTGCCCGGCCAGTTGGGCGGTGGTGGGTAACACGAGACTGCTCGCCATTGCGTGGGCTCCTGCCGACACGAACAACACCTGTGAAACACAGGCGATCAAATGAGAAAAACGCGGCATTTCCAGCTCCTTCCAAGTGCGCGGCGCCGAAGCGCCGCGCGCTTTACATCACGCCACGATATCGCTGACCGCTGCCTGGCCGACGGTGGTGACGAGGAAATCCGCCACGCCGTGACCCGAGAAGTCGACTGCCAATGTACCCAGGTTGGTGCCTGCCGCGTAGGTCAGTACAGCATCACCGGCATGCCCGGTAAACGCATTGACGAAGGTCAGGCCTGCACCTTTGGTAATGCCGGACAGGTCGATCTTGTCCGAACCCGAGGTGAAGTCAAAGATCTTGTCCGACGCGCCTGGCTTGGAGTCCGAGCTGGCCCCGTAGACGAAGGTGTCGTTGCCGGCACCGCCCCACAGTTGGTCCGCACCGCCACCGCCGTAGATGATGTCGTTGCCGGCACCGCCCTTGATGACGTTCGCTGCGTTGTTGCCGATGATCAGGTCATTACCCGAACCACCGAAGGCATTCTCGATGGTGACACCCTTAGCGATGGACACGTTGCCCACCAGGCCGCCAACGTCGGAGAACGAGGCCTCATTGAGGTTGATCTTCTGGTTCTGGGTGAAACCGGAGAAGTCCAGGGTGTCGTTGCCACCACCGTCCCACACCGAGAACACCAGCTTGTCGGCGTTGGACGTAGCGCTGTAGAAATCACGCCCGGTGTTGGAGTTGAAGCCGTAGGTGGTATCGCCGGCGCGGGTGCTGTAGTTGGCGCCGTAGAGCTTCTGGATCGCGGCAATGTCATCGATCAGCGGGCCCGAAGCGTAAGCCTCGACGCCGCCTTTGCTGAAGTTCTGGTTGGTGTTGCTCTCGCTCCAGTAACTCATGACGCTGTAGCCGCGCGTGTCCTGTCCATAGGTCGCGTCGTTGTAGGTCGGGTTGCCGTTCCCGGCGTTGTAGTCACCAGGGTGAGCCAGGCCCAGGGTGTGGCCGATTTCGTGGGTCAGGGTCTGCCGGCCGTAGTTGTTGAGATCCGGCGTCTTGTTCGGCGTGTAGCTGCTGTTGGTCAGGTACCACGAGGTGCCGTCGTAGCCTGCGCCGGTGCCGGGCAGGTAAGCGAAGGCCGCTGCGCCGTCCTGGCCACCGCTGTAGTTGCCGAAGGTCATGTGGGCGTCACCGCCGGTGGCCTTCTCGGTGAAGGTCACGTTGGCCACGTCCGACCAGGATTGCATGGCCAGTGCGGCCTGTGCTTTCTGCTGGGCGTTGAACTGGCTGAACCCGGAGATGCCATGTTTGTTCATGGTGCTCGAGGAGGCCGAGGTGAGGAAAGTGTAGGTCAGATCGATCTTGCCGTTGCCATTGACGTCCCGGTACGCCGCGCCGTCCCGCAGCAGCTGGGTGGCTGCCTGGTCCACGGAGTAGGACGGTTTGCCATTGACCGTGAGGTTGCCGCCACGGTCGTACAGATGGCTGAAGCTATCGATTTGCGAGTACGCGGTGCTGGCTTGCGCGGCAGATACAATAGCTTTGTCTTTCACTTTTGACATAAACGTACTTCCTTGTTTGCAAGTGCATCAGTCTTTGTTCGATAGGAACCCCGCGGGCGAGATCGTCCTATCACTCGCCTCTTTTGAAGGCGTAAGAAAACTGACACAACTTGAAATCATTCGTCTACATCTATTTCCCGCTTTAAAAACTGGCCAACTAATATTTCTCGCAAGTCAAATCCAGTATTTGCTGGGCCGCCTTGAGTTTGTCCGACAAAAAACATCCTCCCCTTATTTAAATATTAAATACCGCTAAAGCCGCCCCACTCTAATGGCGGACTTAATTAATGGATCCAATATATTGTCACGGTGTCATTGGCAACATTAAAGAGCCACTAGTTATCATAATAATCAGAGTTGCCCCCTATTACCGGGACACACTCCAGCCTGTCGTGCGCAATGCCTGTAATAAGGACTCGGCTTTCAAGCCCGGCACTGTCACACCGTCGTCAGTGAGCATGTCGTCCCCGGCCAGGATCGCGTTGATGATCGCCTCCTCCACGGCCTCGGCGGCGGCGCTGAACAGCGGGGAAATATGGTCGTTATTGACCATGTGCAGCGCGGTATTCAGGGGCAAATCCTTGCGCCCGTAGTCGGCGGGCGGTAATGCTGTGTTGCCGGTGGCGAATGCCAGGAACAGGTCGCCGCTGGAATCCTCGGTGCCGCCGCCCGTGCGCGCAATGCCGATGGACGCGCGCTGGGCCAGGCGCTTGCATTGGTGAGGCAGCAACGGTGCGTCGGTGGCGATGATCACCACAATCGACCCCATGCCCGGCGTGCCGCGCTCCGCGAACGGTGACGGGATGTCCATCAACGTGCGCCCCACCGGGTAGCCATCCACCCGCAGCTCCTGGCGCTTGCCATGGTTGGCCTGCACCAGCACGCCGACGGTCCAGCCGCCCTGCTCGGCCGTCAGGCGCCGCGACGCCGTGCCGATGCCGCCCTTGAATTCGTGGCAGATCATGCCGGTGCCACCGCCCACCGCGCCTTCCTGCACCGGGCCGCCTTCGGCACTTTCCAGGGCTTGGCGCACATGCTCGGGTTTGACGTGCTGGCCCCAAATGTCATTGAGCAAGCCGTCGTAGGTTTCCATCACCACCGGCATGCACCAGTACACCGCCGGGTCCGCCAGGCGCTCACGCTCCAGGGCGATCAGGGTATCGCGCACGATGCCGATGCTGTGGGTGTTGGTGATGGCCAGCGGCGTGGTCAACAGCCCGGCTTCGCTGATCCACTCCAGGCCCGTGGCGTCGCCGTTGCCATTGAGCACGTGGTACCCGGCAAAACAGGGTTGCTGCCGCGCCTCTCCGGCACGCGGCTGCACCACCGTCACCCCGGTGCGCACCTGTTTGCCGTCGACACGGGTCTTGAGCGTGGTGTGACCGACCCGCACCCCCGGTACATCGGTGATGGCATTCAACTCGCCGGGCATGCCCAGCCCCAAGGTGATGCCCAATTGACGTGCACGCATAACCACTCCTTACAATTTCTGAAACGCCGGACTCAACCGGCCACTGATGCAATACAGAATCACCGACAGGGCCAGCAAGCCGACGATGATCATGATGTCGCGCACCGACGCTGCCGCCACCAGGGTCACCAGCAGGTAGCCCGCACCCAGCACCGCCAGCAGCGCCGGAACGGGCCACAGCGGCATGCGATAGGGATGCTCGCGGTCCCGCAGCAATACCCGACTCATCAAGGCGCTCAACGCCACCACCAGGTACACCAGCATGATCAGCAATACGCTGAACGAGGTGAGGTCCGCCAGGTTGGAGCTGAAACTCAACAGTGCCGAGGGAATCGCCAGGAACAGCGTAGCCAACCACGGCGAATCCCAGCGCGGGTGAATACGGGTGAACAGCTTGTTGATGCCTGGCGTCCACAGTGCATCGCGGCCACTGCTGAACACCACGCGGCCAATCTGGATGACGATGGCGACAATCGCGTTGAACACCGACAGGAAGATCCCGGCGCTGACCAGGCGTGACAGGGTTTCGTTGCCGTGACTGGTCAGCAGATAACCGATCGGGTCGGGACTGCTGATCATCGCACTCAGGGACGGCGCGCCGATCAGCAGCGCGGTGATCGGCACCAACTCGATGATCACCACCAGCCCCAGGGACCACAGCACGGCCTTGTGCACGCCTTTGCCGCCGCATTTCATGTCTTCGGCCAGCAGCACCGCCGGGCCGTAGCCATTAAACGAGAACAGGCCGATGCCCACGGCGCCGATGACCAAGGCCCAGGGTGCCAGGTGCAGCGCCCCGTTTTCGACGATCTGTGGCTGGAACAACACGCTGGCCGGCTGCACCGGGTTGCCGAAGCCGAGAAACACGATCACCAGCAGCGCAGCGACTTCGAGCAACAGGCAGGTGCCGGTGATCCAGGCGTTGAGTTTGATATTGAGGATGCCCAGGGCGTAACTGCACACCACGATGACCAGGGCGACGGTTTGTGAATCGAACGTCGTACCCAGGGCGTTATTCAGATAAGTCGCCGCGCCGGTGGCCAACACCGGCGGGATAAACAACAGCATCACCAACACCGTCAAAAACGTCGCATACCCGGCCATGCCGCCAAACACGCGCTTGGCGTACACGTATTCACCGCCCGCGCTGTTATGGGCACGGCCCAGCTCGGCGTAGCAAAAGGCAAACATCAGCGCGAGCACGGCGGCCATCACAAAGGCCAGGAACACACCGCTGCCGGCCTGCTGGATGGCAAAGGGCGCGATCACGAATACGGAACTGGCCGGGGTCACCGCCGAGACGGTAATCGCGACCACGTCGAAGACACTCAAGGTGGGTTTCAGCACGCCATCGGGCGTGGGGGAAGTGCTCATATCGTTATCCTCTGTCGTTGTTTTTGGTGTGAGGCAGAAACGAAACGTCTGAATATCGCGAGATATGTTTCCCGCTGAATGATGGCAACCATAAACAGGGCGTTCATGTCAGCCAATTCCCCTATTGGCGTACTCCCCTTGACGCCACCCGGCAAAAGCCGAACCCTTGGCCGATCTTTGGGTTGGCGGGAGCCTGTCACATGAGCCTGTTTCAAGAAGTCGGCCTGCATGCCGGGTTGGGGCGCACCGTTGCGCACATCGGCACCGAGCGGTTCTGGAAACAGATGGTGCTGTTGTTGCACCACTGCCTGCCATTCGATAACGCCCTGGCGATTTTCTACCCGGCCGACGGCCCGCCCCAGGCCCTGGAAGAGTATGACGCCCAGCCCAGCAGCAAGCCGGCGTCGATGCTGGTGTACCTCAATGGCCTGTATTTGCTCGACCCATTTTTCCAGGCCTGCCGCGAGGGTTATGCCAGCGGCGTGTACCGCCTGGAGGAAGTCGCGCCGGACCATTTTCGCCAGAGTGAGTACTTCCTCAATTACTTCCACGACAACGTGCTGGAAGACGAGGTGCAGTTCATCCTGCAACTGCCGGGTGCGGGCACCTTGTCGTTGTCATTGGGCATGCAGCGGCGGTTCAGTGCCGAAGAGACCGGGCTGATGACTACGGTGGCGAATTGGGTATTGCCGTTGATGCAGCAGCATTGGCAGCAAAGCACCCAACGCCCCGCAGCGATGGACAGCCAGATCCGCGATGCGTTGAGTCATTTCGGCTGTGGCGTGCTGTCGGACCGCGAACTGGAAGTGGCGCGGCTGGTATTGCGCGGGTTTTCATCCAAGGCCATGGCCGAACGCCTGAATATCTCGCCGGACACGGTGAAGGTGCACCGTCGGCACTTGTACGCGAAGCTGGATATTTCGTCACAGCCGGAGCTGTTTTCGTTGTTTATCCAGTCGTTGGGGCATGACCTGGAGAATCCCTGAACGAGCGAGTCTGGATCATCGAAGACGACAGGCTTTGATACGCGAATCCTAGTGATGATCAGCCTCGACGCCCATCCCTTAATCAGCCTGGCCCTCTATGATCAGGTTACAGTCAACCCGTCGACCTTTGGCTGACTTGAAAGTCACCCCGGTAAGGCTTAGCAAACCGTTACTTCCTCTGGAAAACACGGCAGAGCCTTCCCCTGCCGGCTCGGAGTCAGGCGATTCAAAAGGTTTGTAATACATTCCCAGAAGCTTGCCATCTCCCAAGCTGAGCAAGCCACTGGGAGTATCACCTGCGAGTGTCACCTGGAAAGCTTGCCACCTGTCCTCAGTACCTTGTTGTCCGATACACCGCTCCTCTCCGAATTGCTGGTCATGGTAGACCGTAGCGGATTGAACGTGCCTGGTGGTCTCGTCGGGATCGGTTATCACCCCAGCCCATGACCCGATGAACCCGTCAGTGTTGAGTACTTTTTCTAAAGCTGTCCTATTCATATCTCACCCCTAGCTGTGTGCTGAAACGACGAGTGAATAAAATAGGGGGAAAACTAAAAAAAAGAACCTGTCAGAAATGGCAGTATAAAAAGTGGATTACTTATAGCCATTGTCGCAGATGCATCTGCACGCGATGCACAGCCGGATCTGTTTTCTTTGTTTATCCAGTCGTTGGGGCATGACCTGGAAAACCCCTGACACCCCACGACCTGTAGGAGTCCGGCTTGCCGGCGATGGCGATCTTGCGGGCGCTATCGCCGGCAAACCGGGCTCCTACGGGTTTGGCGGGGTGACATCCAACCTCAGCGACCCGTACGGATGGTGTTCCACACCCGTGTACGAATCCGGTCGATGTTCAGCGGCATCGCTTCCAGCGCGAACAGCTTGCCCATCATGTCCGGGCTCGGGTACACCTTGGTGTCGGCCTTGATGGCCGGGTCTACCAGGCTGTCGGCGGCGGCGTTGCCGTTGGCGTAGTGTACGTAGTTGGTGATGCTGGCCATGACTTCCGGGCGCAGCAGGTAGTTCATGAAGGCGTAGCCGGCTTTTTCGTCGGGGGCGTCGGCGGGCATGGCGACCATGTCGAACCAGATCGCGGCGCCTTCCTTGGGAATGTTGTAGCCGATGTTCACGCCGTTCTTGGCTTCCTTGGCGCGACTTTCAGCCTGCAGGATGTCACCGGAGAAGCCCACGGCCACGCAGATGTCGCCATTGGCCAGGTCAGCGGTGTACTTCGAGGAGTGGAAGTACGCCACGTACGGCCGCACTTTCATCAGCAGGTCTTCAGCTTTCTTGTAGTCCTCGGCCTTCTTGCTGTGGTGCGGCAAGCCCAGGTAGTTCAGCGCGGCCGGCAGCAGCTCCGGGCCGTTGTCGAGGATTGCCACGCCGCACTTCTGCAACTTGGCCATGTTCTCGGGCTTGAAGATCAGGTCCCAGGAATCCACCGGCGCGTTGTCGCCCAGTACCGCCTTGACCTTGTCGATGTTGTAGCCGATGCCGGTACTGCCCCACAGGTACGGGAAGCCATGGGCATTGCCCGGGTCGTTGGTTTCCAGGGCCTTGAGCAATACCGGGTTGAGGTTTTTCCAGTTGGGCAACTGGCTCTTGTCGAGCTTTTTCAGCGCCCCGCCCTGGATCTGCCGGGCCATGAAGTGGTTGGACGGAAACACCACGTCATAACCGGATTTACCGGTCATCAACTTGCCGTCGAGGGTTTCGTTGCTGTCGTACACGTCGTAGGTAAAGGCGATGCCGGTTTCTTTCTGGAAGTTCTTGGTGGTGTCCGGTGCGATGTAGTCCGACCAGTTGTAGATCTTCACCGTCTCGGCGGCCTGGCTGATAGAGGCCACCAACATCAAGGGCAACAGGGCAATGGCTTTCATGGTTCGATTTCCTGGCGGTTTTAGGGCTGTTTTTATGGCAGGCGATCAAGGATCAAAGCGTTACAGGATCAATACGTAGGTCTTGCGTACGGTTTCCTGGATGTCCCAGATCCCGGTGCTGTTGGCCGGCAACATCAGTGCGTCGCCGGCTTCTATGTGAACAATTTCACCGTTGTCAGGGGTGAAGGTGCAGCGGCCCTGGATAAAGTGGCAAAACTCCTGGGATTTGATCTGCCGACGCCAGACGCCCGGGGTGCATTCCCAGATGCCGGTTTCGACGCCGTCGCTGCGCTCAACGCTCAAGGTCGAGGCCACGGCGATGGGCTCGCCCAAGGGCACGGCCACCGGTGACGAGTCGGGCAAGTGGGCGTTCAGCGTGTCTTTGAATTGAGTGATGCTCATGGGCTTTCCCGTGTGAGTGAAACGACTTAGTGCATGAAACCTTCCATGAACCCGGCCACGCCGGTCGCCAGTTTGCGGCGCCAGGGGGCGGTGTTGGGGTTGGCCAACACCTGGTCTTCATGGACAAAACTGCGAATGATCGCGTTGTAACCCAGCCACCGGCACGGCTCGGGCTCCCAGGCCTTGAGCGCCTCCAGGCCCCGTTCGCGGATGACCCATGGCTGGTGGGTCAGCGGCGTGTCCAGGCCCAGGATCAGGTCGGCCAGGGTGCGCCCACCCAGGTTGGTGGCGCCGACGCCCTCCCCGCCATAACCACCGGACAGCGCGATGCCGGTCTTGTGGTCGCACAGCATGTGCGGACGGAAGTTGCGCGACATGCCCAGGTTGCCGCCCCAGGAGTGGGTAATCCGCACCTTTTTGAGCTGTGGGAAGAGTTCGCCGAACAGGTAGCGACGCAGCTCGACCTCGCTGTCGGTCAGATCGAAGTTGTGGCGCAACTTGCCGGCGAACTGATAGCCGCCACGGGCACCAAACACCAGGCGGTTGTCGGCTGAACGCTGGCCGTAGGTGACCTGCCGGCTGCTCTCGCCGAACGCCTGGCCATGGCTCAGGCCGATTTCATCCCAGGTGCTGGCGGGCAGCGGCTCGGTGGCGACGATCAAGCTCTGCACCGGCAACTGATAGCGCCCCAATGGCGGCAACGTGTTTGCATACCCTTCGACGGCCGGCACCACCCACGCGGCGCGCACACTCGCCTTGACCGTGCGCAGGCTGCCGGACTGCCAATGGGTCACCGGGCTGTTTTCGTAGATCGTTACGCCCAGGCGCTCCACCGCCCGCGCCAGGCCGCGCACCAGCTTGGCGGGGTGGATGGTGGCGACATGGGGTGCATAGATACCGCCATAAGGCTTGGCGATGCGGATCTGTTCGGCCAATTGCTGCGGGCTGAGCCAGCGATAATCGTCCTCGGTGAGGCCTTGGGCGTGAAGCTTGTCCAGGTAACGGCGCAGGCTGCCTTCCTGCTCCGGGTAGCGCGCGGCGCAGTACAAGGCGCCGCCCTTGCGGTAGTCACACTCGATGCCCTCGCGGGCCAGCACTTGGGCCACCTCATCGGGAATGCCGTGCAGCAGGTCAAACGAGGCGCGCCGCTGTTGCGGCGAAAGGCCCGCCAACAGCCGGTCTTCACCCAGCAGGTTGCCCATCAGCCAGCCACCGTTGCGCCCGGACGCGCCGAACCCGGCAGTCTGTGCCTCGATGATCGCAATCTTCAGTTCGGGGGCCTGGCGCTTCAGGTAATAGGCGGTCCACAGGCCGGTATAGCCGGCGCCGATAATGGCCACGTTGACATCCAGGTCCTGCTCAAGGGACGGCCGCGCCACCAGCGGGTCGTCCAGCTGGTCCATCCATAAACTGATATTGCGCCATGCCGGCATGCCAAGCTCCCCTACCTCGTTTCGATAGGGGGATGCTAGAGCGCGGTGTCAGGGGCTGTCTTGCGCGCGTGCACGCAAAGAAATTTGTTTGACGTAGGCCTTGGGCGACTGGCCCGTGTGCTGGCGAAACGCGCTATAGAACGCCGACAGCGAATTGAAACCGGCTGCAAACGCCAGGTCATCGACCTTGATCGGTGGCGCGGCTTTATCCAGGGCGGCGAGCAAATGCTGGAGCCGAGCCTGGTTGACGTAGCGGTAGAAGCTCTGCCCCAGCACCTGGTTCAGCAGGTAGGAAATCTGATTGCGGCTGTAGCCACATTCCTTCGCCACCCGTTGCAGGTCCAGCTCCGGGTCCAGGTAGGGTTGCTGTTGCTGGAAATAGTGCTGCAGGTCATTGGCCATATGCCCCAATTGCTGGGGCGACAGGCCCAGGCGGCTGACCGTGGGGCGCATCGTCTGGGCGGGCTGTTCATGCACCAGGGACGCGTATTCGTTGACCCGCCAGATCAGGCCGTCGCGCACGGTGATGGCCTCGCTGGTACGAAACGACACCAGCCCCTGGCCGCCGCGCAAGGTGATGCGGTACTGGATAAACGCGGTATCGCCGTCGGCACGGATACGGTCGGTGTGCTCGATTGCTTCATCGACGCCACGGGGCATGCTGGCTTGCAGGTACTCGCGCAACTCGGCATACCCCACCACGCGGTTCTGGAAGAAATCGTGGTACTGGATGTCCGGGTGGTAATAGGACATCACCCCGTCCAGGTCGCGATGGCGCCAGCAGAGGCTGTGGCGCAGCACCAGGTCGCCGGTGGCTTGGGTGTTCTGGCAATCATCGTCTGAGGCGATGTCAGGCATGGAAGGCTCGGCGGCGGGTAAACCCTGGAGATTGCCGAATTTTACCGGGGCCTTCAATGGCCAATTGGCACTTCTGACTAATGGCCTTTTGCCTAGCTTTGGGTAGGACATGACCCACGTCAATTTCATGGAAAAGAACCGCCGAACGGGGCGAAAAAAGTCACCGCAGTGTTAGGAACGAATGCTATTTTGAGGGTCTTCAACGCCACGACCAGTGAAGGTCATGGCCCCCTGCCGCGAGCTAAAGGAAGCGCTCAATGAACAAGGTGGGCAACATGAACAAAGTGACGTTTCCCAACGCCTGCCAACTGATGCGCTGGCATTTTCATCCGATGGGCTTCGAGGGGAGCATGGACGCCCCCGGCAGCATGGTTGCCCGTTTGTTCGACCGCGCCAGTGGCGAAACGCTGATCGCCATCGCCGGCATCCCCTGCGCCACCGTGATGAATGCGGCCGATGTGGAGCGCATCATCGAGGCAGTGGAGGATGAGCTGGAGTCGTTCATTCCGCCGCAGTCTCTGCGGGCGTGACTCAGACTTATCGGATGACTAATTTCTAAATGTGGGAGCGGGCTTGCTCCCACATTTTCAATCGCGTTAACAAAGCATTAGCTGCGTTGATCGTCGAAGAAGGCTTTTTTGCCGTCGACCCGCTCCGATGCACGGGGCACATTCACGCCCTGGCCTTCCGGCTTTTCTACATACCAATAGCAGTGGCTCACCGCCCGGGTAATGCCGACGTAGGCCAGGCGCAGCACTTCGTCTTTTTGCGCATTGTCGTAGGGTTCGCTGTCGCCGTCCTTGCCCAAGCCCGCCATGCGGTAGACCTGGTTCTTGTACGGCGAGCGGGTGACGTGCTGGCAATCGCCCAACAGGAACACCGCGTCCGCCTGCAGGCCCTTGGCACTGTGATAGGTCAACTGCTTGAGCCGACGAGACCCGGCCGGCAAGCTAGAATCCACATTAACTACAGCTTGAATATGCTCTTCTATCAATGACTTATCGCTACTTTTCCGATACAGCATTAACACTGAATCGCCGCGTTCATAGTGCGCAAGCACCAGGCGCCCCAGCGCCGCATCATCCCGCTCAAGCACGGTAACCGGTACCAATGCCTTGGGCTCGCCACTGGCCTTGGCCTTTTTGCCGGGTATCGCCGGCGCTGCCCGCACGATATGTTCGGCCGCATCGATGATGTGCTGATGGCTGCGGTAGTTTTCGCTCAACATCACGCGGGTGGTGCCTGGCGACGGGAATTCCTTGTTGAATTCCATGAAGTACTGGGGCGAGCTGCCACGCCAGCCGTAGATCGACTGCCAGTCGTCCCCCACGCACAGCAACGAAGAGCGTTGCGCCCCGCGCCCTACATGCATGGCCGGGCCCCGGCTGCGGATTTCCCGCAGGCTGGCGCGAATCCACGAGACGATCTGCGGGGACACGTCCTGGAACTCGTCGATCATCAGGTGCGACATCGGCCGCAACAGCGGATCGCTGAGCAGCTTGAGGTTTTCCGGGGTGTTCTCACCAAACAGCGAAAACATGCGGTTATAGGTCATGATCGGCGGCGACTGGTCGAGCAAATGGGCTTCCAGGGCCTTCCAGAAAATGCTCAGGGCCTCGAAGAAGAACCGATCAGGGTCGTCCTTGGCAAAACTCATCTGGCCGACGGCGGTGGGGACGTCGAGGCCGAGGTTCTCGATAAAGCCTGCCGCCATCACAAAACTGTCCAGCAGCGGCGCCGAGGCCAGCTCGCCCTTGACCTTGTAATCAAAGCCAGGCCCCGCTGTGGCGTCACCGGCCAAGCTGTTTAATAACCGTTTTGATGACTCATAACTATCTAGCCATATCAATGGCTTACGACAGAAAGCTTGAAACAAGGTGCGTTTCACCGCCCACTCTGCACGCACCGACAGTTTCGAGTTGGGACGACTGATCTGGGCGTTTTCGCGGGGATCGAAACCCAGCACCACCCAGGCGTCCAGCTCAGGGATGTACCCGTGACAGTGGAACTGCGCGCCATTGATCTCGACGGTCTGACGATTGGGTTCAATGCCTTTGATTGGCCAGGCACCGGCCCTGAACCACAGGTCTTCGATCACATCACAGAGTTCTTCATCACGCTGGGCAGCCAGTTCGGTCACCGCCATGCGTTTTTGCACGTCGGGGTGGTCGCGCTCCAGCTCCTTGAGTTGCAAGCCATGTCGGGCCAGCGGCGCAATCAGCTCGCGAAAACGTGCATGCTGGCCATAGAGCCGGTGATAGCAGGCATTCATCTGTTGACGCTGGGCATCGCTGATACGCAGATCGAACGGATTGCTGTCGGCGTCTTCGAAACCGGCACTCAGGGTCTCGAAGGCCTGTAGCCGCTCGAAGCCCGGCAGGCTGCGCACCATGGGCAGAATCCGCGAGTGAAAGGTACGCACCACGGCCTGGGCTTCTTTCATGCCAAGGGGTTGGCCCCACAGGCTGAGAACTTCCATGAGCTTATTGATGAAATCCTTGCGTGACTCACGGGTGAAGGTCACCACGGTCATCGAGTTCAGCTCAAACCCCAGGTAATGGGTCAGCAACAGGATGCGCAGCACCAGCGAGGTGGACTTGCCGGCACCCGCGCCGGCAATCACGGAGGTCGAGGGCGTGTCACTGAAGATCATCTTCCACTGCGCAGCACTGGGCTGGGCATGGGCCGGCAGCAGGCGCGCCACGTCAGCCTTGATACGTTTCTTGATCTCAGCGGTCAGGGGCAGGCGCCAGTCATCGAACAAGCTGTCGTCAACGCCGGGGGCACGGTGCTCCTCGGGACGAAAGTCACGGATCAACAGGACCTGGCGCCCTTCCTCGATGCCATCGGCCTTGCCCTCGCGGTAACCATATTCCACGCCGGCTTCATGCCCACTGCGGAACCCATCCGCCTGCCCGTGCAGCCACGAAAAACGGTGCTGCGCCCGCAAGCGCGTCAGACCATGACCAAACAGGCGCGCGGCCAGCCGCTTGAGCAGGGGCATTTCGGCCAGTGGGCGCAGTTCAGGGGGCAGATCAGGCTGTTGTTGCGGCACGCGGACTCCTTCGATGAGCTTGGCTTTGAAGAGTGCGCCATGGTCGCCGGAAACCGCGCGCAGTTCCAGCCAATTGCTTTGCTGTCATGCAGTTAGGCGATGAAGTGAAAGTCAAAACGCCGGCAACTCATCGAGAGAACCGATAGGAACACGGAAGTTTTTACGCTTTTTATCGATCTAGGGCTGTTGGATCATAGATGCCATCAACTGGAGACGATCATGCTTGAACTTCGACCTTTCAACTCCCTGGGCGGCGCCCACCATGGCTGGCTTGACGCTCATCACCATTTTTCGTTCGCCGAATACCATGACCCCAAGCGTATGCACTGGGGCAACCTGCGGGTGTGGAACGACGACATCATCGCCCCCGGCACCGGCTTCCCGCAGCACCCGCATCGCGACATGGAAATCATCACCTACGTGCGCAAAGGCGCCATCAGCCATGCCGACAACCTGGGCAATAAAGGCCGCACCGAGGCCGGCGACGTACAGGTCATGAGCGCAGGCACCGGCATTGCCCACAGCGAATACAACTTGGAGGCCACGCCGACGGAGATCTTCCAGATCTGGATCATCCCGAATGAAGCCGGCCTGCCGCCTTCCTGGGGGGCCAAGCCGTTTCCAAAAGGTGATCGCGAAGGCTTTGTGACCTTGGCCAGTGGCAAGTCTGGGGACAGCGAAAGCCTGCGCATTCGCGCCGATGCACGCCTGGTAGCGGCCAACCTGAAGGCTGGGGAAAGTGCCGAGTATGTGCTGGATAGCGGGCGTCGGGCGTACCTGGTGCCGGCGACCGGTGTGATTGAAGTCAATGGCTTGCGTGCGCAAGCTCGAGACGGCGTGGCGATTGAGGATGAACGGGTGTTGCGGGTGACGGCGATTGAGGACAGTGAGATCGTGTTGGTCGACTTGGCCTAACATTGTCCCAATGTGGGAGCGAGCAAGTCGAATCGTCGCACCGCCGCTCCCACAGGTTATGTTGCAGTGTTACTGGGAGATAGCACCGTCTACCAGCACCTGCGCCTCTTCCACCAGTTGCTTGAGGTGGTCTTCGCCAATAAAGCTCTCGGCGTAGATCTTGTAGATGTCCTCGGTACCCGATGGCCGCGCGGCAAACCAGCCATTTTCGGTCATCACTTTCAAGCCGCCAATCGCCTGGTTGTTGCCCGGCGCGTGGCTGAGGATCTGCTGGATGCTTTCCCCGGCCAGTTGCGTGGAGGTGACTTGCTCCGGCGACAGCTTGCCCAGCAGGGCTTTCTGCGCCGGTGTTGCCTTCGCATCGACACGAATGGCGAACGGCTCACCCAGGGCGTCGGTCAGGCCACGGTAGATCTGGCTCGGGTCCTGGCCTTTGCGCGAAGTCATCTCCGCCGCCAGCAACGCAGGAATCAGGCCGTCCTTGTCGGTGCTCCAGACGGTGCCGTCCTTGCGCAGGAACGAAGCGCCGGCGCTTTCTTCACCGCCAAAGCCCAGCGAGCCTTCAAACAGGCCATCGGCAAACCATTTGAAGCCCACCGGCACTTCATACAGGCGGCGGCCGATGCGTGCGGCCACGCGGTCGATCAGGCCGCTGCTGACCACGGTCTTGCCCACGGCGGCGTCAGCGCGCCAGTCAGGACGGTTCTGGAACAGGTAGTCGATGGACACCGCCAGGTAGTTGTTCGGTGCCAACAGGCCACCGGACGGGGTCACGATGCCATGGCGGTCGTGGTCCGGGTCGCAGGCGAAGGCCACGTCAAAGCGCTCCTTCAGGCCAATCAGGCCTTGCATGGCGTAGCTGGAGGAAGGGTCCATGCGGATCTGGCCGTCCCAGTCGACGCTCATGAAGCGAAAGGTCGAATCGACTTCAGTGTTCACCACGTCCAGGTTCAAGCGGTAATGTTCGGCAATCGCCGACCAGTAGCGCACCCCTGCTCCGCCCAGCGGGTCTACGCCCAGACGCAGGTCGGCACTGCGGATCGCGTCCATGTCGATCACGTTGACCAGGTCGGCCACGTAGCTGTTGAGGTAGTCATGGCGATGGGTGGTGTCGGCCTTGAGGGCCTGCGCGTGGGTGATGCGCTTGACGCCGGCGAGCTTGTTGGCCAGCAGTTCATTGGCTTTGGCTTCGATCCACTTGGTGACGTGGGTGTCAGCCGGCCCGCCATTGGGTGGGTTGTACTTGTAGCCGCCACTCTGCGGTGGGTTATGTGACGGCGTGATAACGATGCCGTCCGCCAGGCCAGTGGTGCGGCCGCGGTTGTAGCAGATGATGGCGTGGGAAATGGCCGGGGTCGGCGTGTACTCATCACCTTCGGCCAGCATTACGTGCACGCCGTTGGCGGCCAGCACTTCCAGGGCGCTGGCACCGGCAGGCGTGGACAGCGCGTGGGTGTCCAGGCCGACAAACAGCGGGCCGTTGATGCCCTGGGCTTCGCGGTACAGGCAGATGGCCTGGCTGATGGCGAGCACATGCCATTCGTTGAAGCTCAGCTCGAACGAGCTGCCACGGTGCCCGGACGTGCCAAAGGCCACGCGTTGGGTGGAGATCGCTGCATCAGGCTGGCCCGTGTAATAGGCCGTGACCAGTCGCGGGATATCCACCAGCAACTGGGCTGGCGCCGGCTTGCCCGCAAAAGGACTGATTGTCATGCATAAACCTCAAGAAGAAGGATTCGGAAAAAGTGACAGTTTACTGAGAGTTGGACTGCTGCGCGACGGTATCGATCCTACATCAACAAGAGAAATTTCACGCGCTCACCCCACCTGCGCATTCCGCAGGGCCTCGCCCAGGGCAGCCAGGGTCATGTCCAGGTTGGGATGCCCCTGGAAGGTATGGCTGATGCGCAACTGCTGGTGATGCAGGCCGCTGAGGCTGAACAGCTCGCCGGGCGCCACCACGACTTGCTGCGCGAGCATGCACTGGAACACCTGGCGCATATCCACGGCATGGGCTGCCCTCAACCAGAACGCTGCCCCGCCTGCCGGCATGCGATAGCTCACCTGCTGCCCCAGGTGCAGGTCCAAGCGCTGCCTGACCGCCTCGGCCTGTTCCTGTAACAACAGGCGCAAGCTGCGCACATGCTGGTCGATCCGCCCGCTGTGGTACAGGCGAGCGATCGCACGCTGGCGAATGGACGACAACCGGAACGCACGCAACAGGAACTGGCGTTGCAACTCGCTGCTCATGCGCCGGGACAGTACATAGCCGTAAGGCGCCTCTGGGCCGAGGACTTTCTCGAAGGATGAAAACACAACCAGCCGCTCCGGGTTGACCAGCTCACGCAGTGGCGCCTGAGCCGCTGTGAAGCTCAACTCGCCCTGCGTGTCATTCTCCAGCAACCAGCAACCGTACTGGTCCAGTAGCCGCGCGACGTCCAGCCGGTCGCGGGGATGCAGGGCCACCCCCGACGGCAGGCTGACGGCGGACGACAACAGCACCAGGTGCACGGGTTCTTCGCGCAGCAGCCCTTCCAGCAGCACCAGGTCGAGCCGCCCCTCAGCGGTCCACGGCAGCTCGATGACGCGCACCCCGGCATCCTGCAAGAGCCGCAGTATCAGCCAGTCGCACGGCGACTCGACCACCACCGTGGTGCCTCGCAAGCCCAGCACTTCGATGAGAATATCCAGCACACCGCGAAGGTCGGCGCCAATGTAGACGTCGTCGGCGTGCCAGCAGCGGGTCGGCGAGGTGGTGTAACGGGCCGCCAATGCCGCTCGCAGCTCCCATACACCACAAGGCTGGGACCAGGGCTGCAACTGGCGTGGGTACTGGCGTACCAGCTCACGTTCCAGTCGCAGCAGGGTTGCATCCAGTGATGCCAGCAGCGTGGGTTCATCGCCGCTGAGCACCACCATCCCCGGCCGACGAGTCGCCACGTACAGCCTTTCGAGCAAATCCCCCCCCGGCCATGTCGCCGGGCTGCCCGCCAGTGGCCAGGCGTAGTAACCGGACTTGGCCACGGAATAGACCCGTCCTTCCTTCTCAAGCAGCGAATACGCATATTGGATGGTGGAAATCGACACATTCAGGCGCTCGGACAACTGCCGCAGCGACGGCAGTTTCACCCGGGTATCGGTACTGACCTCATTGATCAGGTTGATCATGTAGCGATAGACCGCCTGATAGGCAAAGCCGGCCTGCCGCGTGCCGCGCGGAGTCATCGCCCGAACAGCTGGAAGGCCTGCGCTTGGCGTGGGGGCGTCGAGTGCGCCTGGCGATGGCTGCACGCGCCGTGGTCGGCGGCCAGCGGCGATGGCCGCTGGCGGTACAGGTGCTGAAGCAGCTGCAATGACAGCCCACTGGTGTCGACCACCCATTGCTGGAGCAGGTCGGCCGCGGGCTTGCCCTGGAGTATTTTGTGCAACTCAGGCAACGCCACCAGCATGCCCGGGTGACACTGGCGCAAGTAACCCTCCAGGCGCTCGCCGTGATGAATGAACGGCGAGAACAGCAGGCAGACCAGCGCCCCCTCCTCCACGCCGAAAAACTGCTGGGCATAGGCGGACGCCAACGCACGCCCCTCCCGCGTTGCAGCCTGGGCCAGCAGTTGTTCCGGAATCTGGCGATCGTGCAGGGCGTTGGCCGCTTGTATGACGAAGCTTTCAGCACCCGCTTCATAGTCCAACTCCCTCAGGCACTCCGCCTGCAGGCCCCGCAGGTGGGCCATCAACAACGGGTTGGCATACATCGGGTTACTGAAGTGAAAACCCAAGGGATCGGCCGCGTAAGCCATGAAGTCGTTGAGCAGGCTACTGTCAAGCGGCTCGATATTCTCCAGCAAGTCGGCAATACCGATGTAGGCCAGCTGACGATGCCCGCCCTTGCAGCGGTCATCACGCTCGACATAGTGCTCGCCGTACAGTTCACGGTAATAACCGTTGCTCCATTCGTCCATGCGCGCATACAGCCCATTAAGCGACGCAGGCTTGCCCTTGGGGATGACAAGGCCTGCGCTTTGCGCGGATTTTTTCAGCCAGGCCAGGAACTGGCTTTGCTTGCGTCCGGAGTCACCACTGACCACGGCGTGCACCCCGCCATTGTAGCTGGTGACACGCTGGTAGAAGTCACCCAGGGCCAGGTAGGTGTCATTGCACAGCGTGGCGCGTATGTCCCCGGACGTCAGGTGCCCTACCATCAGCCGGTTGCGCTGGCTGAGTTCAAGCCCGAGGGCGGATGCCGGGCGCTGATGGTTGAATGGCATCACTTCTTGATTGTCCACCATCAGCAGTTCGACCCTGGGATCGTCATGGAAGAACAGTCGGCCGTAGCCGCGTTGAAGTGTGTCCAAGCTGGCCTGGGTCATCCCGGCGTGGCGCAACGTGGCGACCCGCAGCTGGAACGTCCTGGGCGCGCGCCCGGCGATGGTCAATTGCGCGGCCCGCAACAAGGCCAGGGTGTAACTGCTGACTTCGCCGCCTCCATGGGCCACCAGCACCTTGTAGTCACCCACTTGTTCCATACCACCGGCAGCCACGACAATACGCTGGATCAACAGTTGAAGTGCGGTGCGTTCCGCACGGTTGAAGTGCCCGATCAAACGTTGCAGGACTTGCTGATAAACATAAGTCATGGCCTGTTCGTGAATAGCGCTCATCGTTCTAATACCTGAGTTTAAGTATAAGTTTCGAGCCACTGATAATCGTGTCTGCTCGACCTGTTACGGTTGTAAGAATGTCGCTCGACACAGGGGCCTTTCGATAAATAGACACTAGCACCCTGTAACAAGACGATCTGAACTGCATGCTTGACCCTCCAGAGGGCCTGCGCTGGCAAGGGCGCGGACACAGGGCCTCTTGGCGGCTCCTGGTAGCGCCTTAGGAGGATTCCGACAACTTCCTACACGCTCTTAACTCTGATTTAAAAGATCTATCCCACAAATAAATCACGCCAACCGTTTCTGTTTGCACGGTGACAATTTGAGATTTCACCCGAAAACACTCTTCACCCTGATGCCAGGTAAATGCAGAGCCATTAGTTGCAGGAAGTGCCTGCACTAGAATAGTTGATTCAATCATTGCTCAGTCCTTGAGATGACAGTGACAGCACAATTATCAAGGCTGGAATAATGATTAACAGACACAGAACCTGGCCAAAAACCAGTTCAGATAGACAACCGACAGCGCGCGCAAGACGCACACACAAAGACGCCGCGCTGGGATTCAGGGCGGCGTGAGGGAGAAAGGTATCGTTTACAGGACTTGGCGGCGGTCGCGCGCGTCATGCAACGCGCAGGTTACGCCTTCCCAAATGGCGTATTTGCCCCATACGCCACGGGGTTGAAAGACTCGTTTAAGAATATTCCTACGCTTCAAACAGCTTCGACTTGCAACGCAACTCGTTCGCGACATGGGCATTCGTCCATGTAGCGGTGCGCTTCCACGAACTGATTGAACGGGAACACGGTGGTCTTCAGCGGCACCAACACACGGTCTGCAGTCAGTTGGTTGATGTCACGCAAGGCCCGTTGCAAGGCAACCTGGTCCTGAATGATGCCCAACTCGGGCTTGCCCGTGAAGTTACCGATGCAGTGCACGAAGAACTGGATATTCTTCTGGAACGCCGCACACGCCGGGAATGGTGTCTGGTTGCCGCCTTGCAATCCGTACAGCACCAAGCTGCCACGCGGGGCCAACACATCCCCCAGCAACGACATCTGCGGGCCGCCCAGGCCATCGAACACCACGTCGACACCGCGGTTGTCGGTGAACTTGTTGATCTGCATCAGCAAGTCCTGCTCCTCAGTCACGATGACTTTTTCGGCGCCCAGGGACAGCAGGTATTCACGCTCCGCACTGTCTTTGGTCGCAGCAATCACCCGCACACCCAGGGCTTTGCCCAGCTGTACAAAAGACGGGCCGGCACAATGGCTGGCGTCGGTCACCAGGGCAAACTGGCCGGGCTTGACCCGCGCCAGGTCCACGTAGGCAAAGTAAGCAATCAGCAACGGCGTGTAGTGCACGCTGGCTTCAATCGGGCTCAACACATCCGGATAACGGGTCAGGGCTGAACGCGGCAAAACAATCTGCTCGCCATACACCGGGTAATCATTGGGGCTCTCGGCCGGAAAACTGGCCACTTTATCGCCCACTGCCAAATCATCCACGCCATCGCCCAGGGCAACTACAACCCCAGCCATCTCATGGCCAAGCCCTGAAGGCAGGCGAGCATGGGAAGACGCCAGGTTCTGGCGCCAGAGAATGTCGTACCAGCTGATGCCAATCGCGTCGACACGCACCTGCACTTCGCCCGGTGCGGGCTGCGCGGCTACATGCTCTTCGCACTTGAGCACCTCGGCCGGACCAAACTTGTGAAAACGGATCGTGCGGGACATCGCAAACCTCGTCAAAGTAACCTCTAATGCCATGAACTCTATCTGGGCTTTCCGGGTAAGACCACCGGTCGCCGTTAATAGTCGACATGCCTGTCATTGATTCCGCAACTGAGGAATCGACCTCAACAATCGTAGGAAAACTCAATTAGCCGGTGCAGAGTACCAGTCTTTACCCGTAAGATTCATGCCGGTCATGCTTCTAAATGGAATCTGAAGGGTTCCAGGATGGCCGCTCACGTCAAGTTTGCTGACTCTTCCAGGACACAAGATGAACCGTAACGACCTGCGTCGTGTCGACCTTAACCTCTTGATCGTATTCGAAACCTTGATGCATGAGCGCAGTGTGACCCGCGCTGCCGAGAAACTTTTCCTCGGCCAGCCGGCCATCAGCGCGGCCTTGTCACGCCTGCGCGGGCTGTTCGATGACCCGCTGTTTGTACGCACTGGCCGCAGCATGGAGCCCTCGGCCCGTGCCGTGGAAATCTTCGCACTGCTCTCCCCGGCCCTGGACTCGATCTCCACCG
Source organism: Pseudomonas sp. TE24901 (assembly GCF_054058375.1). Classification (NCBI taxonomy): domain Bacteria; kingdom Pseudomonadati; phylum Pseudomonadota; class Gammaproteobacteria; order Pseudomonadales; family Pseudomonadaceae; genus Pseudomonas; species Pseudomonas sp. TE24901. Next base: position 366,326 of record NZ_JBSSAF010000005.1, read on the forward strand.
CCGTCAGCCGCGCCGCCGAATTCGACCCGGCCACCAGCACCGCCGTATTCCGCATCGGCCTGTCCGACGACGTCGAATTCGCCCTGCTGCCGCAATTGCTCAAGCGCCTGCGTGCCGAAGCCCCGGGCATCGTGCTGGTGGTGCGTCGCGTCAACTACATCCTCATGCCCGGCCTGCTGGCCTCCGGCGAAATCTCCATCGGCGTCAGCTACACCGCCGACCTGCCGGCCAACGCCAAGCGCAAAGTCCTGCGTCGCAGCCTGCCCAAACTGCTACGCGCAGACAGCGTGCCAGGCTCCCTGAGCCTGGACGACTTCTGCGCCCGCCCTCATGCGCTGGTGTCGTTTGCCGGCGACCTGAGTGGGTTTATTGACGAAGAACTGGAGAAGCTCGAGCGCAAACGCCACGTGGTGTTGGCGGTGCCGCAGTTCAATGGATTGGGGACGTTGTTGGCGGGCACCGACATTCTGGCGACCGTGCCGGATTATGCGGCTGAGGCGTTGACGTCGGCGGGTGGGTTGCGGGCGGAAGATCCGCCGTTGCCGGTGCGCAGCTTTGAACTGCACATGGCGTGGCGTGGGTCGCAGGATAATGACCCGGGGGAGCGGTGGTTGCGGTCGCGGATTCAGATGTTTTTTGGGGATCCTGAGAGTCTTTAGGCGTTGTCGGGCAGGCTGTTTATCTGATCATTTATGCCTTTTCATAGACTATGGGGATCCATCCACCTCCAGTTACTTCAACCTTCGGGAATTCCCAAATAGGCAATAACTTTCCCGAATGGCGCACTCGCCATGCCGACCGGAACGATCATTCCGGTGTATCCCGGCACGGGGGCGTTCACAGTAAGCACCGTCGCGCCTGGCTTCTCATTATCTGCAGAGACAATCAGAAAATACCTACCGTCCGCAGGTGCGACGCCGGACCATTCAATTGACAGGGGATTCTGCCCCTCCAGATGGTCTGGCAACGAGCTTACCCTGCGAATCGACTACCGTTACGCGTGGTTTCAGTATTGTTTTCGAAAAACCGAAACACATGTTATTGCACATCGAAATGACGTTGATGACGTAGGTTTGGCCCTTGCGCAGTTTGAAGTCGAACACTCGGTAGTTACCGGGCGCCTGACCAACCTCGAGTCGAGGGTCAGATGCGTCGATCTCCCAGCGTTCTGGAAATAGACCACGATCAACCGGCAACGGCGTTGCGCGAGCCAACTGGATGGCTTGCTCGAATGAATGTGCAATAGGTGTAGTGGACGAGCTGACGGTTTCTTGATTGATAGCTGAGTGGTTTGTACAGCCCATCAGAAATGAAAGGACAATGACAGGCAGCAGGGATTTCAACATTGATATTCCTTAGAAAAGTAGCCAGTTATTCGCAACCGTGTCGCCGCTATTTAGCGCATACCAATATATGGGTCTGATACGGAGTCACCAAACTCAGATAGCGCGAGTGAAATCTCATTAAAAACTTCCGGCGACACGTCTTTAGGCAAGCGTGAGGCCAGGAAAGTTTTTATCGCCTCAAGCCCTAAGCTCGCCATTATACTAATAACTTCTTCAGCCTGTTCCAGATCATGCCCATTCCATAAAGACAACAAGCAATGTTCAATTCGCTGTCTGAGGCTGTTGTCTAACACGCTATAGGTATGCCACTGCCTGTCACTCAGTTGCACCAATGACTTTATAAGCTGCGCGCTGTACTTTTTTTTTGATTCGAACTCATCCAACAACTCTGCAAACGCCGTTTCAAGCTCCTCCCTGGTCATGAAATCTGGCAGCGCCGCGTAATATTCAAGATTTTTCATGTTTAGAAATCCACAGGTATATGGGTTGTATTCGAAGGCTTCCGGTAAAGCACGCCGTCTTGGCCCAGCAGTTTATTTCCTATTTTTATTTGCGCGGTCCATCCAGCACCCGAGTTCGAACCTACATGATTTATGGCAGCGTTCGCATCTGGAGCATGCCACTTTATCTCGACCCGCTGGCCATTCAACGTGTACTGGAACTTGCTACCGTCGGTGATAGTAGCTGAAGGTTTGAATAGATCTGGCGTGCCAGGCGGAACCAATTTTTGTAAATCTGCGGCGCTAATCCTACCATTATTAATGAAACTCTTAGCTGAAGCTTGAGCATCAAAAAAGGCCGCTGGCTTAATTGGTTCCGGTTGGTTTAAGTAGCCAAAGTCACCATCGGCTTGCGACGCAGGGGAACCCGGTTTTGAGGCCGGCGGAACAGCGGGCCCACCCCTGTCAACTGTAGTACCACCGGTGCCGTTTGGACCATCCAAGCCTTTTGCGCTGCCACTACTTTTTGCCGTATTAAACGCCGCAACAGCCAATCTGACTGCAACGACAAGCGCTGCAGCACGCTCCGGAGACATACCAAGCTTGGAGGCCAAAAGCTCGGTAACGGTGCCGGATGTAACGCCTGCCAAGTCATTCTGAAAACCGTAATTTTCGGCAATCAGCCTATTAAGCATGTTCGCAACGGCAGGAGGAGCACTGGCAGCCATGTCCTTGAATTTGGCCGAGTCCACCTCCGCTTCGTTCACGAGTTTCGAGATGCGTGCGCAGGCGTTTATGTCATCCGCGCAGGCGACAAAGGCCTCAGCCGTCTGCTTCGCGCTCAGGTCGTGGTATTTCGTGTAACCATCTAACGCACATGCTGTGTCGTCACCGCACCCTAAAAGCTCCTTGGATGCCCGCTCCAGATCCGAATGGCTCAGATAGTTGTACTGAGTGGCGTTGGCCGCGATGTTAGCTGCGATTTCCGGATCGCCGCCCGTCACTACAGCCGCCAGAACCCCCAGCAGCTGAGACATCGCCATCAAGTTGAGTTGAGCCTGTTGATCGCCAGGTTGATTCGGCTTGTAGTTCGCTGGCAATGCCAACTCCGCAAGGTATTGCACCAGTGCTTCGTTGGCGCCGCCTGCCAAGGCACCTGTCTGGAAGTCGCCCCCCATGGCCATCGACTTCAAGCCACCCAGCAACGCATGGGCAGCAATCTTGGTGGGGCTACCGTCAACCAGATTGGTGTTACCGATCTGTTTGGCGGCCACGGCGCCGGCAATACTGATCACCGAGCCCAAAAGGTTGTTGGCAAAGTTATCGCCCAGACTGCCGCCGTTGATTGCGGTCTGCACGACCGTTTCGGCGCCGGTCTTGAGAACGACCTGGCCCACGCTGTTCCAGTCAAAACCCAAGGTGGTCGGGTCATACCCCATTGCCCCACCAATGCCGCCCATGAAGCCCGAGACGACATAGCCTTTCATTGCGTCTTTGCTGGTGATGTCTTTGAGCGTGCCGCCGAGGTTGCCTTTGTTACTGATCACACTGTTGACGGCTTTATTCATGACCGCCGCCAGCACGGCATCGGCAAACCCACCGGCAAACGTACCGGCGCTTGCCCCTACCATGCCGGCACCCAGGCCCGCACCGCCGGTGACTACCGCCAGCGCGATCGCCAGCACCACCTGAGCGGCGGGGCCAAGCCCCGAATGGGAATACTTGAAGTGGGTGTGAATTTCTTCGACGCGGCGCCAGTCCACATCACCGCGTTTCTCCGCCTCTGCCAGCCACGCCAACTGCGGGTCGGCAGCAACCATCGCGTTGATAGCTTGGTGGACGGTCTGTTGGTTGATCTGTTTGATATCGATGTTCAAGCCGTCAACGGCATTGATCACCAACTCTCCCTGAGCCGTCATTTGCGTCTGACGTACCGTCTCGTCGGTGTGCCCCTTACCCGACATTGAGGTCCAGGCCATGCTGTTCTTGGACTTCTCGTGACTCTCCTGGTGCAGGTCTTTCACCGCCTCAAAGGTGATCGAACCGCCACTGTCGATGATCAAATCTTTGCCACTGGTAAGCTTGGCCACCTGATAACGCTGGTCACCACCGCTGATCAGCGTCAGATCACTCCCCGTGGTGATCTGGGTGCCCACGTTGACGGTTGTGGTCACCTCATCGCGCTTGGTCTGCTTGCGCCCCCAACTGCCCTTGTCCTTTTTGTCATACAGCGAGTAATCGGTGTCCTGGGCCGCCAGTACGTCCAGTTTTCCAGCCGCTACCAGGTACGCCTCGTTGCCGGCATTGATGCGACTCGAGATCAGCTCCATATCTTTGCCGGCATTGAACGTAACGTCTTGCCCGGCGCTGATGACACTGGAAACTTGTTTGACGTGGTCTTCCTGCGCCGTGACCTTCTTCGACTTGGAATACGAATGGCTTTCGTCGGCAGCCGAAGTCACCGTCAGGTTTGCGCCTGCGTCAAAATCGATGTTGCGGTTTGCCTCTATTTGGCTGGCAACCACCGCCAGATCACGCCCCGCCAGGACAGAGAGGTCACGCCCCACCGTTACATCCGAGCCGTACTGGGTAACGCTGTTGCTCTTGGCGCCAGCCACCACGCTGTTGTGCTGCTCAGCAGCGCCAATAATGGCATCCCGGCCCGCGGTAATCTTAGTGTCACCGCCACTTTGCAACGTGCTGCCGGTGCTGACGAAATCACGCGCGGCGTTGATGGTCAGGTCGTTCGCCGCCTCTATCCGAGCGCCGCTGTCGGCATACTCGTTGTGCCCGCTGTACCCTTTGTAATTGACGTCATTGCCCGCCACCGTGCGTTGGTTGATCACATCGCCGGCGACGGCGGTCATGGTGATGTCACGCCCCGCGATGACACCGCCCGCCTTATTGACAATGTCGTTACCTGCCAGCAGATCCAGGCGGTTACCAGCCTCGATCAAACCGCTGTTGACCAGATTGTTAAACGCAGTGGCAGAAAGGTTGTTGCTCGCCCGCAACGTACCGGCGTTATTCAGGTCCTTGCCGGCAATCAGCGTGACATCCGCGCCCTGAATCAGCGCCCCGTTCGGCGCCAGGCGATTGGTGGCCTGGGCCAGGTAAAGCACCGGCACCAGGACCTTCTCGCCATTGACCTCATGCTCTTCAAGCCAGACGATATCGTGGGTCAGCGCCGCGACCTGCTGGGACGTCAGGCTGACCCCCACCGACAGGTCGAGCTGTTGCTTGCTCTTGATGGCGTTGTCCATCAGGTACTTGTAAAGCGCTTCGTCAGAGGTCTGGCCATCGATGAAACGTTGACCGGTACGCTCGACCACCGCCTGCTGGATCAGCTTCTGCTCATAGAAACCGTCGCCCAGGCGTTTGGCGCTTTGATCAGGGTTGTAGCCGAGATTCGCCAGCAGGTAGTCCGAACTCATGAACTGCTTGAGGTCGGTGAGTACCGGGTTGGTTTCGATCAGGTACTTCTGCGGATTGGACCTGCCCGAGGTGTCCGGCAGGCCCTGCACGCGAGTGATGACCTGGCTGCCTACCGGCGAAATCCCGCCCACCTGACCCGGTAACTGGACACTGCCGGAATCACCCGGAGTATTGACATTGATCACGCTGCCGGACACACCGCCGCCCGTGGCCTGGCGGGTCGTTTGTTCGAGTTGAAGCGTGCTCGCGGCGATCCGCGCCGCATCGCTGAACTGCAGGTTGCGCGCCTGCACGTCATCCGCGCCCTGTTGCCGCTGGGCATTGCTGACTGCCGCGCTGCCCATGCTCCAGGTCTGTGACCCGGTGCTGGCTTGGCTGGCCTGGGTCGCAGAACCACCCTGCCCGCTCAGGCGGAACAGACCGTTTTGCCCGCTGGGCAGGCTGAAACCTTGGGACGCCAGCGGATCCACCCGCTGCTGGGCCAGGTTCGGCGGCAACTGTGGGTTCAAGTAGACGACCGTCGGCTTGGCCACGTTGCCGACCTGGGTACCGGCCCCGCTTTTCGTCGTCCCGGAGAACTGGGTATTGGCATGCAGGTTGCTGTTGTCGATGGTGTTCTTGGCGTTGATCTGTATCGCCTGGCCGGCCTGGACCACCGAAGCAACACTGCCACCCCCTGCGGTAAACACCTTGTTGTCACTGTTGAGGTTGCCCGCCAGGATGCCAGCAGGAACGGCCACATCCGGTCCCTGGCCGAAATTGGCGTTCAAGGTATTGGTTTTTTGCTTGCCGTAATCGTTGAGCTCGGTGTGAGTCCCGCCTTTATCGGGTTCATGCACGGTCTTGGTGTATCGGTAGACGTACTGGGAATATCGTCGCGCGTAAGCTTCCAGCGCGTCGCTCGACATGGTTTTGTTATTGAAGACATTGCGCACGCCGGTATAGACCCGGTTACGGGTGAAGTTGCCGGCCTCCAAGCCCAGGTTCTCGAAGGTGTCCACGTTCAGGCGAATATTCTTGCCAGCGGAAATCGTCGAGGCGGTGTTGGAAAAACGGCCGACATCACCCTCAATGTTTCCGGCCACCGCCACGCTCGCTCGCGTGCCGCTGATGGTCGACTCCGAGGTGTAGTTTTCAGCGATATAAAACGTACTGCCGTTAAACGTGATGTCGCCCGACACCAGCCGCTCTATGCCAATAACCCCTTCGGTCTTGTTGTTGAAACTGTTGGCCGACAGCGAGAAATCCCCATCAACGTTGATCGAGGACGCCAGGTTGGTCACGCTGTTGGCGCGACCGCCATTGAGGCCCGAGATGTTCAGGTTGCCGATGCTGTAGACATTGCCGTTGTTGTTGGTGAAGTCATTGACCAGCAAGCCCATGTTGCGGCCACTGAAGATCAGGCCGTGGTCGTTCACCAGGGTGGGCGTCTTCAGCGTCAGGTCCTGGGCCGCGCCCAGCGTGCCCGTGTTGCCGATGCCATTGGCGGTGACGGTCATCGAGCCGTTGGACGTCAGGCGCCCGGCGTTGCTCAAGCCACCGGCATTGATCGTGGTATCTGCGCCGCCGGCAATGCTCGTGGCAGCGTCCAGGTTCACCTGAGCCGCGCTCAGTCCCAGGGTGCCGACGCTGCTGTAGCGCCCGCTGCCGCCGTAGGTGCCGCCAAGGGTCAGGTTGGCCGTGCCGTCACTGGCAATCAACCCATCGTTGTTCCAGTTGCCGCCGTTGCCGGTCAGGCTCTCGGAGGCCAGCAATTGCCCGCCCGCCGTCTGGTTAAGGGTGTTGACGTTCACCGTCAGGCGTCCGGCCTGGATCACGCTGCTGTTGGTCCAGCTGTCCGCCGTGAGCGTCAGGCCACCACGGGTGACCAGGCTGCCGCCGGCGTTGGTGATATTGGCGGTGCTGATATCAAAGGTGCCGTTGCCCACGTGCAGCAGGCTGCCGCCGAGGTTCTGGAAGCTGGCGGCATTGAGGGTCAGGTCGCTGTTGGCGGTTTCCAGCTTGCCGTTGCGGTTGTCGAACAGGCCGCCGATCTGGAAGTCGGTCTTGCCGCTGGCGCCCAGTGCACGGATCTGTCCGGTCTGGTTATCGAGGCTGGCCGCGCGCACGCTCAAACTGCTGTCGCTTTCAATCACGCCCAGGCGGTTGTTCAGCGCGCCGTTGAGGCTGAGGTCGATTCGCTGGCCGGCGATCTGCCCGTCGTTATCGCCGCTGTTGTCGAAGTTGTTGCCGCGGACCTGTACCAGGCCCTTGGCGTACAGGCCGCCATTGCGGTTGTCGAAGTCGCCGGTGGTGATCAGGGCATCGCCGCTTTGCGCCGCGATCCGTCCGCCGTAGTTGTCGGTCCCGCCCAGGGCGCTGAGGGTAAGGCGCTGGGCCTGGAGGATACCGCCCTGGCGATTGTTGTTCAGGTCATAGCCGTTTTTCAGCACGCCGACGATACGGCCGTCGATGGCGCCCTGGATGCTGGCCAGGGTACCGCCACGGTTGTCGAGGTTGGCCGCGCCGACGCTCAGGTCGCCATTCTGGGAGATCAGCCTGCCGCTCTGGTTGTCGATATCACCGCTGACCGTCAGGTTCAGTGCACCGTGTGCCTGCAGGGATCCCTTGCCGTTGGCAAGGCTCGCGGCGTTGAGGCGTACGTCGCCGTTCTGGCTGTAGATCAGACCGTCACTGTTGTTCTGTACGGCGCCGGTGCTGCCGATCACCAGGTTGTCATTGGCCGCGACGGTACCGCGATTGCGGTTATCCAGGCTGCCAGTGAGCAGGCTCAGTAAGCCTTGGCTGACCAGTTGGCCGCCCTGGTTGTCGACTTGGCTGCTGCGGCTGATGACCAGCGGTCCGCCGCTGGCGAGCTTGCCGTCGCTGTTGGTCAGAGCGCCGAGCAGATCGAGGCTGACCGCGCCCTTACCACTCAGGGTTCCGTTGCGGTTGTCCAGGGTGGTGCCGGTGAAATCCAGGGCCTGTTGCGCGCTGATACTGCCGCTGTTGTTCAGGGCCATGGCGCGCAGTGTCAGGGTGGCGGCGCTGTCGATGGAGCCGCCCTGGGCGTTGTTCAACACACCGCTGACTGTCAGGCGCTGAGCCGCGCCACTGGAAAGAATACCGGCGCTGTTGTCCAGGCTGGCCGCGTTGACGGTCAGGGCCTGCTGGCTGACCAGCGCACCGGCGTTGCTGTTGAGCAATGCGCCACTGAGGTTGACATCCAGGTTACCGCTGCGACTGGACAAGGTGCCGCTATTGCGGTTGTCCAGGCTCGCGCCGTTGACGGCCAGCCCTTGCCAACCGGAAACCAGGCCGCCCTGGTTGATCAGGTTGTTGCCGGTCACGCCCAACTGGTTGTTGCTGATCAGCTTGCCGCCGCTATTGTCCAGCGTGCGTGCGGTGAGGTTGAAGCTCTGGCTGCTGGAGATTTCGCCGCCCTGATTGCTCAGGTCGCGCAAACGGTTGAGGGTCAGGGGGCCCTTGGCGTTGAGCAGGCCGTTGCGGTTGTCGAGATCACCGCCCGCCAGGTCAAGGCGAATAGCCTGGTCGCCGAGCAGGCGGCCGCCGTTCTGGGCCAGCGCGCCGAGGGTCAGGTCGATATCGCCCTTGGCCGAGACTTCGCCGCCACTGCCGGAATCCAGGTTGTTGGCGTTGATCGTCAGGCCGCCCTGGCTGTTGATCAGGCCCTTGGCGCTGTTGTTCAGGGCCATGGCGTTGAGGGTCACGGCGCTGGCACCCAGCAGGCTACCGCCTTGGTTGTCGAGGTCGGCGCTGCTGACGTTCAGGGTTTGGGCAGCGTTGATCAGGCCCTGGTTGCGGTTGCTCAGTTGGCCGCTGGTGGTCAGGGCGAGGTCGCCACGGCTGGTCACGACGCCGCCGCTGTTGTCGAGGCTGGCGGCGCGGAGATCGAGCGCGGCGGCGGCGATCTGGCCTTTAAGGTTGCTCAGTGCCTGATTGATCCGCAGAGTCACGCCCTGGTTACTCAGCAGTTTGCCGTTGCTGTTATCCAGGCTGTCGGCGGCCAATGCGAAGGCCTGCGCACTGGAGATCTCACCGCCGCTGTTGTTTACGCCCTTGAGGTTGTTGAGCACCAGTGACGGCGCATTGATCAGGCCGTTCTGGTTATTCAGTTGTCCGTTGTTCAGGTCCAGGGTCAGTGCCGTGTTGCTGAAGAGCTTGCCGTCCTGCTGGTCGAGGCCGGTGACGCTGGCAACCAAGGCCTTGTCGCTGCCGATGCGGCCGTTCTTGTTGCTGACCTGCCCTGCCGTCAGGGTCAGGCTGTCGCCGCTGCTCAGGCTGCCGGTGTTATTGTCATAGGCCCCGGTACTGACCGTGACCGCCCCCTTACCACTGATAACACCCAGCTGGGAATTGTCGAGGCGCTCACTGCTCAGCTTGATACCGCTGTCACTGACCAGGCGTCCGCCGCTGTTACCCAAGGCGCCGTTAGCCTTGACCTTGAGCGCCCCGGCACTCGACAGGCTGCCGGCAGTGTTGGTTAGCCCGGCACTGGTGATATCCAGTTGGCCTTCGCTGCTGATCAGGCCTGCGCTGTTGTCGAGGTCAGCGCCGAGGGTGACGCGTGCATCTTGGCCACTGAGTAGCTGGCCGCCGGTATTGTCGAGGGTCTGGCCATCCAGCGTGACACCGGTCTTGCCCTTGAGCAGTCCCAGATTGCGGTTGAGCACCTGAGCCATTTCGAGGGTCAGCGCGGTATCGGCGAGCAGCTTGCCGCTGTCGCTGTTGTCCAGGCGTTTGCCAGTCAGGCGGATATCGGCGCTGCTGGAGAGTTCGCCGCCACGGTTGTCGATCGCGTCGACATCGAGTGTCAGCGCTTTTGTCGCCCCGACCAGACCGTTCAGGCGGTTATCCACGGAGGCCCCGCTCAGGGCCAGCGCACCGCTGGCGATCAGCTTGCCGTTGCGGTTGTCCAGGGCGGCGATATTCGCCGTGACATCGGCCTTGCCGGAGACGGCGCCGTTGCTGTTATCCAGGCTGTTGGCGGTCAACAGGAGCGCGCCGTCGCCCACCAGGGTGCCGCCCTGGTTGATAAACGCCCCGCTCACCCCGAGGTCGACCGCACCCCGGCTGCTGACCAGGCCCTGGCTGTTGTCCAGGCTGGCGCTACGGCTGTCGAGAGACGCGGCAGCCACCAGCCCCTTGATGTTGTTAAGCGCCTGATCGATACGCAGGGTCAGGCCCTGGTTGCTCAGCAACTTGCCTGCGCTGTTGTCGAGGCTTTTAGCAGCCAGGGCAAAGGCCTGGGCGCTGGAGATTTCACCGCCCCTGTTGACCACCTCGTCGAGGTTCTTGAGCACCAGCAGCGGGCCGTTGATCAGGCCGCCGCTGTTGTCCAGGCGGCCGTTGTTCAGGTCGAGGCTCAGTTGGGTCTTGCTGAAGAGCTCGCCGCCCTGCTGGTCGAGGCCGGTGAGGCTTACGGTCAGGTCCTTGGCACTGGCAATACGGCCGGAAGCACCGTTACTGACCTGGGTGGCCGTCAGGTCCAGGCGGTCGTCGCTGGTCAGCCGGCCGCTCTGGCTATTGTCGAGGGTGCCGGTGGTGACGCGGGTCGCGCCCTGGCCGCTGATCAGGCCTGCGTGGCTGTTGTCGAGACTTGTACTGGCGAGTACCAGGCCCTGGTCTGTGAGGATCGAACCGCGCTGATTGAGCACCGCGCCACGGCTGTCGATCGACAGGTCTGCGGCGCTGCCGAGCTTACCGGCCGTGTTATCCAGGCTGCCAACCTTGAGGCCCACGGCACCTTCGCTGCTGAGAAAGCCGCTGTTGTTGAGCAGCGCGCCATCGAGGCGGATATCCAGGCCTTTGAGGGCGGCGAGAGTCCCGCCGCTGTTATCCAGTTGGGTGCCGTTGAGGTTAACGCTGCCCTTGGCGAACAGACGGCCCTGGGTCTGGTTGATCACGTGTGCCACAGCGACGCCAAGATCAGTTTCAGCCAACAGCTTGCCGCCATCGCTGTTGTCCAGGCGCTGGCCACTGACATTGACGCTGCCGTGGGTGCTGGAAAGCTCGCCGGCCCGGTTGTCGATCTGTTCGACCTGGACGGTCAGGCCCTGGGTGCTGGCGAGCGTGCCGCCGTTACGGTTGTCGAGATTTTTGCCGGTCAGCAGCAGAGAGCCCTGGGCCACCAACGCCCCGCCCTGCTGGCTCAGGCTGTCGATGCGGGCTTCGAGGTCGGCCTGGCTGGCAATACGGCCCAAGGTGTTAACCACCTCCTTGGCCTTGAGATTGACCGGGCCGACCGAGCTGAGCAGGCCGCCGCTGTTGTCCAGACGGACGCCTTCAAAGCCGATGGCCGCCTTGGCAACCAGGTTGCCCTTGTCGCGGTTGTCCAGTTGATCGACCCGCAGCGTGAGGTCCTTGTCGGCCTGGATCAGGCCGCCACGATTGTCCGCCGAACCGCCGCGCAAGGTCAGGTGACCCTTGCCCGCCAGGCTGCCGCCGCGATTGTCCAGGCTGCCGGTGCCCAGTTCGATGCTGTCCGTGGCGCGCAGCTTGCCCTGTTCACGGTTGTCGAATACGCCTTGGAGGGTGGCGCTCAGTGTGCCGCCGGCTGCCAGCACCGTGCCCGCCGCGCGGTTGTCCAGGCTGGCGGCGGTCAGGGTCAGGCCCTTGCCGGAACCCAAGGTCCCCGCGTGGTTATCCAAGGCGCCGCTGAGGTCGATGCTCAAGCCCAGGTCGCCGGTGATCTGCCCCCGGGTATTGTCCAGGCTGAGGCCTTTCAACGTGACCTGGGTTGAACTCGACAAGGTGCCGTCACGGTTATTGATCGCGCCGCTGGCAGTGAGACCGAATCCCTTTTCAGCCGCGATCAGGCCCGAGGTGTTATCGAGGCTGGCGACACTCAGGGTGACATCGGCCAGGCTGGAAATTTCCCCGTCGCGATTGCTCAGTTCGCCGACGTTGGCCACCAGGTCGCCGTTGCTGGCGATCAGACCGCCCTGGTCGTTCACCGCTTTGTCGGCAGTCAAGGTCAGACCGTCGGCGCTGAGCACCCGGCCCTTGTTGCTGTTGTCGAGGGTGCCGGCGGTGACGGTCGTCTGCCGCTGCCCGCTCAGGGTGCCGCCTTTGTTGTTCAGGGTCTGGGTGGTGGTGATGTCGAGGTCACGGCTGGCAAGGATGGTCTTGCCAAGGTTGCCGAGGCTTTGCGCGTGGATGCTGACATCGCCCTCGGTATTGCGGGTGTTATCGAGATTGACCCCGGCTTCGATAATGCCGTTGTTGGTCAACTGGCCGCCACTGGCGAGCGTGATGCGGTCCTTGGCGACAAGGTTGTTCTGGCTGGTCAGGTCGCCTTGGGTCTTGATGTCCAGTGTGGTGCCGGCGTAGACCGGCCCTTTGGCTTCCAGGCTGGCAGCCTTGACGTTGACGGCACCGGTCGCAGAGGTTTCCACCAGGCTCAAATGACCATTGGCATCCAACTGCATGTCACCGCCACTGGCGAGCATCTTGCCGTCGAGCTTCACGCCTACGCCGGCTTCACTGCTGACCAGCTTGATTGCGCCGGCGTACATACCGCCCAACGCCGAAGAGTCGATAGCCAGTTGAGGGGCGGTCGCCGGGTCAGCGGCACGTGCCGTAGTTTTCAGGGTCTTGGCATCGACATCGTTGGCGCCGGCGATGATCGTCAGGCTCTTGGCCTGGATCTCGGCATTGAGCTTGGCCGAGCGGGTGATGATTTCGAAGCGGTCGATATTGTTGGCGTTGAGCCCGGCGCCTTCGATGGAGACGTTGCCTTGATCGACCTGATAGCGGCCGACCTGGCCGTTTTCAATCACTGCTTTACCGGTGGTCAGCGTCGCCTGTGGTGTATTGATAAATCCGCAGCCATTGCAGGTGATGCCGTATGGGTTGGCGACGATCACATGAGCGGATTGGCCCGCCACTTCGGTGTAGCCGCGTAGCTGGCTTGGGCTACCGCCGTTGACTTCATTGAGGATGGTGCTGGCGGCGCGACCGCTGAGGTTGCTGTTGCCGAGAATGATCCCGCCCAGCTGCGTGGACTCGGTGCGATTCGTCGCGTTGTTGAGGATGAGGCCGTTGGCGCCGACGTTGTAGTCCTTGAACTGGTTATGCGACAGCCCGCTGGCATTCGGCGCTGCGATATTGACGATCGGCACGCCATTGCCCGCCTGCCCCAGCGTGGTCCCCGGCCCGCTTACTGCGATACCGTCCGCCTGGGCCAGCAACGGTTGCCAGAACATGGCGTTGGCCAAAACCAATGCCAGCCCACGCTTGGGCATGCCCAGGAAGGTAGTACGGTTTTTTACGGCCGCAGCAGGTTGGCGCGCGAGGAAAGCGAACTGACGAACATCCATGTCGTGTCTCGATGCCCAAAGGGCGGTAAAGATTTAAAGGAAGAAATCCAGGCGAAAATAGATCGGCGCTTCACGCTCGGTGATCGGCCCCGGTCTTTCCAAAGAGTGTGCGAAGGTCACCGTGGCGGCGACGTTCTGGCCGCGCGCAAACAGGTCGACCGAGTTGCTGCTCATGCGCCCATGCTGCTCGGCGTTGTAACGGCCGTGGCTGATCACGCCCTGGTCGTAACCGAGGCTGGTGCCGTATTCGCTGAGCACCGGTTGCAGCCAGGCCCAGGTCACCGGGCGGCTCCAGCGCAGGTCGTTGCGCCAGTAGCCGCCGCTGTCGCCGCTGAGGGTCTGGTCCTTGTAGCCACGAATCGACGACTGCCCGCCCAGGCTCATGCGTTGTGGGCTGAAGAGCACGTCTTCGCTGCGCTGGCCGGTCATCAGGCTGCTGAAACTGAACGACTCGCCCCACAGCTTGAAGGGGTACAGGTAGCTGAGCGTCGCGGTGTATTTGCGGTAGCGCGCATCCGGTTGGCCCGGGCGCGGGTTGTGATTGGCCTGGGCGTCGAAGGCGCCGATGCCGTCCTGCATGCCCAGGTCGATGTTGAGGAATGAGCCGCCAATACGCCGGCCGTGGTTGATGCCGAATTGCGCTTCGCTCAGGCGGTTGCTGCTCAGGGCCAGCTTGCTGTCTTCGATGAAGTTGTTGGTGCGCAGGTAAGCCACGCCGGTGCTGAGGGAGGTTTTGCTCAGCGAGTCGCGGTGGATCACCCGCTCCAGGCGCAACTGATGGTTCTGGCTGTCACCGGACTGCTTGAAGTTGAAGTTGCTGGCCTGCGCCAGGGAGCGGTATTCAGACTCGCTGTAGCTGTAATTGAGGTTCCACCAGCCAAAGGGCAGGTTGTAATTGAGCATCGAGTTGCGCGAGGTTTTCTGGTGGTCGCTCACCGCATCATGGCCGCCGCGCAGGGAGAGTTGGTCGGCCAGGCCGAGCGGGTTGTCCCAGTCCAGGCTCGCGCCCCACTGCTGTTCGCCGGTGCTGCGTTGGCCGCCGTTGTGGCGCGACAGGCCGACGCGCCAGGGTTTCTGTGGGGCGTTCTTCACCAGCACGTCGCTGCCACCGACGGCCTTGCCGGGGGCCAATTCCATCTGCGCCTGGTTCGACGGCAGACGGTTCAACTGGTCAACCATCTGCTCGATTTCACGCAGGTTGAGCAGGTCGCCGGGTTTGCCGGGGAAGGTCATGGCCAGTTGGCGATCGCTGATGCCGCTGCCCTGCTCGCCCTTCATCCCTTCGAGGCGGCCTTCGATCACCTGCACCTTCAGGTTGCCGCTGGAGAGGTCCTGCTGTGGCAGATAGGCACGGCTGGTGACCAGGCCTTTACCGAGGTAATGGTCGGTAATGGCCTTGAGCAGCTCGTTGAGCTGCGGCACGCCGAGGCATTGGCCGATGTAGGATTTGAGCAGGCTGTCGCGCTCGCCTTCGGACAGGGCGTCGGCGCCGCTGAGTTCGATGGTTTTGATGGGGAAGCAGCGGGTGTCGGCAGGTGCTGACGGTTTGGCTGGGGCGGCGGTTTTGCCGGGCAGGTCTTTGAGTTCGTCGAGGCGGCGTTGCTGCTCTTCGAGCAGACGGTCCTGGCGATCGCGGATCAGGTCAGTGACGCCTGGCGTGTTCGGTGGAGTGGCGCCTTGAGCCAAGCTGGCTGTGCCCAGGCAAAAAAAAGCGGACAGCAGGCTGAGCCTGGTCCGACGTACCGAACGCCACATCTTAGATCCCTCTAAATGGCTTTGTGCCACTATTTGTTTGCGGCGATCTTATGGTGGCGTTTTGATGGCGTCAATTAAATGTACGAAATTGTTTCAGAGCTGAAACATTCAGATTGGATGGTCGGGAATTTAATCTTTTGGCATCAAATACTTAACCAACAAACGGATGAAATCCCATTTTGGCTGAGCATTGATGCATTTAGGGTTTACAGGACAGGTAAGAGCGAATAGCGGATTAACAACTGGCTCGACCATTGCGGTTCGAGCCAGCCTGCATGCATCTACAGCAAAACCGTAGCCAGCATCCCCAACGCCCCCAGGACAAATCCGACCAGCGCTCCGCGCCCCGGCATCTCCTGGAACAGACACCACACCACCAACGGCTCAAGCAGCAACAACGACGTGACGGAAACCACAGTGACCACCCAAATGTCACCCACCGCTACATAGCCAAGCCAATACGCCCCCAGCAGGCACAACCCTGCAAAGCACATCAGCAGGACCGGCACGACAAAGGCCGACCAGGCGCCGTTATCCACTTGCGCAAGCCGGGCGGTGGCTACCTCGCTGTAGATCGCACAAAACTCACCCAATACCATCAGGCCTAGAGCAGAAACTCCGAGTAGTTCTTTGGACATGTCAAAAATTCCTTCGTATTCAGGGACAGGTTTTTCAGCTCCCAGCCCGTGATGGCGCTGCGTGTGGAGCGGATGCCGCGATACGAAGTCATCTTGAACAGCCCTGAATTATCGAAGTACTTACCCACGTCAATCTCCTGATGTACCAGGCGGCCCCTTGCCGCCTGCCGAGAGACTGGCACGAACGCTTCAGCGACGTAAACACCAGAGTGTGATCCCGGACACCCAATGCGCCGGGAATTTTCCTACAGCATGTAGCATCATCCCCAAGGGATAGTCTTCCTGCCTGGAGAGCCGGGCACTTCACTCAACCCTTGAGCACTACAAGGATTTTCTGCCCATGGCCGCTTCAAACAAATGGCTGATGTCATCCGTCGCGTATTACCTCGACTTCTTCACCGTCCCCCTGTTTATCCTGCTGGCGCTGTACCTCGCCCCCGTTGACCCCGTTCAAATCGTCGCAGGCCTGCTGGCCTGGACGCTGGTGGAATATTCGGCGCATCGCTTCCTGTTTCACTCGCTGTATCGCCGCGAACACTGGACCCATCACCTGGATGTACTGGCTTACATCGGCGTATCCAGCTGGAAGACCAGTTCCACCTTTGCGCTGCTATTGCTGTGCGCCTGGTACGTGGAACTGACGTCGGTGTTTATCGGGGCCGTTGCGGGTTACTTTTTCTATATCTCGGTGCATTACGTGATGCATCGTCCCGAGCATTGGGCGTACCGGTTTATTCCTCGGTTGGTGGCCAATCACGACTTGCATCACCGCAAGGGCATCGAGAAGAATTTCGGTGTGTCTTCGCCGCTCTGGGACCATGTCTTGGGTAGCTACATGCGCCCCTCGAACCGGACGTAGAACGAGAACGTCCGGCATGAGTCTAGGCCGGCCAGTCACGGTGTTGCCCCCGCGTCAACCGGGTCGGTCAGAGCCTGCAGCTCAGCCTGTTTCTTGTGCAATTGAATCTGTGCATCGACCAACGCGCCCTGGGCCTTGAGCAGGTTGGCCTCGTTCTCCAGCGCAGTGATTTGCCGTGGCTGAAGCAGCGCCTTCTGAGCGTTGAGCAACGCAACCTGAGCATCGGCGACGGCCTTGTCCTGTGCCAGATCACGCAGTTCTCTGGCGTTCGAATAGAGCTTGATGGCGGTCACTGCGTCGAGCCCCGAATTGAGCGTTTCGCCAACGGCGACGGCTTCTGCGCGAGGCTTCTTGTAGCCCATCGTGATCAGGCTTCCGTCCTCGTTGAACGAGGCCGACAGTTCGTTGTTGGTGAACGGGCCGTTGCGCAAGCCCAGTGACGCCAGGTGCCCCAACTGTGGAATGGGGCGCTCGTCCGTGACCAGCACTGCCGGGTCAGTACCGCTCAAACCGTTGCATTGCTCCGGGTTGGCGATACCTTGCTCGTCTGACAGATAGCGACAGATACGCAAGCGCGCCGGCAAAGGCGTTCTATAAAGAATGCCACAGCGCCGTTCACCCTCGGCGGTGCAAGTCGGCGTATCACCCAGCGCCAACGCATGACGGGTCGACGACAGCGTGTGGGTGGTAACCAGCACATCGGTACCTTGCAGGCTTCGGGTGACCAGGTTGATTTCATCCAGAGCCACGGTGTTTTTCCAGACCGACTGCACGGCAGACGCTATTTCAGCGCGCTCGACCGCATTTGGCTGGCCATCGGCATCCCCCCAGAGGGCCTGCGCCTGGATTGACGCATCGCAATCGAGCGTGAGGTCAGGCCCCAGGGCATGCACAAGCCAGCGCTGTTTTCCGGCCCTGTCACTGGACCAGGACCGTACTTGCACAATGGATTGCGGCGATGTGTTGCCTCCCACCGCATCCACCAGGCCGTTATAGACACCATTGACCTCCCCAGTAGCAGGCACAACAGGCAGTTGCTCCCCGCGGCAACTTTTGAACTTCTGGAGGTGGCGAGCGGCCAGGACGGGCCGATCCGCAGAGGTCTGCCCTGGCACGTAAGTAAACCGAGAGACCACCGTAATTTCGTCAAGGGCCTTGGTCAGCGCTTCGTTTGCCGCCGTCTGAGCGTCCTTCGCCACTCGTTGCGCGCGTGTCAACTGGGCAGCCTGCTTCACCAAGGCGCCTTTACGCGACGCCGCCGGGTGGTCTTCCTCGAACGCCTTCAGCGCCTCTGCAGCTGTTTTCAGCGCTGCATCGCGGTCTTTTACCGCTTGGCGCAACACCGGCACGGCCGCCACCTGCTGGCTGGCATTGGCACTGCATGCCAGGAAGGCATTACGCTGGATCAGCCCCTCGCCCGTCGCCGTCGGCGTGGGTAGCCCGATCGCTATCTTGCCGACACTGACAATCGCCTTGAACGCTTCCTTGGCCACATCCGCCGTGCGGTCATCCACTTTGGCGTTGACCGATTTGATGATGCCGCTGGGATAGCGCTCCAGGTCAAAGCTGGTGATTTTGGTAAACGCCGACAATGCCTCCACGTCAATCACCACCTCCTGCCCGGCAACAGTGCGCGGCGTCGCGGTCGCACGGGTCTGGAACTCAACCTGACCGACCACATCAGGATGGTGTTGATCCGGGAGAATGGGGCACTGGGTCAGGGTGCGTTTCACCTCTACGTCATAGTGCAGTTCCGGCAAATGATACGTGGCCCCTTGCGTAATGCCCTTGTCAGAAGGCGTGTGCGATTGAAGGTGGGTCGTGCAACCCGCTGTGGTGAAACATGCCGCAACCGCAATAGCCGTGCCGAAATAGCGCATATCACCTGCCCTCCTGTGTGACACGCAAGTAGGTGTCCGAACGAATGAATTCCTGAAGATCGCCCAAGGCCACTTCGAATGTTTGCCCCTTGGTGTAACGTGATGCCCCACCCGCCGCGACGTTGAGTTCTTCACGAACCTGAACGATCACCTGAAAGTCTTCCCCCAGGGAGGCGAGTGAAGGCTCGAGCTGGTCATGCCGGAAGCACCACAAACTGCCGGAAGCACTGCGCTTGAGCGCAAAAATGTGCTGCCCGTCAGTCGCCACGCCACAGTCGATCGCCCCCTGTACCTGAAGGTTGCCTAACAGCTCGACCTCCTTTGCTGGTGCGTCGCTACTCGCCGTGTCCGTTACCCGCAAACGCAGGTAGTCCCGGTTGAACAGCAAAGCCTTTTCGATATTCACCCGCGAACGCGAATATATGCGCACAGGGGCTTGATCATTCGCCGCCACCTTGCGCAGGTTGCCGTTATCCAGCCGAAGCACGCCTTCCAGAAGGTCGCCGCTGATCAACAGACGGCGCTTGATGCCCGTTGCGTCCAGCCCGTAGCGTGCCAGCAACGTAGCGGCAAAACTCACCAGCGCGGCGGCTTGGGAGGTGCCACTGAGCAACTCGACCTGCTCGCCATCCAGCGTCGATGCGACGTTGCAACCCAATGCCGCGATATCGACCCGTGAAGCGCTGAAGTTACTGAAGGGGGTGAGGTAGCCGTAACCATTTTCAGCGCCGACGGAGATGACATTGGGGTTTTCGTCTCCACCCAGGCTGGCCGGAATGAGCGCTGTCTGATTCCCATATCGACTGCTGACATCCCGCGCGTCGTTTCCAGCCGCCACGACAAACAGGGTTCCCCGGTTATCGCCGATGACTTTTCTCAACTTCAGGTCCTGCTCGGACCCGTAACGGACACTCATGTTGACGATTTTCGGCTGGCTCAGGCCGACTCGGAACATCGCTTCGTTGAGCGCCATGCGCGAGACCCGTTGGGTGCCGGCCGATAGCGGAATCACGCGCAGGCGCAGCCAGCTTTCCTGGTCACCGGAAACAAACAACGAAGATACGGGGTCCATCCATTGCCCGCCGATCACCGTACCGGTCACGTGCGTGCCATGCCCGGCAATCGCGCGCGGAGCGTTGACATCGGCCAGCTGGATCAACGATTGCAGGCGAACCTCATCCGAGATGGCTACCGGGCTTTCCAGCTCCTCTTCACCGTTGTTTTCGCTCAGTTGGAACAGCGGTTTGGGAAACTTGCTGGCGAAGGTCAACTCGGTACCGGTCAGACGAGCCGCACTGAAACCGTTGTCCAGCACCATGACCGTCACCGTGTCGAGCGGCTTTTTATAGTCACGGCGCAGTGCCGACAGAAGATGTCGGACACGTACTGCATCAAAAGGCGTGGCCTGGCTGCCAACGCAATCGGGCAATGCCACGCCGGTTTCGCTGACAGCGGTCACGATCTCATCGGCCAGTTTGGGCGGCGTGGTCACCCTCATTGCGGCCGTTCGGGAAACGCCGTCCGGGTCGATGGCCCGCGTAGCGACTTCACGCTCGAACTCAGCCCGGTCAACACTGGGCGTGAAGGTAACGGACTCGGTTGCGAACGGCAGAGAAACCGTCTCGCCGGGTTGGACCTTGTCAACGTTGGCTCGCTGGAAATACTGTTGCATTTCCTGGGTAGTGCCCGCCCGACCTATGCGCTCCACGAACTTGACACTCAGCGGGCGATTGGGCTGTACCACGAACTCGCTGCTCGTATCGGTGATGTAAAAACACGCAGGCCAGTTCATGGCGTAGACCTGCTCCCCCAGGGGTTGATGCATGTCGAATGTACTCGGCAGGTCATTGCGCTCACGCCACACGGTCTCATACCCGGACTGCCTTTTGCCGCAGAGCAGTTCAATCATGGCTTGGGCACTGACCTGATGGGCCGCTGGGTAAGTCGCTCGGTCCAACAACCGGGGTTCGGCATGGGTCGCGACATAATTGACCAGCGCGTCAGGCAACTCGGGACGGGTCGCACGGAACGTCGAAGCGTTGCCCGGCGAATCGATGGCCGAGGCCTCCAACGCCAGACCGCCGAGCACACAAGCCAGTGTCATTAGAGGGTACTGACGCATGCCGAGGCCTCCTGTACGTTTGGAACGGCGGGCTTGACGTTCACATAAGCGGTGGGATTGGCTTTTTTCCAACACGCCAGAAATTGCGTGAACCGCGCGCTCGACAATGACGCGAAGTACGACACCACCGTGCTCTGGTCGATACGCCGTCTCGAAGCGACTCCCCGAATGGTACGGGCACCACCGGGCTTCATCGCGTTGACACCGCTGAACGCCGGGCCTCCGGAATCGCCTGCACACAGCGCGCTGAGGGTTTTGCCATCCGACTCGCTGGAGAACGTGTCGACTTGCAGGGCATTGACCTTGAAATCGCCAACGGCCAGGATTTTTTCATGCGCGGCTTCGCTGATATGGCCGGTGGACGGGTTGAACGCCCAGGAGACACAGCCATAACCGGCCACCATCAACACATCGTCTTTGGCTACCGCACGCAGGTCCAGCGTGTCCCAGACGAGGTGCAGGAATTCATCGGGAACCTTGTCGCCATAGGGTTCGGCAAGGCACAGGGCATAGTCTGCCGGATGACGCACACTGGGCATCTCTTTCGTTGAAAGATAGGCATCGTCCACAGCGCATCGGTACTTGAACGGCCCTATGCGGATGGACGAGGCGAACCGGTTGTTGCCCAGCACCACGCAGTGAGCGGCGGTCAACAGGACGCCGTTTCCGACAAACGTGGCCGTGCAGGTGGGGCCTGCACCCGTCGATTGGCTAATCGCAATGGAACGCCAGTCGCCGCTCTGGGCGGGTACCCCGTTGAACACCTGAATGTCACTGTCATTCAGCGTTCTCGGCACCAGTGTGAAACTGACCGTCGTGCCATCAATGACAGGTTCCGCTCCGGCAAACACCGGCATACACGCACACATGCCAGAAAAGGCCAGGCAGGTGAGCTGGCCACGTCGCCGCGACCCTCGCAATCTACGTCGAAGCGAACCATACCCTTCCATGCGAGCGGCCTGTGATTGCGTCGTGACATCACCAATATAGTTGCGCCTATTGACCTGTCAAACCGGCTTGCCTCCCTGCTCTCCTGAGCAGCAATTGTGATTATTGCGAAACAATCTAGTCCCGCGAACACTCACCGGTAGCGCGTTATCTACGCTCACAAACGTGCCAGGAGGCGCAGTGAAGAGTCCATGACGGACCGGCGAACTCCTGGCCCTGATGCCAAGGAGATGACGATGAGAATGGAACCCCATCGGCCCAGGCCATGGCTCGGCTGCGCGCTGTTCGGCGCCTTGTTGAGCCCTGTGGTTGTCGCGGCCCCCACGCTGTCTACGCAAATTCCCTTCGATGTCACGGCGACTCCGCCGTTTTCCCTCACCAGCCTGCAGGAAAACTTCGATGAAATGTCCTGGCAGACCTTTATCGCCCTGAGCTGGCCGGCCCTGCCCGATGGCACCCCCGATACCAAGGTGCAGATCGGCCACGAGGACGCGGCCACGGTATGGGAAAGCTACCGCGAGAGTTACCAGATATTCCTGCCCCAAGGGCAGAAACCGCAGCCCTACCATGCCCCCGCTGCCGTGCCTAAAGCCTGTGAGGGCAAGGGTTCCGGCCGGTTGTTGCAACAAATGGGCAAGGTGCCGGATGTACTCGACGAGTTTATCCAGCCATTTGAAAGCGGCCCATTGGTGGATCAGAGCGGCGTGTATACGCGCAATGAAATCGTGGTGAACCAGCCGATGTTCGACGGCATCGTCAACAACGGGCTGTACAGCATCCAGGGCCAACAGGCGTTCTTTTCTGCCAGCCCGACCAACACCGTGGCATTCAGCTGCGGTAACCCCACCAGCCGCGAGGTGGGTGCGTTGATGGTCAAGGCTTCGTGGAAAGTGCTGGACGGCAATGACCAGCCTGGCAACTTCCACACCGTCGACGCGTTGGTGTACACCCCCGGCAACAGCGACCCAAGCAAAGGGCCGGTAGTGGCCGAGTCCTGCACCGCCGAGCCGGTCGGGCTGGTGGGCTTGCACATCGTGCACAAGACCACCAGCGCCCCCCAGTGGGTATGGTCCACCTTCGAACACGTCGACAACGCGCCGGAAAAAACCACACCGCCTGCCGAGCGCACTGGCCCGTACCTGTTCTACAACGCCAGCAGCAAGGCCGAAGTGAACCAACCGCCACCCCGCCCGTGGAACCCGGCGGTGAAGGCCACACCTTCGCAAATTGTGCGGGAAATACCGCTGACCGACGCCACCAAAACCCTTAACAGCACTTATCAAAACCTGTTGCGCACGGTGAACCCCAACAGTGTGTGGGCCAATTACCAGTTGATCAGCACTCAGTGGCCGACCCTCACCGGCCAGCCGCCGTGTCAGATCTCGACCACTGTCCCGTTGGGCAAACCAGCGCCGTCGTTCCTCGCCAATACCACGCTGGAGACCTACATCCAGGGCACTGTGCCCCAGGCATCTTCCAGTTGCATCGCCTGCCACGGCAATGCCGCCACCCACGTGACCCAATCGCCGCGCACCAGCTTCGCGGACTTCACCTACTTGTTGGAGCGCGCCCAATCCACCGGCGCAACAGGGAGTCAGCCATGAGTACCGACCTGGACAACTTCACCGGCCTGAGTGTGGTGCTCACCGGTATCAATCAGGAGCTGCTGGCGCCGTCCGTAGATCCCATCGGCCTGCCCACCACCTTCCTTGCGTTCATCGGCCCCAGGCTTGGGCAAAACGTGCTCAGTGCCCTGCTCGCTCAATACGCAACGCTGCTGGCAGACCAGTCGACGCCGCAGCAGATCGGCAACGCAATCCTGATGCAGAACGGCCAACCGGCCACTACGCAGACGGCACTGGCGGCGCGCGCGATCATGAAACTATGGCTGCTCGGCGTGTGGTACCAACCCTACGCACAAGGGACGTTTACCGCGGGCGAACAAACCGTCGTCAGCAGTGAGGCTTACACCGAGAGCTGGGCCTGGAAAATGGCCCAGGCCCACCCGATGGGTTACAGCGAGTTCTTCTTCGGCTATTGGAACGAAGTACCGCCGAGTCTTGAGGACTTCACCGGCGTAACGGCCAGCGCCCAGACAGGAGCATCGTCATGAGTACTGAACAAGCAGATGTGGTGATCGTCGGTGCTGGCCTGGCGGGCAGCCTGATTGCCTATCAACTGGGATTGGCGGGGGTGAAGGTATTGGTGCTGGAGTCCGGTCCGCAGATCCCGCCCAACCGTAACCAATACCTGGAGCGTTTCTACACCGCAACGCTGAAGACACCCGAGTCCCCCTACCCTCCAGTGAGTACCCTGAGCCCAGCGCGCAATCCCGCCGAACAGAATGCACCCCGCGCGACCATTGCCGACCTGATCAATGGCTGGAACAACCCGGACGTCAGCTATTTGGTGCAGAAAGGCCCCATGCCATTCACCAGCACCTATGAACGGGTGGGCGGCGGCACAACCTGGCACTGGGTAGCCACCTGCCTGCGCATGCTGCCCCATGATTTCCAGATGAAATCGCTATACGGCGTGGGGATGGACTGGCCGATCGGTTACAACGACCTGCAGAGCGCTTATTGCCGTGCCGAAGCGGAAATCGGCGTGGCTGCCGATGTGGCCGACCAGGCTTACCTGGGCATCACCTTCCCGAGCAACTATCAGTTCCCGATGACCAGCATTCCGCTGTCGTTGGTGGACGGCAGCTTTGTCAGCGCCGTACAGGGCCAGTCCTTCGACGGCTTGCCGTTGGTGGTCAGCCCGACACCCGCCGGACGCAACTCCCAACCCTATGCCGGGCGCCGCGTGTGCGCGGGCAATACCAATTGCACGCCGATCTGCCCGATCCAGGCCAAGTACGACGCCACTATAACGATGAACAACGCTCTGAACACTGGCAATGTGCGGGTGCTCTACAAAACCGTGGCCAGCAAGGTGACGGTAGCGGCGGACAGCACCATCAGCGGCATCGAGTTCATCCAGTACCAGCTCGGCGACGGCCCGGCCACGGCCACAGGGGTTGCTACCGGACAGCGCTACGTCATCGCCGCTCACGCG
Source organism: Pseudomonas sp. TE24901 (assembly GCF_054058375.1). Classification (NCBI taxonomy): domain Bacteria; kingdom Pseudomonadati; phylum Pseudomonadota; class Gammaproteobacteria; order Pseudomonadales; family Pseudomonadaceae; genus Pseudomonas; species Pseudomonas sp. TE24901. Next base: position 391,130 of record NZ_JBSSAF010000005.1, read on the forward strand.
ATCGAAACCCCCAAGCTATTGCTCAACTCCACCAGCAGCACCTGGCCCAAAGGCGTCGCCAACAGCAGCGGTCAGGTCGGCCGCAGCCTGGCCGATCACCCGATCTACCTAGCGTGGGGCCTGATGCCCGAAGGCAAGACGGTGTTCCCGTACCGTGGGCCAGTGTCCACCTCAGGTATCGAAAGCCTGCGCGATGGTGCCTTCCGTAGTCAGCGCGCGGCCTGGCGCATCGAGATCGGCAATGAAGGCTGGAACTGGCCGATCGGCGACCCTTACACCACCGTCGCCGACCTGATCGACGGCACCAACGTCAGTCGCACCAACCCGTTGCCCTCCTCAACGGTGCCGTCCCAGGCACTGTTTGGCACAGCGCTGGTGCAGCAACTCAATAACCTGCTGACACGCCAGTTCCGCATCGGCTTTCTGGTGGAACAGGTGGAAAAGGATCCCGACAACGCCAACTGCTACATCGTGCCGTCCAGCCAGTACAAAGACCGCCTGGGCATCCCGCGCCCAGAAATCCACTATGACCTGTCGGACTACACCAAGGAGGGATTCAAGCAAGCACGCCTGCTCGCCAGTCACATCATCACCGAATTGCTCGGCGCTACCGAACTGACCCAGGACATTCAGCCCGGCGTGTTCGACTACCAGGGACAATCCTATTCGTACCAGGGGGCCGGGCATCTGATGGGCACCTACCGCATGGGCAACGATCCCGCGACCTCGGTGGTGGACAAATACCAACGCACGTGGGACCACAAGAACCTGTTCCTGGTGGGCGATGGCGTGTTCCCCAGCACCGGTACGTCCAACCCCAGCCTGACCATTGCAGCCCTGGCGATCCAGGCCGGCGATACGTTGTGCAACGAGCTCAAGGCCACGACGGTGCAGGTCCAGGCCAACCAGCCGTGGCAAGGCACCGGCGTGCAGATCAGCGGGCCGAGCCCACGATGGGTGCGTTACATAAGTGGCAAATGGCTGGCCAGCCCGGTGGGCGGCATGGTCGATGGCAATGGCAGCCCGGGGTTGATCGCCAAGCCTGGCTACACCTTGCCGGGAGCCAACGAAGGTGCATTGGTGGGCCGCGTGGGGAGTTCCGGTACGCCGTTTCTACTGGGAGACAAGGGTGCGGTTCCGCCCGGCCAAAGCGGCGAACTGCAACTGTGCATCAATGATGACCTGGAGGGGCGCAACGGCATCGGCCTGGCGGATAATCAAGGCGCGCTGACCGTGCAGGTGGCATTCGGTACGTTGTAGCAAACGGGGTTGCGGGTAGAGATGCCCGCAGCCCTGCTCCTCTCGCGATGGATAAATGGCTACTCGCCATCACTCGGCTCGATAGGTAGACTTTCCGACTTCAACGTCGGGGCGCACTCCCCAGTCTTTATCGCCACTGGTACCGGGTCGAAATTCATGGAAGAAAGTCACATCTGGCTGAGCAGGTTGCTTAGACGTGCGCAGGACAGTCAACTTCAAGGGCAGATGAGCGAAGGACAGTTTCAGCAGACGCTGCTTTACGTACTCGCCGCCCAGATGATCGATTGGGACAGTCCCAAGTGGACCCAGGAGCGGGAGGCCAAGTATTGGAACTATCACGACACGTCTCAGGCCAACGTGCACTTGCTGATGGAGCATTGTCGCCACCCAAGCATGTCCACCACGTGTGACGAGCAGACCTACGAACAGCTGTCAGCCTTGTTGGATGAGGTCACAGAGGAACTGGATGGCGAAGAATGCCTCGATCTATTCGATTCACTTTTCTATCACATCGTCACCCAGGGACGCTTTGATCGCCGCCATGCACACATCAGCGGCGCACTCGCTGCGGGCCTTGCGCATGCGGAGGGGCTGATCGACATTGCGCCCTACAGCGGTGAAGCTTTCATCAAGCATTTCGAACTGTATCAGTACAGATTCGACTATAAGCTGGTTGATCGGCAATCTCCCTTGCAACACTTGACCCAGCTCAGGCTCGTCGTGCAGGGCATCGATGCCGAACTGATCCAGCTTGATCCGCGCCACTTCAAGCGCACCGAACTGTCACTGCTGGACAACCCGTCGTTCCTCAAACGTCCTTTCAGCACCTTGCTGCATCTGCTTGAGGAACGCACGATCATCGGGCCGACGATGACCGGTCGAACGCTGGTGGTATTCCGGTCCGGCAGTACCGATGATCCTAAGGCGCTGGAGGCGCTGAAGCAGCATTTATCCGACAGGGACTTGCTGGAAGCCGTGCTTGACTTCATCAGTTACAACGATGCCGGCAAATCGAGCCGACACTGTGCCTGGCTGTTGAATGACGAAAAAACCCTACCGGGTCAGACCCTTTGCATCGACACACGCCAATTGCTGGAGGTCACCCGAGGTGTCACCTCGGAAGAACTGGCGTGTTTCGCCGCTGGGATATACCAAGTCTGGAGATCGAATGGAGCACTGAATTCCAGCCGATACCCTCAATCAAAACAGTTAGGTTCGCTCCAAGGCCTGTTCGCCCGTTGGTTCGACGAGGGTTATAGCCCTATCGATGGCATTTGCACGCAACTGGAAACCCGGGAAGTTCTCAAGAGTGGCATTTCAGCCAGGCGGGTGAAGCGCAAGGATCACGAACGTGATGTTTCACTGCTCGACCGTCGCCCACTGGAACACTTGCTGGGACAATCCGATCATTTATCCGCTTGCATCTACGTCATTGGTAACAACGGCGCAGGCAAAAGCCTATTGCTGTCGTCTCTGGTCAACCACCTCAAGCAACAATCAATTTCCAGTGTGGCGATCGTGATCGGGCCCATTGACCGTTTTCCTTTGGCAGACCGCGAAAAATACCCGGATTATCGATATCTGGGCGACCGAACGAGCACCGGTTATTCCTCGCAAACCATTGAACGCAAGTTGATCGACCTGCTGATCGAAACGGTCGGTATTCCTGAGCGTCTGACCTTGCTGGAAAGCGTGCTCGAGCGCCTGGGTCTCAAACAGCGCCTGTATCTTGCACCCAAAGGCGCCTTCAACGAATTGTTGCAACCGCTCGATCTGGCCGCCCAAGTCATTTCATTGGCGGACGCCGTCCACTCGAATGTCTCGATCAAAGGGCTGACCCTCGCGCTGAGTCGGCAGGGTAGCTCCACCTTGCTGAAATTCACCGACCTCAGCTCCGGCGAACAGCAGGTGCTGGTCCTGTTCGCAAAAATCACGGCAAGCGCCGGGCCGGGCAAAGTGCTACTGATCGATGAGCCGGAAGTCAGCCTGCATGTGGGCTGGCAACAATTGCTGCCGAGCCTGTTCAGCTTGATGGCCCAACAGCTGCAGACTCGATTCGTGATCGCCACCCACTCGCCAACGCTGGTGGCCAACGCCAAAGACAACCTCAGTCATTGTTTCATGGCCAAGGACAGTCAATTGACTGAGATCGCGCCAGCGCAACGTCACTCAGTGGAAACCATCCTGCTCAAGGGCTTTGAGACCTACACACCGCACAATCGTGAGGTCGCGGAGCGTTGTGCGGCCCTGGTCACCGAGGCGATCCGAACGACCAACCGAGACGACACGGAAAAGTACGCCGAGCGTCAGGAAGGCTTCAAGAAAGCCCTGGATTATATGACCGCAATCATGGTCAGTTCAGGCAATGCTGAAGACAAACGTTTCCAGCTGGACCTGCAACTGATTGAGCAGGCGGGACGGGCTATCAACGAGACCTTTGCATTAGCTGCGCAGGAAGGGCTGGCATGAAGACGAGCAAGCCCGATGAGCTGAAGGCGCCAAAGAAAAAGCTCACCTACCGTGAAAAGATGGCATTGCTGCATAAGTTGCGCAGTGCAGCCCATCTCAATGACAAAACGGTCTGGGGCGAATTGGGCGACACGACGAATCCCGCGTATGCCGCTATTAAAAAGCACCTACGCCTGGCGTTGAAAAACCGCCAGGAGCCCAGGTGCTGTTATTGCAAGCGCTGGCTGCTCAACCACGCCAGTGCCGCGCCCATCGAACATGTACTGTCACGCGATACCTATCCGCAATTCGCCTTACAGCCACGCAACCTGGCGATCTCCTGCGTCGACTGCAACTCTGTGAAGGGCAAAGCCGACTGGGGTGGTTTCCCGGTAGCCCCCAGCCGTTACCCGGCGGTTGAATCCTTGGACTTCTTTCATCCGCGTCACCATCGCTATGATGAGCATATTCGCTTCATCCGCATGGAGACCAATCGGCAGGAGTTTGTCAGCTACCACGGCCTCACGCCCCAAGGCCAGCACTTGTGCACACAGTTGCTCAGTGCTGTGGTTGGCAAGCGCAGCCTGAAACGCAGCTACCCTGCACTGGCGGGCTGGCAACGCACGTTGGATGACCTGGACGCCCGAGGCGACTCGACCGACCGGCCACAACTGGATGCGTTTCGCCAAGCCATGGAAGTCGCCATCACCGAACGGTTACAGGACGGCGACATGGCCAATGCACTGTGGGTCATTCCTGAAGAAGGGAGACCTCACAAAGCCCCCGCCACGAGGCGCGACGGCGGTCAGCATCGGCAGGCATCGGAGCCTCCTGGCGTCATTCATGAACAGTTGAGCCTATAAACACGCTACCAGCCGCCAGAGGGTTCCTTGCAGGTTTCACAACACTCTTTTGTCATCACGCCCATTGATAGCCCCCTAACGAACCCCCCATGCTAGAGGGCTAACCTCGCGCTTATATCATTCCGAATGATAGTTACCTTTGCTTCATTCGATTCGTGACATAGCACATCGCCGCGCATGATCCGCCCATCTCAAATACATTGGCGGATGCACCTCATGGAACAGTCACTCAAACATATGCGCTTCCCCTTGGCGATTTTGGCCGTGGTGGTGATGAGCGCATGCGGTAAAGCCCCGGAACAAGCGGCCGCCATGCCCCCTGCAAAAGTGAGCGTGGCCAAGGTGCTGGAACAACCGGTCAACGAGTGGGACGAATTCACCGGCCGTCTGGAAGCCCCGGAAACCGTGCAGATTCGTCCGCGCGTGTCGGGCCAGATCGATCAGGTGGCCTTCACCGAAGGCGCCTTGGTGAAGAAAGGCGACCTGCTGTTCCAGATCGACCCGCGTCCGTTCCAGGCTGAAGTGCGCCGCCTCGAAGCCCAGCTTGCCCAAACGAAAGCCGCCGCCACCCGTAGCGATAACGAAGCGCAACGGGGCGAACGCCTGCGTCAGAGCAACGCAATCTCCGCCGAACTGGCTGACTCGCGTACCACCGCCGCCCAGGAAGCCCGCGCAGCCGTTGCCGGTATCCAGGCGCAACTGGACCTGGCCAAGTTGAACCTGAGCTTCACCCGCGTGACCTCGCCGATCAGCGGCCGCGTCAGCCGTGCCGAAATCACCGCCGGCAACCTGGTGACCGCCGACGTCACGGCGCTGACCAGCGTGGTCTCCACCGACAAGGTCTACGCCTACTTCGACGCCGATGAGCGCGTGTACCTCAAGTACACCGAACTGGCGCGCGAAGGCCGTCGTGGCGCAACCACCCCGGTGTACCTGGGCCTGTCCAACGAAACCGGCAACCCGCACCTGGGCCAGATGAACTTCGTCGACAACCAGGTCAACCCGGCCACCGGCACCATCCGCGGTCGCGCCGTGTTTGATAACAGCAAAGGCGAATACACCCCTGGCCTGTACGCCCGCCTCAAATTGGTTGGCAGCGGCACCTACTCCGCCGTGCTGATCAATGACGAAGCCGTGGGCACCGACCTTGGCAAGAAGTTCGTGCTGGTGATGGACGGCGACAAGCCGGCTTACCGCGCGGTGGAACTGGGGCCGAAGATCGAAGGCCTGCGCATCGTGCGCAGCGGTTTGAACAAGGACGACACCATCGTCGTGAAGGGCTTGCAGCGCATTCGCCCGGGATCGCCGGTTGCACCGGAAACCATCCCGATGGCCAGCAAGGAAACCCTCGCCGCCTTGGCACAACAACGACAAGCGCTTGAAGCCAGCAACCTGGAGCAAGTGGCGCCGGATAAAGCCGCGCCCAAGCTCGCAGCCGTCGCGACTCCACGCGGTTAAGGGATACAACTCAAGATGAATTTTTCCAAGTTCTTCATTTCGCGGCCGATCTTCGCAGCGGTGCTCTCGCTGTTGATCCTGATCGCCGGTGCGATCTCGCTGTTCAAGCTGCCGATCAGCGAATACCCGGAAGTGGTGCCACCGACCGTGGTGGTCCGTGCCAACTTCCCGGGCGCCAACCCTAAAGTCATCGGTGAAACCGTGGCTGCCCCTTTGGAGCAAGCCATCACCGGCGTCGAAAACATGTTGTACATGTCGTCGCAGTCGACCGCGGATGGCAAGCTGACCCTGACCATCACCTTCGCCCTGGGCACTGACCTGGACAACGCGCAGGTGCAGGTGCAAAACCGTGTGACCCGGACTCAGCCAAAGTTGCCTGAGGAAGTGACGCGTATCGGTATCACCGTGGACAAGGCCTCCCCCGACCTGACCATGGTTGTGCACTTGACCTCCCCGGACAAGCGTTACGACATGCTCTACCTGTCCAACTACGCCTTGCTCAATGTCAAAGACGAGCTGGCCCGCTTGGGCGGCGTGGGTGACGTGCAACTGTTCGGCATGGGCGACTACTCCCTGCGTGTATGGCTGGACCCGAACAAGACCGCTTCGCGCAACTTGACCGCCACCGATGTAGTGACCGCGATCCGCGAGCAGAACCGCCAAGTGGCCGCTGGTGCCTTGGGTGCACAACCTGCACCGAATGCCACCAGCTTCCAGTTGTCGATCAACACTCAGGGCCGCTTGGTGACTGAGGAAGAGTTCGAGAACATCATCATTCGCTCTGGCGACAATGGTGAAATCACGCGCCTCAAGGACATCGCACGGGTAGAGCTGGGTTCCAGCCAGTACGCTTTGCGTTCGTTGCTCAACAACCAGCCGGCCGTGGCGATCCCGATCTTCCAACGCCCGGGCTCCAACGCGATCGAGATCTCCAACGAAGTGCGCGACAAGATGGCGGAGCTGAAAAAGAGCTTCCCGGAAGGCATGGACTTCAGCATTGTCTATGACCCGACCATCTTCGTGCGTGGCTCCATCGAAGCGGTGGTTCACACCCTGTTCGAAGCGCTGATCCTCGTTGTATTGGTAGTGATCCTGTTCCTGCAGACCTGGCGCGCCTCGATCATTCCGTTGGTGGCAGTGCCGGTATCGTTGATCGGTACGTTTGCGGTGATGCACCTGTTCGGCTTCTCGCTCAACGCGCTGTCGCTGTTCGGCCTGGTACTGGCGATCGGTATCGTGGTGGACGACGCCATCGTGGTGGTGGAGAACGTCGAGCGGAACATCGAACTGGGCCTGGAACCGTTCTCGGCCACTGAAAAAGCCATGAGCGAAGTGACCGGCCCGATCATTGCCACGGCCCTGGTGCTGTGCGCGGTGTTTATCCCGGCTGCGTTCATCAGCGGCTTGACCGGGCAGTTCTATAAACAGTTCGCCTTGACCATTGCGATCTCGACGGTGATTTCGGCCTTCAACTCGCTGACCTTGTCCCCTGCCCTCGCGGCCGTGTTGCTCAAGGGTCACGATGCACCAAAGGACGGGTTCTCGCGGTTCCTCGACAAATTGCTGGGTGGCTGGTTGTTCCGCCCGTTCAACCGCTTCTTCGAGAAAGCCAGCCACGGTTATGTCGGCACCGTTCGCCGAGTGATTCGCGGCAGTGGTATCGCACTGTTCCTGTACGCCGGCCTGATGGTCCTGACCTGGCTGGGCTTTGCCCACACGCCCACCGGTTTCGTACCGGCCCAGGACAAGCAGTACCTGGTGGCCTTCGCCCAATTGCCGGACGCCGCGAGCCTGGACCGCACCGAAGACGTGATCAAGCGCATGTCCGACATCGCGCTGAAGCAACCAGGCGTGGAAAGCGCGGTAGCGTTCCCGGGCCTGTCGATCAACGGTTTCACCAACAGCCCGAACAGCGGCATCGTGTTCGTGACCTTGAAGCCGTTCGACGAGCGTAAAGACCCGAGCATGTCGGCCGGTGCGATTGCCGGTGCACTGAACGGCAAATACAGCAGCATCCAGGAAGCCTACATGGCGATCTTCCCACCGCCGCCGGTACAGGGCCTGGGTACGATCGGTGGTTTCCGCCTGCAGATCGAAGACCGTGGCAACCTGGGTTATGACGAGCTGTACAAAGAAACCCAGAACATCATCACCAAGAGCCGTACCACGCCGGAGCTGTTCGGCCTGTTCACCAGCTACACGGTCAACGTGCCTCAGGTCGATGCTGCCATCGACCGCGAAAAGGCCAAGACCCACGGCGTGGCGATCAGCGACATCTTCGACACCCTGCAGATCTACCTGGGTTCGCTGTATGCCAACGACTTCAACCGCTTTGGCCGTACCTATCAGGTCAACGTGCAGGCTGAGCAGCAGTTCCGCCTGGATGAAGACCAGATCGGCCAGCTGAAAGTACGCAACAACAAAGGCGAGATGATCCCGCTGGCAACCTTCATCAAGGTCAGCGACACCTCGGGCCCGGACCGCGTGATGCACTACAACGGCTTTATCACCGCTGAAATCAACGGCAACGCCGCACCGGGCTACAGCTCCGGCCAGGCCCAGGCCGCGATTGAAAAGCTGCTCAAAGAAGAACTGCCGAATGGCATGACCTACGAGTGGACTGACCTGACCTATCAGCAAATCCTCTCGGGCAACACCGCGCTGTTCGTGTTCCCGCTCTGCGTACTGCTGGCGTTCCTGGTACTGGCCGCCCAATACGAAAGCTGGAGCCTGCCACTGGCGGTGATCCTGATCGTACCGATGACGCTGCTGTCGGCCATCACCGGGGTGATCATCTCGGGCGGCGACAACAACATCTTCACCCAGATCGGCTTGATCGTACTGGTGGGCTTGGCGTGCAAGAACGCGATTCTGATCGTCGAGTTTGCCAAGGATAAACAGCAGGAAGGCCTCGATCCGCTCGCGGCGGTACTGGAAGCCTGCCGTCTGCGTCTGCGGCCGATCCTGATGACCTCCTTCGCCTTCATCATGGGTGTGGTGCCTCTGGTGTTGTCCAGCGGTGCCGGTGCCGAGATGCGTCATGCCATGGGCGTGGCGGTGTTCTCCGGGATGATCGGTGTGACCTTCTTCGGTCTGTTGCTGACGCCAGTGTTCTACGTATTGATTCGTCGCTATGTCGAACGCGGCGAAGCGCGCAAAGCGGCCAAGGCCTTGAAGCTGGAGACACAGCAATGAGCGTAAAAGTATTCCTGCCGAGCTTGTTGGTACTGGCGCTGAGTGCCTGTGCCGTGGGCCCGGACTACAAGACCGAGAAGCTGGAGGCGGCCAACATCACGGCCGCCGCCGACACCAAGAGCTACGACCACGCCAAGTACGAAGGCATCTGGTGGCAGCAGTTCGACGACCCGACCCTCAACCAGCTGGTCACCCAGTCGTTGAGCGGTAACCGCGACCTGCGCGTGGCCTTTGCCCGCCTGCGAGCGGCACGTGCCATCCGTGATGACGTGGCTACCGACATCATGCCGGTGGTCACCACGCGCGCCAGCAGCGATGTGGGCAAGGGCCAGATCCCGGGCCAGACCACCAAACGTGTGAACAGCGAGCGTTATGACCTGGGCCTGGACATGGCCTGGGAAGTGGATTTGTTCGGCCGCATCCGCCGCAACCTGGAGGCCAGCGACGCTGACCAACAGGTCGCCGAAGCCGACCTGTACCAACTGCAAGTCACCATGATTGCCGAACTGGTGGACGCTTACGGGCAACTGCGCGGCGCTCAACTGCGCGAACGCATCGCCCTGGACAACCTGAAGAACCAGCAGGAATCCCGCGCCATCACCGTCAGCCTGCGTGACGCCGGTGTGGGTGATCAGCTGGATGTGGAACGCGCTGACGCACGCCTGGCCGCCGTCGAGGCCAGCGTGCCGCAACTGCAAGCCGAGCAAGTGCGCGAGCGTAACCGCATCGCCACCCTCCTCGGCCAGCGTCCGGACAAGCTGACCGTGGACCTGAGCCCCAAAGACCTGCCGGCGATTGCCAAGGCGTTGCCGATCGGTGACCCGGGGCAACTGCTGCAACGTCGCCCGGACATCCTCAGTGCCGAACGCAAACTGGCCGCCGCCACCGCGCGTATCGGCGTGGCCAAGGCCGACCTGTTCCCACGGGTCAGCCTCAGCGGCTTCCTCGGGTTTACCGCAGGGCGTGGTTCGCAGATCGGTTCAGCCGCCGCCAATGCCTGGTCCCTGGGCCCAAGCATCACCTGGGCAGCGTTTGACCTGGGCAGCGTGCGTGCACGTTTGCGCGGCGCAAATGCCGAGGCCGATGGCGCGTTGGCGACCTATGAGCAGCAAGTGTTGCTGGCATTGGAAGAGTCGGAAAATGCCTTCAGTGATTACGGCAAGCGCCAACAGCGTCTGGTCTCACTGATTCGTCAAAGCGAATCCAGCCGCGCCGCCGCTGACCTCGCCGCGATTCGTTATCGCGAAGGCACCGTGGACTTCCTGGTATTGCTCGACGCCCAGCGCGAACGCCTGGCCGCCGAAGACTCCCAGGCCCAGGCCGAAGTGGACCTGTACCGCGGCATCGTCGCGATCTACAAGGCCCTAGGCGGTGGCTGGCAGCCGGACACGGTGGTGGCCAGCGCCAAGTGATGTAAAGAGCTCCTTTGGTTGGTCGCATCCAGCCAATTTTTAGCCCCATGCCCCATTCGGTCGTGGGGCTTTTTTTTGTCAGGACCTCCTAAAATGTTGAAAGTAACTTCTGTAAGTCAAATTAGAAGGCCTTCGTAGGTAATATCCTAGCCCCGTGCTGTACCTCGCCGCCCGGCTTTAATGCCTCACAACCAACTCACATTTCAGACGCCACGCGCCATTAAAGCAATACGCACACGTCTCGACAACGAAGTGTCACTTATTACTAATGGAGGAAGGCGACATGGCTATCTTGTTGACTGCTGAACAGATGCGGTATGCCAAGGTTTGTTTCAACGTTATTACCTGGGGGTTCAGAGCATCTTCTCCTGCGGGTGTCAATGCCTTGAAGCGGACCGCGGCCGCAGACAGACCGTCAGCCAGTGGCAACTTACCCGAACGGGCACTTTGGGCAAGTTGCGGCAGCATTTTCTTGAGTCCCGCATGCCCGATATCCGACGACATGAACACCGGATCACTGCTGGAGCGCCAGTAGTGATATGCCTGCCCCGAGGCTGGCTTGTAGATGTCAGCCAGAGGGGTTCGTCAGCCGATCCGCAGCTGACGCTCGATTCCTGAAAAAGCGCGTGATGTCCTTCGAAGTGATCCTGCCCGGGCCACGTTCGTTAGGAGCGGCAGGTGGTGTGGCCGCAGGAGTGTTCCAGCCTTGATTGAGCGTGTATCCACCTTCAATGAACTCATTTGGCCCAGGAGTAGCCAAGGTAGAAAGTTCGGTTTCCGCCGACCTCAGGTTAGAGAAGTCCTTGTATTTGATCAGCATTTTTTCATTTGCCGTTTGATACTTTCTCATCAGTGCCGGTTCCGGCAGGATCATCGGCTCAGACAACGAAGGCATGCCTTTATTAGCGAACTGGGGCGCCGTCAGGTCAAAGGCGTACGTCTTGCCGTTGAAATCGCCGATAGGGAAAAAGTGATTTTGCACGCTGTTCGGGTTACGCGTAGGCCATATAAGCAGGGTTCGGTACCTGATGTTTGTAAAACCTTTGCGCCGCATGAATTCGGCGACAATTTCCGCGCATCTGGCGCACTCCCCTGCAGGATTCGTAAACGCCGTGGATAATTTGGGATCATTGCGGAGCATGTTCATGAAACCCTGCATTTCAGCGGGCAACTCACTGCTAGGGTTGGCTTCAATCTGTCGAAATGGCTGCACCCTGGGATCGACGACGGGCGGCGCAGTGCTTATTTGGTGCCTGTTGCTGGGGATGGGGGCCTGCACTGGCTCAGGCCGCGACAATTTCAGTTCGGTGGTTTTTGTGATCGCCTTGAACCCGTTGTTATTCGAGTCTTGAAGGTCCGCCAGGGCGTACAGCACCCTGGCCAATGGGTCATTGTTTTTTCCGAACGGTTGGTAACTCTTGGTCAGCGCAAACAACCAACTCGCGCGCGACAGCCCAGCAGGAGCATCAAGCGGCTTGAGGCGTGCCTCGAAGGCCGCATGGGCTATATCAGTGCCCAGCAGGTTGCTGGTACCTGTGGCGCGAAAATCGGTCGACGTGCCTGACAACGACCGTTGAATGTCCTCAATCACACGCATATCGGTCAAATCTGCGTGTTGAAACTGTTCAATCAGCTTGCGTACCTGTTCCTGGGGGAGCTTCACGCTGCTGGATGCTGCTACCCATGCAGCTGCCGCATTGATCGGCTGGCCCATCGCCGGAGTCACTTCCAGCGCAGGAGTATTAGTACGCAGCCCACCCAAAAACTCATCGATTGCCTTCAGACGCTTTAACTCGGTTTGCAACTTCGCTATGGCAAACTTGGTCTCGGTAGCACCGCTGTTCCAATTACGTGGCACCTGCAGATCTGAGCCGTGCGGTAGCAGGTTATTGGCGATCGACGCTCTGACCGCGTGCTTGCTGGTTTGCCCAATCAGTTGCAACCCGGTGGCTGAGGTGGTCGCTTTAAATTGCACGTGCTCGATCTTTTGAGCATCGTTCATTTTGTTCCAAGGGACATTCACGCCTCCAAAGCCGGGCCCCGCCGTTGGGGCAGGAGCGGGAGCAGGAGCAGGAGCAGGAGCAGGAGCAGGAGCAGGAGCAGGGGAAGTGCCAGGCTTGCTCTCAATCGGCAATTTCGAGTTCTGAGTGGGCTTAACTACCTGGCTGCCCACGCGTTTGCCCAAGTACTCACGAACGATACGCGGCATGTTGGCGTTAATGTACTGCTTGGCAAATCGTTGATAGCCAATTGCCGAAGCAAATTTATTCACGGTCTTTCCTGCGTCGATCGCCTTGCCACCAGCGAAAAAAAAGCCCGACAGCGTCGATTGAATGGCAGTCGTCAGCATTGAGATAAACGCCGCTCGATTGGCACCATCTCGTACAGTGGGGTCGTCGGTGATCGCCCCCCGCAAGGCATTCACCCCGGCGTTGGCGGCACCGAGCGCAGCAAAGGTGATCGCCTTGAGCATAAACATCCCCGTTCCAGCACTGCCCAACATCGACAAATTGCTGAAGGTATTTAACATTTGTTGTATCACACTCAGAGCTTCAAGCCCGAAATCCTCCCATTTGGTATAGATCAACGAGTCAATATCCGAACCGACACGCGCGATATTCCCTTCGTATAACGCCCCGGCGAGTTTTTTTGTACTGTCTTGAGCTTCGAAGCTAAAAGGCTTCTTATTGATCTGCCCGACCGTCCTCGAAATTCCGATGTGCGCATTCGTGGAGTCTTTGTCTTTGAGGACATCGAATGCCTGCGTATCTCTCTGCGTTTTCAGCTGTTCGATAATTGGTAATTTCTGGGTGATCCATTCCTTGAATTTAGGGTCTGTTGGATACGTCGGTTCAGGTTCACTTTGGCGAGCACCAAACTTCCAATAGCGATTATTTCGCTCGCCAATATAAAAGGAAATGTCATCATCTACGCTGCACAGGACCGCTTTTTCGCCTTGGGTGACCGCAAATACGCCATTAACCACTGCTCCATGGAACTTAACCTGCGACACCTTGAGATCGCCGTTCAGGAAGGCACTCATCAACTTGTAACCAGGGTCTGTGACGGGTGTTCTCTCTAGATAATTCAGGGCCGCGCTTTGTAGGCGGCGAAGTCGTCATCCAAGCGCTTCTGTATAGGGTTCCCTTTGCGAATGAAATCAACCAGCGCCTGCTGTTCAACTTCCACGGCCTCGAAGACTTGCCCATACTTGTCGCGCATTAATCTGATGTCGTTCGAATAGGTGCCCGTGACGATTTCCTTGAGGGTGTAGACCCTTTGCTTTCTAACGGGAGCCGTAAAATGCAGATTCGGGTTGGCCGGCTGCTTCTCCATGTAAGTCACGGTCAACTTGGTATCTGGCGTCATTCCCTGTTCGTCATCGGTCTTCTTTTCATATTCACGAATACGTTGCTTGATGACCTCATCCACCACGCTCGAAGGGTTCAGAATCGGCGCATAAATCGTATCGACCCACTTGCTCACCTGCGCGAGCACTTCGTCGATCTTGGCGACCAACTGTGATTCGTAAAGAGTTTCCTCCGGAGTCTTCTGGACCTCGGCACGCTTCACTCTCCCACTGCTCGACTGCGCGTTCAACTCCTCCTGGGTGGGCGCCGGATAGCGTGTCTTAAGTTTGGAACGCTGCACGCTTTCGTCGCTCAAACCGAAGTTGCTGCCCTCTCCAGGAGGCACTGGAGCGGATTTCGCCCTGACAGGAGCCTGTGGGGTATTGCCGGGAATTGAGGTGCCGGGGGCGCGTAGCGGGGTAAATGTCGACAGCGGCATTTGACGTTCTCACACGAGGAAAGATCTCCACAGCCTGAAGTACGATTTACCAATGCTCTATCGGAAAAGTCTCTGCGAGGGGTCATACACAACGATCAATCAGCTTCACTCAAGATCAGGCTTCGATAGTGCCCTGGGTTGGAGCCAACCCATTTACGAAACGCCTTATAAAAAGAACTGATATCGGCAAACCCCAATCGCGCCGCTATCTCGGCAAAGCTGATCTGTGGTTCCGCCAGCCACACAATCGCCAACTCTTTGCGCACGCTGTCCTTAAGGCCCTGATAAGTCTGCCCCTCCTCCGCCAGGCGGCGGCGCAGAGTGGAGGCCGAGATGCAATGGGTAGCCGCCAAGCCCTCGGTTTCAGGCCAGGTGTCGGGGGGCATCTGGCGCAGGTTGTGCTTGATGCGGGTGGCGAGGCTTTCGGGATCGCGGTATTTGACGAGGATGTTGGCGGGTGCGTGGGCAAGGAAACGTTTGAGTTCTTCAGCGTTGCGCTTGATCGGCAGGTCGAGGCAGTCGGCAGAAAAAATCATCCGCGTCCGTGGCCGATCAAACCGCAGGTTGTCAGAAAACATCACCTGGTAATCATCACAAAAATCCGGCTGAGGGCTGCGCAGCTCAATGGCCAGGATCGGAATGCGCCGTCCTGCCAGCCAGCACGCCACGCCGTGGACAATCATCCAATAGGCAAAGTAGGTAAACGCACGCTTGGGCTGTGGCTCGGGTTCAAGCAAGACAATCTCAGCCAGGCTCTGCTGACGCACCAACTGCGCCGGCAGGTGATCCAGCATCAACGACAGAAACCCCAGGCCGGCCTCGATCCCCTGCGCCAGGGTCGGTTGAGCCATGGCGGCACGGCACAGAAACTCCAGGCTGCCGGATTTGAGCTTGCGCGGGTCCATGCCGAAGAACTCATCGTCCATGCGCCGGGCCAGCAAACGCCACAGGCGCGCGTATGCCGTTGCTGGTACGCGGGCATCGGGAAGGTCGAGCCAGGCGGGGTCGATACCCACCTTGTTCAGCGCTTCGGTAGTGGCCATGCCGGGCGCACAGCTTTGCAGCAACGCCTCGCGGACAAGGTGAATGGAGATGGTGTCTTTTTCGGACATTGGCGCGTTCCGGGCCCTGTGTTGCGTGGAGTGCCGCCATCTTAGGGACTCGACTTACAAAAAAGTAGGTGTAACCCCGTCCCCCTGTGACGCAATGCCGCGCGACGGCCGTTTGGCGGGCCGTTCAGTCAAGGTTCAGTAAAGGTCAAGATTGCTTGTTTAGTAATGAGTATCATTATGTTACAAATTAGCATCCTATCCAGTCTCGACGCGGTGCCGAATGCTTGTTCCCTTTTTAATCATGCTGCGCGAAGGCATTGAAGCCGCACTGATCGTTGGCATCATCGCCAGTTACCTGCAGCAAACCGGCCGTGGCCAGTGGATGCCTGCCGTATGGATCGGCGTGTTCCTGGCCGCCGCACTGGCCCTGCTGGTGGGCGGTGGCCTGGAGTTGGTCAGTGCCGAATTCCCGCAGAAACAACAGGAGCTGTTCGAAGGTGTCGTCGGCCTGGTCGCCGTAGGCATTCTCAGTTCCATGGTGTTCTGGATGCGCAAGGTGGCCCGTTCCATCAAGCATGCCCTGCACGAATCCCTGGATCACGCATTGGCCGGCTCCAAGCACCAAGTCATCGCGCTGATTGCCATGGTGTTTTTCGCCGTGGCGCGTGAAGGGCTGGAGACGGTGTTCTTCCTGCTGGCCGTGTTCCAGCAGAGCGAAGGCCCCGGCGCACCGATTGGCGCCCTGCTCGGCCTGATCCTGGCGATTGTGGTCGGTTTCCTGATCTATTCCGGCAGCATGCGCCTGAACCTGGGTGCGTTCTTCCGCTGGACCGGTTTGTTCATCCTCGTGGTCGCCGCTGGCATCCTGGCCAATTCGGTCCAGGCCCTGCACGAAGCCGGGGTGTGGAACCACCTGCAAACCGTGCTGTTCGACTTCAGCGCTGCGCTGCCCATGGACAGCCCGCTGGGCTCGGTGCTGGCTGGCATGTTCGGCTATCAAGAGGCACCGACCGTCAGCACCCTGGGTGCTTATCTGATTTACCTGGTGGTGGCCCTGGTGATGTTTTTCCTGCCTTCGGCCCCTGCCAAGCCTGTCGCCAACTCTTCTTCCGTTTCCAGCCAGTAAGGACCGTCTCTTGTCCAACCCTACCCCTCAACCGGCCTCGCCCCCTCGCGCCCTGCGCTGGGCGGTGGCCGGCTCGGTGGTCGTGATGATCGCCGCCGGTGGCCTGTTCTACTACGCCTCACAATTGGCCGCCGCCAAACGCCAGACCAACCACAACGAAATTGCCGTGACCATCCACGGCCACGCCTGCGAGCCCAATGAGCTGACCGTGCCCGCAGGACGGGCGAGCTTCCGCATCATCAACCGCTCCGACCGGGCGGTGGAGTGGGAAATCCTCGACGGCGTACTGGTGATCGAAGAACGGGAAAACATCGCCCCGGGCCTCAGCCAGGTGATCAACGCCAACCTGTTGCCTGGCGACTACGCCATCACCTGCGGACTGTTGAGCAACCCACGGGGCACGCTGCACGTCACACCAACGGCAGAGTCCGACGCCCAGGCCAAGGCCAAACCGTCGATGGTGGCCTTCATTGGCCCGTTGTCGGAATTCCGCGTGTACCTGAGCGGCCAAGGCAGTGCATTGGTCAAGGCCGCCACGGCCCTGCAACAAGCCATCGATGCCGGTGACCTGGCCCAGGCGCAAGCCTTGTACGTGCCGGCCCGCGAGGCCTACCAGCGCCTGGCCCCGGCGTCCCAACGCCTGGCGGAGCTGGACAACGCGATCAACGCCCGCGCCGACTACTTTGAAAAACGCGAACAGGACCCAGCGTTCAGCGGCTTCCACCGCCTCGAATACAGCCTGTTCCAGCAGCGCAGCCTCGACGGTCTGGCGCCGGTTGCGCAGCGCCTGGTCGCCGACGTCACCAGCCTCAAACAACAACTGCTGGCCCAGTCCCTGCCACCCGAGCAACTGGTGAGCATTGTGGTGCGCAACCTCAACAGCCTCGCCGATGTACGCGCCGTCAGCGGTGAAGAGGAACGCTACAGCCATGTCGACCTGAACGGTTTTGCCGCCAATCTTGAGGCCGCCCATAAAGTGGTCGAGTTGATGCGTCCTTTGCTGACCAAATCGGCCGCCGACCTGTTGCCGAAAATCGACAGCGCTCTCAGCGCGTTCGATGGCGAACTCGCGGGTTTCAAAGTCAATAACAGTTACAGCTCGTACGACAGCGTTACCGCCGATCAGCGCAAGCAGATCGCCGACAAGGCCAAGGCTCTGGCCGTTGCACTCGATGGAATCGACCCCGCCCTTGGCCTTTCCGGCCTGCAGTGAAGACGACCGCACAGATGAGTGATTCAGAACAGTTTGACCTTCAGCGCCGCCGCGTCCTGCTGGGCATGGCCGCCACCGGTGCAGCCATTGCCGGCAGCACCCTGACCTGCCCGGCCATGGCCGCTGCCGCCGAGCAAGTCACCACCGCGCCGCGCAGTGACAAGACCCAGGACCACCATGATTTCTTCGGCAAGCACCAGAGCGGCATCGTCACCCCGCGCCCGGCTTGCGGCATGGTCGTTGCGTTCGACGTACTGGCCAGCGACCGGGAAGACCTGGAGCGTCTGTTCCGCACCCTGAACGAGCGCATCAGCTTCCTGATGACCGGCGGCACCGTGCCTCAGGTGGACCCGAAACTGCCACCCACCGATTCGGGCATCCTCGGCCCGGTGGTCACGCCGGACAACCTGACCATCACCGTGTCGGTCGGCGAATCGCTGTTCGATGAGCGCTTCGGCCTCACCGCCGTCAAACCCAAGCGCCTGAGCCGCATGGTGGGTTTCCCCAACGACGCGCTGGAGCCTTCGCAGTGTCACGGCGACCTGAGCCTGCAGTTCAGCTCCAACACGCCAGACACCAACATTCACGCCCTGCGCGACATCGTGAAGAACCTGCCGGACTTGCTGCTGGTGCGCTGGAAACAGGAAGGCAGTGTGCCACCCCAGGCCCCTGCCAAACCGGGCGAACCGGCGCAAAGTGCACGTAACTTCCTCGGTTTCCGTGACGGTTCGGCCAACCCGAACTCCACCGACGACAAGGCCATGGACCAGATTGTCTGGGTGCAACCTGGCAGTGACGAGCCCGCCTGGGCCGCAAACGGCAGCTACCAGGCCGTGCGCATCATCCGCAACTTCGTCGAGCGTTGGGACCGTACCCCTCTGCAGGAACAGGAAAGCATCATCGGCCGCGTCAAACCGACCGGCGCGCCCATGGATGGCGACAAGGAAACCCAGGTGCCGGACTACAGCAAGGACCCGGAAGGCAAGCTGACCAAGCTCGATGCCCACATCCGCCTGGCCAACCCACGTACCCCGCAGACTCAGGCCAACCTGATCCTGCGCCGGCCGTTCAACTACTCCAACGGCGTCAATAAAAACGGTCAGCTGGACATGGGGCTGTTGTTCATCTGCTACCAGGCTGACCTGGAGAAAGGCTTCATCAGCGTACAGACCCGGCTCAACGGCGAGCCCCTGGAGGAGTACCTCAAGCCGGTGGGCGGCGGGTATTTCTTCACCTTGCCGGGCGTCACGGGGCCCAAGGATTTCCTCGGGCGTACGCTGCTCGCTGCAACGCACCCTCAAACCACTGCCAACACCTAAAATAAACCCAGAGCGGAAACTGTCCCATGAAGAAGTCGACTATTGCGTTGTCGTTGTTGCTGTCCCTTTCGCCGCTGGCAGCCTTCGCCGCCACCGCACCGCTGGACCTGGTAGGCCCGGTTTCGGACTACAAGATCTACGTGACCGAAGAAATCGGCGAGCTGGTCACCCAGACCAAAGCCTTCACCGACGCGATCAACAAGGGTGACCTGGCCACCGCCAAGAAACTCTACGCACCGACCCGCGTGCACTATGAGTCCATCGAGCCGATCGCCGAACTGTTCAGCGACCTCGACGCCTCGATCGACTCCCGTGTTGACGACCATGAAAAAGGCGTGACCGCCGAAGACTTCACCGGCTTCCACCGCATCGAATACGTGCTGTTCTCGCAGAACACCACCAAAGGCCTGGAAACGCTGACCGCCAAGCTCAACACCGACGTCAACGACCTCAAGACCCGTGTCGACGGCCTGACCTTCCCGCCTGAGAAAGTCGTGGGCGGCGCCGCAGCCCTGCTCGAAGAAGTCGCCGCCACCAAGATCTCCGGCGAAGAAGACCGCTACAGCCACACCGACCTGTATGACTTCCAGGGCAATATCGACGGCGCGAAGAAAATCGTCGACCTGTTCCGTGGCCAGATCGAGAAGCAAGACAAGGCCTTCCTGGCCAAGGTCGACAAGAACTTCGCCACCGTGGACAAGATCCTGGCCAAGTACAAGACCAAGGACGGTGGTTTCGAGACCTATGACAAGGTCAAGGAAAACGATCGCAAAGCCCTGGTTGGCCCGGTCAACACCTTGGCAGAAGACCTGTCCACCTTGCGTGGCAAGCTGGGCTTGAACTAAGCAGCAGCGCAAAAAAGACCCGGGCCCCTCGACAGGGCCCGGGTCTTTTTTTGCCCGGTAATCAGAGTATCCGATACAGCAAGCGCTCAATGCGTACGCGGCTGACCCGACGCAGGAACTTGCCCACCGCTTCCGGGTAATCCAGCAGGGTTTGCAGCTGCTGGTACCCTTCGATGCGCGTGGTGTGCTGGTAAATCTGCGTCAGCTCCATACGCCGAGGTGCCAGCCACTCACCCTGCGGGTCATCGATGAGCAAGGCGTTTTCCAGGTCGAGGCGGAACGCGCGGGGGTTGAGGTTGTTGCCGGTGAGCAAGGTGTAGCGCTGGTCAACCCATATGCCC
Organism: Pseudomonas sp. TE24901; assembly: GCF_054058375.1. Taxonomy (NCBI): domain Bacteria; kingdom Pseudomonadati; phylum Pseudomonadota; class Gammaproteobacteria; order Pseudomonadales; family Pseudomonadaceae; genus Pseudomonas; species Pseudomonas sp. TE24901. The sequence continues at coordinate 411,451 of NZ_JBSSAF010000005.1, forward strand.
TTGAGGTGGTAGGTGTTGTCGCCGTCGCGCCACAGGTGCAGGTTCAACTGGCCGCTGTCGATCATCGGCTGATGGCGTTTGGCGAAGCGGCGCAGGCTGATTTCGTAGAGGTACGGCAGCGCCGCGATCACTTTGAACGGCTCACTCGGCGGGATGTAGAAATCGTTGGCGGTCTTGTCGCCGACGATGATGTCGATCTTCACGCCTCGCGCCAACGCCCGGTTGATCTCTCGCGTCACCGGCAACGGTAGGTTGAAGTACGGCGTGCAGAGGGTGAGCTGGTGTTGGGCGCTGGCAATCAGCTCCAGCACCACACGGTTGAGTGGGTTGTTCTTGCCCACCCCCAGCAACGGGCTGACCGACAGGTGGCCATTGGGCAACTGCCCCGCCGTGGTGTCATAGGCCGCGTGCTTGAGGCGGCTGCGCAAGTCGCCGATATCGTTGCGCAAACTGCGGGTGGTGGGCGGGTTGGGCAGATCCAGGCGATTGACCGCTTTGGAGGCCACCAGGCCGTGCTCCACCAAATGCTGCATGGAGTCTGCCAGCGGTTGGCTGTGGATCAGGTGGTAACGGTCGAAGCGGTATTTTTCGAATTTGTGCAGGTACACATTGTTCAGGCTGGCGCCGCTGTACAGCACGCTGTCGTCGATCACGAAACCCTTGAGGTGCAGCACGCCAAACAGCTCGCGGGTTTGCACGGGCACGCCGTACACCGGCACCTGGCTTACGTGGGACGCAGTCATCGCTTGGTACCACGCGCTGTTGCCAGGCTGTTTGCCGGCACCGATCAGGCCGCGTTGGGCGCGCAACCAGTCGACCACCACCACGATGTCCAATTCCGGTCTTGCCGCCTTGGCCGCGTGCAGGGCGTCGTAGATCTCCTGCCCCGCTTCGTCCTGCTGCAAGTACAACGCCACGATGTAGATGCGCCGGGTGGCCTGGGGGATCTTCTCCAACAGGCAACGGCGGAACGCATCGGCGCCAGACAGCACCTCGATGGAATCGCTGGAAAGTGGGAAACCGCGCAGTTTGGGCAGCAGGGAGCGTTTGAAGAACGACGGCATAAGGCTCGCAATGGGTCGAATCCGAAGAGGCCCCGAGCTTACACCATGGGGGTGCTCAGGTCTCGCAGCAGCGCATGGAAAAAAGTTAATTGACCAAGAAGAATGATCGTTCTACTGTACGCCACATGAACGATATGACAGGCAACGAAACCCGCGACATCATCCTCGACGTCACCGAAAAGTTGATCTACCGCCATGGCATCGCCGCCACCGGCATGGACTTTCTGGTGAAAACCGCCGGTGTCTCGCGCAAAAGTATTTACCGTTACTTCGCCAATAAAGACGAGTTGGTGATTGCCGCCCTGCAGCGCCGCGACGAGCGCTGGATGCAGTGGCTGCGTGGCGAAGTGGAACGCAGCGAAGGCACGGGTGAGCGCCTGTTGGCGCTGTTCAGCGCCCTCAAGGCCTGGTTCGGCTCGGCGGATTTTCGCGGCTGCGCCTTTATCAACACCAGCGGCGAAACCGGCGACCCGCACAACCCGGTGCGCCTGTTGGCCAAGGCCCACAAACAGAAACTGTTCGAGTACGCACTCGAACTGTGCCAAGCACATGGCACCCCCGACCCGGAACGGCAGGCCGCGCAACTGCTGATCCTGATCGATGGCGCCATTACCGTTGCCCTGGTGATGGGTGATTCAACAGCTGCCGATGATGCGCAATGCATGGCGCGAACGTTATTGGGACTGTGAAACCGCACGCCAAGCAACTTTCGATCATCCGTTATTGTTTTCAGGAGCTGCCCGATGTCCTCTACCGCTGAAACTCGCCCGCCGCTGCCGCCGTTCACCCACGCCTCGGCCATCGAAAAAGTGCGCCTGGCCGAAGACGGCTGGAACTCCCGCGACCCACAACGGGTGTCCCTGGCCTATACGCTGGACACCCACTGGCGCAACCGCGCCGAATTCGTCACCAGCCGCGAAGAAGCCAAAGGTTTTCTGACCCGCAAATGGGCCAAGGAACTGGACTATCGGCTGATCAAGGAATTGTGGGCGTTCACCGACAACCGTATCGCCGTGCGTTATGCCTACGAATGGCACGACGACTCCGGCAATTGGTTCCGCTCCTATGGCAACGAGAACTGGGAGTTCGATGAGAACGGCCTGATGGCCAACCGCTTTGCCTGCATCAACGACCTGCCGATCAAGGAAAGCGAGCGCAAGTTCCACTGGCCGCTGGGCCGGCGCCCGGATGATCATCCGGGGCTGTCCGAGCTGGGGTTGTAACAAGAAGGGGCCGCATTGCGGCCCCTTCTTTCAATCCTGATTAAGACCGACGCGATACAACACGCCGTTGTCTTCGTCAGTCAACACGTACAGGTAACCATCCGGCCCCTGGCGCACGTCGCGAATCCGCGCTTTCAAGCCGCCGAGCAGGCGCTCTTCATGGATCACCTTGTCACCGTCGAACTGCAACCGGATCAGTTCCTGGCTGGCCAGCGCACCGATAAACACGTTGTGCTGCCACGGTTTGAAGCGGTCGGCATCATAAAACGCCATGCCACTGATACCCGGCGACTTTTCCCACACGTGATGGGGCGGAACGGTGCCCTCCACGGCCTTGCCCTGGGCTTCGGGAATCGGCGTCAGCGAATAATTGATGCCATGGGTCGCCAACGGCCAGCCGTAGTTTTTGCCGCGCTCGATGATGTTGATTTCATCGCCACCGCGCGGCCCATGTTCGTTTTCCCAGATCGTGCCGCTCCAGGGGTTCAACGCCAGGCCCTGGGGGTTGCGCTGGCCATAGGACCAGATTTCCGGTCGCACGCCTTGCTGGCCAACAAAGGGGTTGTCTTCTGGCACGCGGCCATCCGGGAAGATCCGCACCACCTTGCCTTGCAGCTTGTCCAGGTCCTGGGCCGTGGGGCGGTCATTGTTCTCGCCAAGGGTCACGAACAGATAGCCGTCGCGGTCAAAGGCCAATCGTGAACCGAAGTGGTTGCCGGTAGACAGCTTGGGCTCCTGACGCAGGATCACTTTGAAATCCTTCAAGCCGCTCAAGTCATCCGCCAGGCGCCCGCGCCCGACCGCAGTGCCCGCCGTGCCGCCCTTGCCACCGCCTTCGGCGTAAGAGAGGTACACCATGCGATCTTCCTTGAAGTCGGGCGACAGCACCACGTCCAGCAAACCGCCCTGCCCTTTGGCCCACACCTGCGGTACACCGGTCAGGGGCGCCGACAACTTGCCGTCCGGGCTGACAAAGCGCAGGTGGCCGGGGCGCTCTGTGACCAGGAAGCCTTGCTTGTCCGGCAGGAACGCCACGGCCCATGGGTGGTCCAGGCCCTTGGCGATTGGCGTGACCGAGAGGCTGCCTTGTTCACTGGGAAATTGTTGGGCTGGGGCGGCAAACACTGTTGTCAGGGGCAGCAACGTGCTTGCGCAGACAACGGCGAGAAGGGTTTTGCGTAGCAACATAAGGCGAAGTCCTTACCGGCACTCAAGGCCGGCGATTGCCGTTGGCATCAAAGGTGGGGGCTTTGGTTTCGGTCGCGGGACGACTGGGAGCGGCATCGCGCTTGGGATAACGGTTGCCGATACCGCCGTTTTCCACGGTGGGCCGGGGGCTGGTCGGGCCGATCTGCACACCGCGCGTGGCCGGCGCATTGGGCTGGGTGCCCTGCATGCTGTTGGGGTTGGCCCGGTGAATCGGGCTGTTGTTGGAATCGGTGCGGCCGGGCAGGCTTTGCGCCTGGGCCAGTGACGTGAGTGCCATACCCAACGCCAGCACTGCTAGATGACGCACACAGCTGTTCATGACAAAGCCTCTCTGAGGAGTAATACGTGCTTTCGATAACACGCTACGCCTTGGGTTCGGCTTTCGTAACTAAATAGTTTCTCATTAGGTGTAACACGATCTGTCCGCATATCTGCTCATCGAAACTTTTGCCAGCGCCTGCCGGTCACCTGAACACTGACTCTGTTCAAGGAACCGCAGCCATGCCACGGGCAATCTGGAAAGGCGCCATCAGTTTCGGCTTGGTCCATATACCGGTGTCGCTGGTGTCGGCAACGTCCGCTCAGGGCGTTGATTTTGACTGGCTCGACAAACGCAGCATGGACCCGGTGGGCTACAAACGCATCAACAAAACCACCGGCAAAGAGGTCACCAAAGACAACATCGTCAAAGGCGTGGCCTTCGAAAAAGGCCGCTACGTGGTGCTCAGCGAAGACGAAATTCGCTCGGCGCACCCCAAGTCGACCCAGACCATCGAGATCATCGCCTTTGTCGCCAGTGACCAGATCCCGTTGCAGAACATCGACACACCCTACTTCCTCGCCCCGGACAAACGCGGTGGCAAGGTCTACGCCCTGCTGCGCGAAACCCTGAAGAAAACCCAAAAAGTCGCGCTGGCCAATGTGGTGCTGCACACCAAGCAGCACCTGGCCGCCTTGATGCCGCTGGATTCAGCCCTGGTGCTGGTGATGTTGCGCTGGCCCGCCGAAGTGCGCAGCCTGGATGAGTTGGAACTGGGCAGCGACGTCACCAAGCCGAAGCTGGCCAAAGGCGAGTTGGACATGGCCAAGCGCCTGGTAGAGGACATGAGTGCCGACTGGCAACCCGACGAGTACCGCGACAGCTTCCAGGAGAAGATCCTGGCGCTGGTGGCAAAAAAAGCCAAGGCCGGCAAAATCGAAGACGTGGAAACCACCCAAGGCAGTGACGAGCGCAAATCGGCCGACGTGATCGACCTGACCGAACTGCTCAAACGCAGCCTGGCCGGCAAACCGGCCAAGAAACCTGCCGCGAAGAAAGCCACCAAAGCCTCCTGAGCCACGGAACCTCCCATGCCAAAGCCCTTGAGCGAGTACAACCGCAAGCGCGACTTCGAGATCACCGCAGAACCGGCGGGCAACGCACCGAGTCGCCAGCGCAAAACGTCGGCGCTGTCGTTCGTGATTCAAAAACACGATGCACGCAACCTTCACTACGACTTTCGCCTTGAACTCGATGGTGTGCTCAAAAGCTGGGCGGTGCCCAAAGGGCCGAGCCTTGACCCCAGCCAGAAACGCCTGGCAGTACACGTCGAAGACCACCCTTTGAGCTATGGCGGCTTCGAAGGCACCATTGCCCCCGGCCAATACGGCGCCGGGGATGTCATCGTCTGGGACCGTGGCGTATGGCAACCCCATGACGATCCGCACAAGGCTTACGCGGCGGGCAAACTTAAATTCACCCTGATCGGCGAAAAACTCTCCGGCGATTGGGCCTTGGTGCGCACCCGTCTCAAAGGCAGTGGCGACAAAGAGCAATGGCTGCTGATCAAGGAAAAAGACCCTCAGGCACGCCCTGCCACTGATTACGACATCGTCCAGGCCATGCCCAAAAGCGTGCTCAGCGACGCCACAGTCGGCAAATCCAAAACCCGGGCCAAACGCGAGAAAAAGCCAATCACTCTCCCCGAGCAACTCACGCCGCAGTTGGCCACTCTGGTCGATCGCGCGCCAGACGGTGACTGGCAGTACGAAATCAAATTTGACGGCTACCGCATGCTTGCGCGCATTCTTGACGGCGAAGTGCGCCTGTTCACCCGTAATGGCCACGACTGGACCGAGCGCCTGCCGCGTCAGGTCAAGGCGTTGCAAGCCCTCAAGCTCAAGGACAGTTGGCTCGATGGTGAAGTGGTCAGCCTCAACGGTGACGGCTTGCCGGATTTTCAGGCGTTGCAGAACGCCTTCGATATCGGCCGCAGCCTGGACATCGTGTATTACCTGTTCGATGCGCCATTCCTGGGCGGAGTGGACCAACGCAAGGCGCCCGTCGAGGAACGTCGGGCGGCGCTGAAATCCGTACTCAGCAGGAGTCGCAGCAAACTGCTGCGGTTTTCCGAAGCCTTTGTCGCCAACCAGCGCGACATCATTGAAAGCGCCTGCGACCTGGCCCTGGAAGGCGTCATCGGCAAGCGCCTGGGCAGCCCGTATGTGTCCAACCGCAATACGGACTGGATCAAGCTCAAATGCCGTTTGCGCCAGGAGTTCGTCATCGTCGGCTACACGCGCCCCAAAGGCTCGCGCACCGGGTTCGGCGCCCTGCTGCTGGCGGTGAACGACGCGACGGGCCTGGTGTATGCCGGGCGCGTCGGCACCGGGTTTGATCAGCCCTCGCTGAAAGCCATCTACGCGCAGCTCACACCGCTTGAGTGCAAGGCCTCACCGCTGGCAACACCGCTGAACAGCACTCAAGCACGCGGTGTACATTGGGTGGAACCTGCGCTGGTCGGCGAGGTGCACTTTGCCGAATGGACGCGGGAAGGCATCGTACGCCAGGCTGCATTTGTGGCATTGCGCACCGACAAGCCGGTGTCACAGATCATTCATGAGCAACCGCGTGCGGCGAAGTCGCTGAAAGCCTCCAGGCCCCAAAAAACGGAGGCTGGCGTGAACATCACTCACCCCGACCGGGTCATCGACCCGCAAAGCGGTACACAAAAGCAACAGTTGGCGGCCTTTTACGAGGGTATCAGCGAATGGCTCTTGCCCTTCCTGCGTCATCGGCCTGTGTCACTGCTGCGTGCACCGGAAGGCATCGAAGGTGAGCAGTTCTTCCAAAAACATGCCGAGCGCCTCGCCATTCCCCACATCAAGCAGCTGGACCCGGCGCTGGATCCTGGCCATGCGCGCTTGATGGAAATCGACAGCGTGAGCGCCCTGGTCGGCGCCGTGCAGATGGGCGCCATAGAGCTGCATACCTGGGGCGCCACCTCGGACAAGATCGAAACGCCAGACCTGTTTGTACTCGACCTGGACCCTGACCCTGCGCTGCCGTGGAAAACCATGCTGGAGGCGGCGCAGCTCACGCTGTCGGTACTCGATGAGTTGGGGCTGGACGCCTTCGTCAAGACCAGCGGTGGCAAGGGCTTGCACCTGGTGATTCCGCTGGCGCGCCGGGATGGCTGGGACAGGGTGAAAGCCTTCGCCAAAGCCATCGCGCAGTTCATGGCGCAGCAATTGCCCGAGCGCTTCACCGCCACGGCCGGGCCGAAAAACCGCATCGGCAGGATCTTTATCGACTACCTGCGCAATGCGCGCGGCGCGAGCACGGTCGCGGCTTATTCCGTGCGGGCGCGGCCGGGCCTTCCCGTGTCAGTGCCGGTGAGTCGTGAGGAGTTGAAAACGTTGCGCGGTGCCCAGCAGTGGACGGTCGCCAACCTGCAGGAGCGTTTGAAGGGTTTGAAAGCCGACCCGTGGGTCGGGTATGCCAATCGGCAGAAGCTCAGCAAAAAAATGTGGGACAAGCTGGGCGCGCGCCCACCCGAGTGAGCCGCGCCCGATCGCGCTTTAGATCAGGATGAAGATCAGCGCCAAGCCAGCGAAAATCGCCCACTTTTCCAAGTAGTAACGTGCGCGATTGCGTTTCTTCAGTTCTTTGCCGCGCAGACGGATCTTGTACAGGCGGGTAAATGCCCGGTTCAAACCTCCGGTCTTGTCGCCATCATCGTTCGGCGAACCGGCTGCAGCCATCACATTGCGGCTGAACCAGCTGTTGAATGCTGCCGCCCAGCGGTACTTCATCGGCCGCTCGATATCGCAGAACAGGATGATGCGGTTTTGCTGAGTGGTGTTTTCAGCGTAGTGGATGTAGGTCTCGTCGAACATCACCGGCTCGCCGTCGCGCCAGTAGTAACTTTCGCCGTCCACGTTGATGTAGCAACCCGGGTCATTCGGTGTGTCCAGACCCAGGTGGTAACGGTAGGAACCGGCATACGGGTCACGGTGGCGGACCAGCTTGGAGCCCGGTGGCAACTCGGCGAACATCGCGGCCTTGATCGAACCGATGCTCTGCACCAGTTCGGTGGTGCGCGGGCACAGCTTCATGGCCGACGGGTGGCTGTCGCCGTACCACTTGAGGTAGAAGCGCTTCCAGCCCGACTTGAAGAAGGAGTTGAAACCGACGTCGTTGTACTGGTCGGAGCGCTTGATCGCCCCGGCCTGCATCAGGTTCTGGCCTTCCTGGCGGATCTCTTCCCAGTGTTCCTGCAACGGTGCCAGGTCGGGAAAGTCGCTTGGCGACAGGTACGGTCGGCTGGGTTGCTTGGAGAAGAGGTAGAGAAAGCAGTTGATCGGCGCCAGGAATGTCGAGTGATCGCTAAGCTGGCGACCCAGCTTGTGTCGCACCCGGCCACGCAGGTGTACATACGCAATGGAGGCAACGTAGAGAGCAACAATGATGAGTTTCAAGGGATTCGTCACACGTCAGTAGAGAGAACAGGCTGCTCCTGCGTGCCCACGACGGCCGAGGATTGAATAAGCAGCACCTGAAATCACAATTCACATTTATGCGGCACGACCGGCTAAATGAGCACCGGTTCATCACCATTGGCAGTTATTTAGCCACAGTTTGTAACCAAAGGTTAACTAAGAATTGTGAAAACCTGTCCATTCAATGTGCTGGATCAATGCCAACGCTTGCCTTGCAACGCCGCGATGCGGCACTGTCCGCAACCCCTTACTGCAAAAAGGAATTTGTATGTCGTCCCGCACCGACGTGGATTTTCAAGCCCTTCAGGGCACTTGGGAACAGACCGCTCTCGAAGACAGTGGCGTGCTGAATCCGGTCGACGCCCATAGCGCTCCCGGCGCCGTGACGATCATCAGCGGTGACAGCTTTGAAGTGCTGACTACCGAGGGCAAAGTGTTGTTGGCCGGCCGTTTTTCCCTGGACAGCACGACAACCCCCAAGAGCATTACCTGGGTGGACGCCATCGGCGAAGACGCCGGCAAACACCTGCCCGCCAGTTATCGTCTTGAAGGCGACGACTTCGTGTTCATCGCCGCCGATGAAGGTATGCCCAGGCCGACCGAATTCAGCACCGGGCCGGGTCAGACCATGCGAACATTCATACGTCGCCGGTGACCCATACACATCCGAATTTGCGACACGCTTTTCACAAGGCCTTCACTTTCCCACCTATAGGGTTAAGCCTACCTACTCCAGTGAATCCCTTGGCCCGCCACTCTCGCGGGCCTTTTTTTGCCTGCACGCCAGTGGATCACACGGACCGTTTAGTGGCCGTCAGGGTGAAACACATTGGCAGTTGCGCGCTCTGGTGCTCGTACTGATCGTAGAGTTCTTCACGATTGGAATGCGGGTACTCCTGCAAGTGGCTGATCTGCAACTGCGCCGCAACCGCGCCGCTGACGATGCTCCCCAGCGTATGCACATACCAATAGGACGCCGGCCCGGCTTCGGCCTTGGTACCTTCGTAGACAATCGACTCCTGCAATACGAACGGATCGCGCTGGAAGTACGAACTGGCCGGCAACAGCGGGTTGTCGGCCCTGGGGTCGAACACCTCCAGAAACGGATGGGTTTCGTAGATCACCAGTGTGCCGCCCGGCTTTAAGGTGCTGGCCGCATGACGCATGAACAGCGCCACGTCCGGCATCCAGCCCAGCACGCCGATAGTCACCAAGGCGACATCGAACTGGCCGAGCAAATGCTCAGGCAAGTGGTGAATATCCGTCTCAATGAATTCAGGTGTGTGGGGTGAAATATGAGCCAGCTCCTGGGCCTGCTGAAGAAAAGCTCGGGACTGATCCACGCCCACCACAGAACGAGCGCCAAGCCCGAACAGCGACAGGCTCTCACGGCCGTTGTTGCAGCACAGTTGCACCACGTCCTTGCCGGCAACGCCGACGTCTTGCAGCAGTGCGGTAATGGTCGGGTCCAGGCACGAAAAACCCGGCTGGGCAACCGACGCCACCAGCGCATTCCAAGTGGCGGTGCCTTTGTGCAGCGCGGCCGAAGCGTCCCAAGCGGCCTTGTTGCGGGTGATTGCCTGCTGGGCTGAGGGCATGTCCATTGCGACTCCAGGATTTGAATAAAGCGGGGTTCGGAAAATAAGCCAATTGCCTGTCAGATAAAACCCTCATGCATGGCGAAACTAATCCCCGGGCCTACAGGTCACTAAGCCAATGAGCGCTCAGCCCCTGAGTGCCGCCCCCTGAAGACCTCGCCGTGGCCCATCACACCGACCTGCGTACCACCTTGTCCCTCGACAGCCTGAATTTTTTCCTGGCGGATGTACGCGACGGCCTCGGGCCTTATCTGGCGATCTACCTGTTGGCGGTACACAAGTGGGACCCGGCCAGCATCGGCGTGGTCATGACCCTGGCCGGCATTGCCGCATTGATCACCCAAGGACCTGCCGGCGCGCTGATCGACCGCACCCGCAGCAAGCGCGCAGTGATCGCGATTGCCGCAATCCTGGTGACGCTCAGTTGCCTGGTGCTGCCGTTTGTCAGCGCATTCAGTTGGGTGGCGTTGACCCAGGCCGCCAGTGCGGTGGCCGCGTCGGTGTTCGCCCCGGCGATTTCCGCCATTTCCCTGGGGATCACCGGGCCGCGCGCCTTTACCCGCCGGACCGGGCGCAACGAAACTTTCAACCATGCCGGCAATGCCGTGGCCGCCTTGCTGGCTGGCGGCCTGGCGTACCTGTACGGCCCGGTCGTGGTTTTTTACCTAATGGCGTTCATGGCAGTGGCCAGTGTCGTGGCGGTCAGTTGCGTGCCGGCAGCGGCCATCGACCATGACGTTGCCCGAGGCTTTGACCCGGCCCATGCCCACGACCACGAGCAGCCCTCCGGCATCAAGGTATTGCTGGGCAACCGCCCCCTGCTGCTGTTTGCCGTGTGCTGCGCCCTCTTCCACCTGGCCAATGCGGCGATGCTGCCACTGGTCAGTCAGAAGCTGGCGCAGATCAACCTGCAGATGGCCACGCCACTGACTTCGGCGTGCATCGTCGCCGCGCAGTTGGTGATGGTGCCAATGGCCTGGCTGGTGGGCGCCCGGGCCGATGTGTGGGGGCGCAAGCCGTTATTGATCGCCGGATTCCTGATCCTGCCGTTGCGCGGTGTGCTGTATACCTTGTCCAGCGACCCGTACTGGCTGGTGGCAGTGCAGATGCTCGACGGCATCGGCGCCGGGATCTTCGGCGCGCTGTTCCCGGTGATCGTCAAGGACCTGACCCAGGGCACCGGGCGCTTCAATGTCAGCCTGGGTGCGCTCTCGACCGTATTTGGCCTCGGCGCGGCCTTGAGCAGCAGCCTCGCGGGTTTTGTCGTGCAACTGGCGGGCTACAACGCAGCTTTCCTGACTCTGGCCGGCGTGGCCGCCCTTGCCCTGGCGCTGCTCTGGCTGGCCATGCCGGAGACCTTGGCGAAACCTTCGTTCGCCTGCCATACAACTGTCGCCTGACATATGCGACAATGCGCGCCAAATTCCAACACACATCCAAAATCTTCTGCTCAGCGACCGGGTTTCGCGCCTTGATGTCGCTGTTGACGCATGCCTGAAGGCTCCTGCCGCCACGCTCGCAACCCATTGATAGGTAAAGTAATTGATCTCCACAGCTAACATCACCATGCAGTTCGGCGCCAAGCCGCTCTTCGAGAACGTCTCGGTCAAGTTCGGCGCTGGCAACCGTTATGGTTTGATCGGTGCCAACGGTTGCGGCAAGTCGACCTTCATGAAAATCCTCGGCGGCGACCTCGATCCGTCCGGCGGCCAGGTCATGCTGGAGCCCAATGTTCGCCTGGGTAAACTGCGTCAGGACCAGTTTGCCTACGAAGAATTCACCGTACTCGACACCGTGATCATGGGTCACGAAGAGCTGTGGAAGGTCAAGGCCGAACGCGACCGCATCTACTCGCTACCGGAAATGAGCGAAGAAGACGGCATGGCCGTGGCCGAGTTGGAAACCGAATTCGCCGAGATGGACGGCTACACCGCCGAATCCCGTGCCGGTGAATTGCTGCTGGGCCTGGGTATCCCGCTGGAACAGCACTTTGGCCCGATGAGCGAAGTGTCCCCAGGCTGGAAACTGCGCGTCTTGCTGGCCCAGGCGCTGTTCTCCGACCCGGAAGTGCTGTTGCTCGACGAACCGACCAACCACCTGGACATCAACACCATCCGCTGGCTGGAAAACATCCTGACCCAGCGCTCCAGCCTGATGATCATCATCTCTCACGACCGTCACTTCCTGAACAGCGTGTGCACCCACATGGCTGACCTGGACTACGGCGAGCTGCGCCTGTTCCCGGGCAACTACGACGAGTACATGACCGTGGCGACCCAGTCCCGCGAGCAACTGCTGTCGGACAACGCCAAGAAGAAGGCGCAGATCTCCGAGCTGCAATCCTTCGTCAGCCGCTTCTCGGCCAACGCCTCGAAAGCCAAGCAGGCCACTTCCCGCGCCAAGGCGATCGACAAGATCCAACTGGCCGAGGTCAAGCCTTCGAGCCGTGTGAGCCCGTTCATCCGTTTCGAGCAGAACAAAAAGCTGCACCGTCAGGCCGTCATGGTCGAAAAAATGGCCAAGGGCTTCGACGGCAAGCCACTGTTCAAGGACTTCAGCTTCCAGGTTGAAGCCGGCGAGCGCGTAGCGATCATCGGCCCGAACGGTATCGGCAAGACCACCCTGCTGCGCACCCTGGTCAACGAACTGACTCCGGATGCCGGTAGCGTCAAGTGGACCGACGCCGCGGAACTGGGCTACTACGCCCAAGACCACGCCCACGACTTCGAAGACGACGTGACGCTCTTCGACTGGATGGGCCAGTGGACCCAAGGCGAGCAGATGATCCGTGGCACCCTGGGCCGCATGCTGTTCTCCAACGACGAGATCCAGAAGTCGGTGAAGGTGATTTCCGGTGGTGAGCAAGGCCGCATGCTGTTCGGCAAGCTGATCCTGCAAAAGCCGAACGTGCTGATCATGGACGAACCGACCAACCACTTGGACATGGAATCCATCGAAGCGCTGAACCTGGCGCTGGAGAACTACCCGGGCACGCTGATCTTCGTCAGCCACGACCGTGAGTTCGTGTCGTCCCTGGCCACTCGCATCATCGAGTTGAGCGCCACCGGCGTGATCGACTTCAGCGGCACCTACGACGACTACCTGCGCAGCCAAGGCGTGGTGTTCTAAGCACCGCCCGCTGCACACAAAAAGCCCCGTCCATTGTGACGGGGCTTTTTATTGGCCATTTATTGGCAACACAAACCCCGTAGGAGCCCGCTTGCGGGCGATGGCGTCCGTAAGACCGCCATCGCCCGCAAGCGGGCTCCTACAGGTTCAAGGTTTGCGCGAGTTTAATCGTTAGGCAGCTTCCTTTTATTTCCGCCCCTTGCCATCATGCCCTCACCGCCCGCCCGCGAACGAGTTCCCATGCCTGCCGCCGCCCCCAGCTCCCTGTCGATCACCCTGCAGATCGTTTCTATCGTCTTCTACACCTTCATCGCCTTCATCTGCATCGGCCTGCCGATTGCGGTGATCCCGGGCTACGTCCACGAGCAACTGGGCTTCAGCGCCGTGGTCGCCGGGGTGACCATCGGCTCGCAATACCTGGCCACCCTGCTCAGCCGCCCGATGGCCGGGCGCATGTCCGACAACGTCGGCACCAAGCGCGCCATCGTGCTGGGCCTGGCGGGCATTCTGCTCAGCGGTGTGCTGACGTTCCTGGCAACGCTGGTGCAAAGCGCACCGACCTTGAGCCTGGGTATCCTGATCGTCGCCCGCCTGTTGCTCGGCGTGGCCCAAGGCCTGATCGGCGTGGGCACCATCAGTTGGTGCATGGGTGCGGTCGGCGCCGAGCACACCGCGCGCTCGATTTCCTGGAATGGCATTGCCTCCTACGGCGCCATCGCCATTGGGGCGCCGCTGGGTGTTGTGATGGTGGCCGAGTACGGCTACACCAGCCTTGGCATCGCGTTGTCGGTGCTGGCAGCCTTGGGCCTGATGCTGATCCGCAACAAGCCGTCGGTGCCGGTGGTGCGTGGCGAGCGGTTGCCGTTCTGGGCCGTGTTCGGACGTATTGCGCCGTTCGGGGCCAGCTTGTGCCTGGCCTCCATCGGCTACGGCACCCTCACCACCTTTATCACGCTGTACTACCTCAACCGTGGCTGGGCGGGCGCGGCGTACTGCCTCACGGTGTTTGGCGTGTGTTTTATCCTGTCACGGCTGGTGTTTATCTCGGCCATCAGCCGTTTTGGCGGGTTCAGGGCGGCGATTTCCTGCATGACCATCGAAACCCTGGGTCTGACCTTGCTGTGGCTGGCGCCGTCCACCGGCGTCGCGCTGATCGGCGCCGGGCTGGCAGGCTTTGGTTTGTCGCTGGTATACCCGGCGCTGGGCGTGGAAGCCATCAAGCAAGTGCCCAACAGCAGCCGGGGCGCGGGGTTGAGCGCCTATGCCGTGTTCTTCGACCTCGCCCTGGCGATTGCCGGGCCGTTGATGGGGTTTGTGGCGCTGAACCTGGGTTACGGTTGGATCTTCTTCTGCGCTGCGTTGCTGTCGGTCACGGCATTGGCCGTGACCGTGCTGCTCAAGCGCCGCGCTTACTGATCGGCCGTCTGCAACCCGGCACGGGTCGATTGACCCAGGGTGTGAATGAAGAAGCGCCCGGCCTCTGATACCAGGTCGCGGTGAATGCCTTCGCGGTCAACCCCGTCGGCATCGGTGCAGATCGCCGGCATGGCGGCCAGTTGGTCGCTGTCACACGGCGCCATGAACACGAAGTGCCCTGCCCCGGCCAGCAGTTTGAAATCTGGCGGCTCCGGCAGTTTGCGCGCCAGGGCGGCGGCGTTTTTATCCACGGCAACCAATTTGTCGCCGTCGCCGCTGTAGAGCAGCACCGGCACATGCACATCGGCCAGGGTGTGGCGGCCGAACATCAGGCTCAGCGGCGCCATCAGCATCAGTGCGTGAATGCGCGGGTCGGCTTGCGGTTGCAGGTCGTCACGGTCGACCACCAATTCGCCTTTGGTGGTGCAGGCATCTCGGTCTTCCGGGCGTTCCTGGCAATAGCGACGCAGGCGATCAAAGTCAGGCTTGGCCCCCGCCAGGATCAGCGCGGTTTCGCCACCGGCCGAATAGCCGATCACCCCCACCTGATCAACGTTGACGAAGGGTGAGAGCATCGGGTCGCCCAGGGTGGCGGTAATGGCTTCGGAAATCTGGATCGGCCGCCCGTACAGGTTGCTGACCGTGCCCAGGCGGCTGTGGTCCTTGTAGTTGTCGCCAGGATGCAGCACCGCCACCACCACAAACCCCTTGCGCGCCAGGGACGTGGCCAGGTCATGCAGGGCCAGCGGTGTACCGGTATTGCCGTGGGACAGCATCAGCATCGGGAAGCGCCCGATGGCGACCTTGGAGTCTTCAGTAGCCGCGACGTGGTAAGGGCCCAGTTGGGTGGAATGTTGATCGTCGGTGGACGGATAGAACGCGATGGCCTTCATCGGCTGCAAATCCAGCGGATCAAGGAACGTCATGCGGTGGAAGCCCACACTCCAATGCGGGTGCGGCGCTGGGGCGGCGTGCACTGAAATCAGGCCACCGAGCAAGGAAAGTACCAAAACAGCACAAAGACGCATCATGAGGATGTCCACCTTTGCTGCATTAAAACCGGCATGTCTGTTTGAAAAGTCCATGGTTCAAGGTGCTCGTACCGGGTGGTAAACCCATGACTGCATAACCTGGGCCAAAGTAGAGACAGCGGGTAAACGAAAAAACTCCGTACTCCGGTCGTGTTCAGGTGACCAGAATACAGAGTTTAGGCGCCCGGCTTCAGATTGAAACCGAGCAAAGGCGAAATTTACACAAGCCTTACGCGGCAGCGAACAATTGTTCGCTGATAAGTACGTTGGCGTCGCTCAGGGCTTTGCTGCGCACTTCATCACCGTAGGCCAGGCCTTGGGCGCGGACGAATTCGATGTCGGTGATGCCCAGGAAACCAAACACCAGCTTCAAGTACTCTTCATGGCCGACGTTGCTCGGCTGGCCAGCGTGCAGGCCACCGGCGGTGGACACGATGATCAGCTTTTTGCCACCGCACAGGCCTTCAGGGCCGGCTTCGGTGTAGCGGAAGGTCTGACCCGCCACCGCGATGCGGTCGATCCAGGCCTTGAGTTGCGAAGGCACCGAGAAGTTGTACATCGGCGCACCGATCACCACGGCGTCGGCGGCGATGAATTCGGCCAGGGACGAAGCGCTCAGTTCAGCCTCGTGCTTTTGCACGGCATCGCGCAGTTCGGCGGCAGTGCCCAGGGCGCCCAGGGTCAGACCGGAAAAGTGGCTGATACCTTCGTTTGCCAGGTCACGGTAAGTCACGCTCACACCTGGCTCTGCGGCTTGCCAGGCCTTGACCACGCCTGCGCTGAGCTGGCGGGACGCCGAGTTGTCGCCGAGGATGCTGGAATCGATGTGCAACAGTTTCATGCGGGATCTCCAAGTGAGGATCGCCACTGGGCGATCAATTGAGGTTGATCCTACACATGAACCCAATAAACGATTAGACCGCTCAAACGCGACTGTTTGTCCTGCCAGCAGGACAATCCGATTTCAGCCCTGATCCAATCCCACCGGTTTCTTGCCCAATCCTCTGCGGCGCTGGATTTCACTCGCGCCACGCGGCATTCTCGCCGCACATTTGCCAGCCACCGGGCCTGCCATGCACGCGAACTCCCCCGTCCTGACCAAGGGCCTGACCCTGCTGCTCGCCATTTGCTGCGGGTTTTCGGTTGCGACCATCTACTACAACCAGGCAATGCTGCCGTTGATTGCCACCAGCTTCGACGTCACCACCGCCCATGTCGGGCAGATCGCGATGCTCACCCAGCTCGGCTACGCCAGCGGCCTGCTGCTGTTTGTGCCGCTGGGCGACCGCATCAGCCGGCGCACGCTGATCCTGGCCGTACTGTGCCTGAACTTCATCAGCCTGCTGGCCTCGGCCTCGGCGCCATCGTTTACCTGGCTGCTGGTGGCGAGCGGGCTGCTGGGCCTGTCAGGCATCAGCGCCCAAGTGATCATCCCCGCCGCGTCCGACCTCAGCGAGCCGGCGCAAAAAGGCGCGGTCCTCGGCTTGATGGTCAGCGGGCTGTCCGCCGGTGGTCTGCTGGCGCGGACCGTCAGTGGCGTGGTCAGTGGCTGGCTGGGCTGGCGCGGCATGTTTGCCCTGGCGGCAGCCTTGGACGTGCTGCTGTTTATCGCAATCCTGACGCGCATGCCGGTGTCCATCTCCACCAGCAAACTGGCCTACGGCGCCTTGCTCAAATCATTGTGGGGCCTGGCCCGGCAGCACCCTACCCTGCGCCTGTCGGCCCTCAAAGCGGGCCTGGTGTTTGGCGCATTGAACGTGTTCTGGGGCTCGATGGCGGCACTGCTGGCCTTGCCGCCCTATGGCTTCTCCAGTGCGCAGGCGGGCTTGCTGGGTCTGTCGGCGATCGTCGGCATCCTCCTTGCCACCACCATCGGCCAACAGACCCGTCGCCACAGCCAGCTATTGGAATGGGTGGGCATCACCACCGTGCTGGTGGCCTTTGTCCTGATCTACGCCTTCGGCCCCAGCGGCTGGTGGTGGCCGATCCTCATCGCGGCGACCTTCCTCGACCTGGGCAACCGCATCAACCAACTGGCCAACCAGACCCGCGTGCTGGCGCTGGAACCTTCGGCCACCAGTCGCCTGAACACCGTATTCATGGTGGTCTACTTCATCGGCGGCGCCCTGGGCTCCGCGGCCGGCGCCTTCGCGTCGCAGCACTACGGCTGGCAGGGCCAGGCGCTGACCGGCGCGGGGTTTGCCGGGCTGGCCCTGCTGATTACCCTGCTCAGTGGGACGACACGTAAATCGATGACGTCCTAGGCGCCGGCAGTGCGTAGGTGCGCTTCATCCACTGGATCTCGTCCAAGGGCGTTCGCCCGAAGAAGCGCTTGAACTCGCGACTGAACTGCGAGGCGCTTTCATAGCCGACCCTGGCACAGGCAGCGGCGGCCGTCATGTCGCTGCGCAGCATCAACAAACGCGCCTGGTGCAGGCGCGTGGACTTGAGGTACTGCATCGGCGACGTGTCGGTGACCGTGCGAAAGTGCGCGTGAAAGCTCGGCACGCTCATCATCGCCTCACCCGCCAGCGCTTCCACATCCAGGGGCTGGTGATAGCACGCATGGATCTTGCGGATCGCCCGCGCCACCTTACCGAACTGCCCCTGGCGATTGAGCGCAGCCCGCATCGAGCCGCCCTGCTCCCCCGTGAAAATCCGGTAGTAGATTTCGCGCATCAAGGTCGGCCCCAATATCTGCGCCTCCATGGGCACGCTCATCACCTCCAGAAAACGCAGCAATGACTCACTGAGTCGCTCATCCATGGGCGAGGAATACATACCCCGGGGCTTGGCCTGCGGGAGTTCGGGGAAGTCATCCAGCGCCAGCATCAACTCGGCCGCCAGGGTGAAGTCCAGCCGCAGGTACACCGCCAGCATCGGTTCCGCTTCGCTGGCCTCGGTTTCCATGGTGAACGGCACCGGCACCGACACCACCAGGTAATGCTGGGCGTCGTAGCGGTAGATCTCTTCGCCCAGATAGCCGCTCTTGCGCCCCTGGCACACGATCACGATGCCCGGGTCGTACAGCACCGGCACGCGGTGCAGCGGTCGGTTGGAGCGTAGGAAACGCACGTCATCCAATACGGTCAGGTTATAGCCTTCAACAGGCGCCAGGGCGCCCATCAGTTCGACAATTCGCTGTGTACGGCCCACGGCGGCGGCTCCTCTGCAAAGCCACACAGTACTGCGCCAGAGGTGGCTGGCGCTACGCACTCATAGGAATAGGCAATCAGCACATTGGAATGGATATTCGCCCAGACCGCGCTTTTCCGTAGCCTGAAACAGCACTTTCAGCCCACGGAGATTCCCCCATGCTTATCGTCTACAACCCTGCAACCGGTGAAGAAATCGGCCGCGTGGCCAAGCACTCTGCGGCCGAGGTGAAGGCCGCCGTCGACCGCACCTGCGCCGCGTTCCCCGACTGGTCCGGCAAACTCGCCAAGGAGCGCAGCGACATCCTGCGCCGCTGGCACGACAGCGTGAAGGCCGACAAGGAAGCCTTCGCCGAACTGCTGTGCCGCGAAAACGGCAAATGCCTGAGCGAAGCCCGTGGCGAGATCGACTACGGCCTGGGTTTCATCGAGTGGTACGCCGAAGAAGCCAAACGCGTCTACGGCGACACCCTTCCCACCCACGACCGCAACGCCCAGGTGATGGTCACCAAGGAGGCGGTCGGCCCGGTGGCCGCCATCACGCCCTGGAACTTCCCCTTCATGATGATCACCCGCAAGGTCGCCACGGCACTGGCGGCCGGATGCACCATGGTGATCAAGCCCGCCGAGGACACGCCGCTGACCGCCCTCAAGCTGCTGGAATACGCACGCAACGCCGGCATCGGCGAAGGCGTATTGGAAGTGGTGGTGGGCGACCCCAAGGAAATCGGCCCGATCCTCACCGGCGACCCGCGTATCCGCAAGATCACCTTCACCGGCTCCACCGCCGTGGGTAAGTTACTCGCCGCGCAATGCGCCGCCACCGTCAAGAAGTTGACCCTGGAACTGGGCGGTAACGCACCCTTTATCGTGTTCGACGACGCCAACCTGGACGACGCCGTACAAGGCTTGGTGAGCGCCAAGCTGCGTAACTCTGGCCAGGTGTGCATCTCGCCCAACCGCATCTTTGTGCAGCAGGGCATCCTTGAAGCGTTCACCGAGCGCCTGAAGCAGGCGGTCGCCGCGATTGAAGTGGATCAGGGCCTGCGCGAAGGCTTTGTGGTCGGGCCACTGGTCAATCAGCTGGGTTTTGACAAGGTGGTGCGCCTGGTGGAAGACGCCAAGGCTGCCGGCGCCACCGTACTCATGGGCGGCAAGCCCCACGCCAAAGGTGGCCTGTTCTACGCGCCGACGATCATCACCGGCCTGGGGGATGACTCGCCGCTGGCCACCCAGGAGATCTTCGGCCCGGTGTTCGCCCTCTATTCTTTCAACGAGGAAGAAGAAGTGATCGAGCGTGCCAACAGCACCGAGTTCGGCCTGGTGGCCTACGCCTACACCTGCGCGCTGGGCCGTTCATTGCGCCTGTCTCGCCGGCTCGAAGCGGGCATGGTGATTCTGAACTCGGGCTCCGTGGGCACCGCCTCGATTCCGTTCGGCGGCATCAAGCAGTCCGGTTATGGCCGCGAAGGCAGCTATTACGGGATCGAAGAGTACGTGCACGTGAAGTATGTGTTGATGGCCGGCATGTAGGGGCTGGATTTGCCCGTGCCACACGCGGATAGTTCGTCCCACTGACAGGACACTGGGTTGATCATGCAAGACCTCAACGACCTCTACTATTTCGCCAAAGTCGTGGAAGCCGGTGGCTTTGCCGCTGCCGGCCGCCTGCTGGGCATTCCCAAATCGCGGTTGTCGCGGCGCATTGCCGAACTGGAAGAACGCCTGGGCGCCCGCCTGCTGCAACGCACCACCCGTCAACTCACCCTCACGGCCGTCGGCGAACGCTACCTGCGCCACTGCCAGGCGATGTTGCTGGAAGCGGAGATGGCCGACGAGGCCGTGGCCAGCATGTCCAGCGAGCCCCGTGGACGGTTGCGGGTCAGTTGCCCGGTGGGTATGGCCCAGCACATGTTGCCGGAAATGGTCGCGGGTTTTCTCGCCGCCCACCCGCTGGTGCAACTGGAAATGACCCTGGTCAACCGCCGCGTCGACCTGGTCGCCGAAGGCATCGACGTGGCTCTGCGGGTTCGCGAGCTGGGCGATGAAGACCCATTGCTGGTGACCAAGCGCCTGCGCCAGGCCCAGACCTTATTGGTCGCCAGCCCCGCGTTTCTAAAGGGACGGCAGATCAACACCCTGGAAGATCTCAAGCAACTGCCGGTGCTCGGCGCGCTGGAGGCCGACCGCCTGGTTCACCTGCGCCTGATCGACCCCCAAGGCAATGCCGAGGACTTGTCGATGGAGGCGCGCCTGGGCATCGACGACTTTATCGTGCGCAAGGCCTGCGCCCTCAAGGGCCTGGGGTTTACCGTGTTGCCGATGATGTACTGCGAAGAAGAATTGGCCAGCGGCGCGTTGGTACAACTGCTGCCCGAATGGTCGTCGCCGGGCGGCTGGCTGCAGGCGGTGTACCCACATCGCCGTGGCGTGCTGCCGGCCATTCGCGCGTGGATCGATTACCTGGAAGAGGCCTTCAAGGGCTGTGGAGATCGCTTGTTATGATAATGACCGAGGCCCAAGTCGCGGCGTTCTGCCTGAGTTTGCCCGGTGCTCGGGAGGACTATAAATGGGGCGGTGTGCGGGTGTTTTCGATTGCTGGCAACAAGATGTTTGCCTTGCAGAACTTGCGGGGGGAGTCGTTGGCGTTCAAGGTGGACAAGGAGTTGTTTCTTGGGCATGTCGACCGGCCGGGGATTCATCCGGCGCCTTATTTGGCGCGGGCGCAGTGGGTGATTATGAATACGCCGTATCCGCTGGGGGCTGAGGAGTTGCGGGGGCTGTTGCAGCGGTCTCATCAGTTGGTGGTGAGTAAGTTGCCCAAGCGGACGCAGGTGGGGTTGCGCCTGGAGTGAGGGGGGGCTGACAGGCGATGGTTTTCCAACTGCCGCCCTGTGATCAAACATGTGGGAGCTGGCTTGCCTGCGATGGCGGTCTCACGAGGTACATATCCATTTCTTCGGTAACGGCGGCTTATGGTTCCGCTTTTACAGCGGCTCACTTTTGAAAAGCCCAAAAGTAAGCAAAAGGCTCTTGCCCCAACACTCGGCACCTCGCCTAGGCTCGGTGTGCCCGTAATCCGACAGTGATTTGGGGGGCCGCCGCCACGCGCCATCCATGGCGCGGGGCGGCTAAGCCGGCGTCCTGCCGGCTTACCCCCCAAATCCCTGTCAGATTCCGGCCAGCGTGTTTGACGGGGCGCCTAAGATCAAAATCAAGATCAAAAGCAAGAGCACAGCGGCCTGACAGCCGGCTTGAGTGGTGTGGAGCAAAGGCAAAGGCAAACGCGGTCCACTGTAGGAGCCGGCTTGCCGGCGATGCTCATCAACGATGACGCGAGCCCTCACTGTGGGAGCTGGCTTGCCTGCGATGGCATCAACCGGGTATGCCTGATTCACCGAGGTGCCTGCATCGCCGGCAAGCCAGCTCCTACAGGTATCTGCTTTAGATCCAACCACTCATCAAGAGCGGCTCGCTTCGCATCGTGGTTACGCTTGGGTGTTATGCCTAGAGGACTGACAGCAGCGTGCCGCCCAGGAACAGTTGGTCCAGCCAGAACACTTGGTGCAACAGCACGATCACCCAGAACAGCACTTGGTAAGACACTTTACGCGTCTTGTGCCGGAAGACTTGCTGGGCGAGCAGCGCGCCCGGCCAGCCGCCTGCCAGTTCGACGGCGTGCAGGATGTTTTCCGGGGTGCGGCGGCCTTCGGTCTGGGCCTTGCGCTTGTCGTTCCAGTACATCAGGAACGCCACCACGCTGACCACGCCGTAGGCCGCGAGCGGGATCAGCGTTTCGCCGCGATGCCAGAGCAAGGCTGAGCCCAGCAGCGGCGCGGCGCACAGCAGCACGAAGATCAGCGCCTTCAGGCGTGGGTGCTGGATGTTCATGGCTTGACCGCTGTCCAGTCGATCCAGCCGAACTGCCAGGTGGCCAGGATCACCAGGCCGAACGCGATGCGGTACCAGGCAAAGGCCGCGTAGCTGTGGCTGGCGATGAACTTGAGCAAGGCCTTGACGGCGATCATTGCGAAGATGAACGAGGTGACAAAACCAATGGCGAACACCGGCAGGTCATCGGGCTGGAACAGGTGGCGGTACTTGTAGCCCGAATACACGGCGGCACCGACCATGGTCGGCATGGCCAGGAAGAACGAGAACTCGGTGGCGGTCTTGCGCGACAGGCCGAACAGCAGGCCACCAATGATGGTCGCACCGGAACGCGAGGTGCCCGGGATCATGGCCAGGCACTGGGCAAAGCCCACCTTGACCGCGTCTTTCCAGGTGATGTCGTCCACGGTTTCGGCGTGTACCGCATGCTGGCGGCGCTCGGCCCACAGCATGATCACGCCGCCGACGACCAGCGCCGTTGCCACGGTGATCGGGTTGAACAGGTAGTGCTTGATCAGGTCGGCAAAAATCACCCCCAGTACCACCGCCGGCAGTACCGCGATGATCAGGTTGACCGTGAAGCGCTGGGCAGTGCGCTGGGTCGGCAAGCCGGTGACCACGTCGAAGATCTTGCGCCGGAACTCCCAGACTACGGCGAGGATCGCGCCCAGCTGGATGATGATATTGAACGCTTCGAAGCGTTCGCCGCCGAAGCCGATCAGGTCGGCGACGATGATCTGGTGGCCGGTGCTGGAGATCGGCAGGAACTCGGTCAGCCCTTCCACAACGCCCAGTATCAATGCCTGTATGGCGGTCCAAATGTCCATGTTTCTCCCAAAGGTGGTGCGTATTTCTAATGATTCAAAGAGGCGAGCGCTTCTTCAGGCGCGGCGTTGATAATCAACGCCGGCGTGCAAAAATTGCGTGAAAAATCAGGCGGTACTCAGGTTTTCCGATTGCAGGCCGAAAGCCTATCAGACAAGCCGGAAATGTCGATGCAGCACCCACAATTATAAAAAGCACGGAGTGACAGGACCATGAACAGTTTGCGCAGCATGTCGATCAGCCGTCGTCTCTGGCTGATCCTGATCGTCGCCGTGTTGATGCTGTTGACCCTGGGCCTGCTGATGCTCAAGCAGATCCACGGCGACCTCTACCAGGCCAAGCGCCAGCAGACCCAGCACGTGGTGCAGACGGCCAGCGGCGTCCTCGCCTATTACCAGAACCTCGAAAAGACGGGCGTGCTCACCCGCGAAGCCGCGCAGAAACAGGCGTTGAGCGCCGTGCGCGGCCTGCGCTACGACCACGACGACTACTTTTGGATCAACGACCTCACCCCCGTGATGATCATGCACGCCGCCAACCCCAAGCTGGACGGCCAGAACCTCTCGGCCATCCGCGACCCGGACGGGTTTGCGGTGTTCAACGAGTTCGTGATCCTGGCCAAGGCCAAGGGCGCCGGCATCGTCAACTACCGCTGGCCGAAGCCGGGCGCCGAAGCGCCGGTGGAGAAAACCTCGTACATCCAGCTGTTCGAACCCTGGGGTTGGATCATCGGCTCTGGCGTGTACGTGGACGACGTGCAGGCCGAGTTCAAGGGCCAGGTGTGGAAAGCCTCACTGATTGGCCTGGGCATTGCGCTGGTCATGGCCTTGCTGGTGACAGTGATCGCCCGCAGTATCGTCAACCCGTTGCAGGCGGCGGTCAATGCCATGGGCAATATCGCCAGCGGCGAAAGCGACCTGACCCGCAGCCTGGACACCCACGGCAATGATGAGGTGACCCAGCTGTCCCGGCACTTCAACAGCTTCACCGCCAAGCTGCGCCAGGTGGTGGGCCAATTGCAGGTGTGCGCCAACGCCCTCGGGCAGTCCTCCACCGAGCTGGGCACCAACGCCAGCCAGGCCCACGACCGCAGCCAGCAGCAGTCGCAGCAGATGGAACTGGTGGCCACGGCCATCAATGAAGTGACCTACGGCGTGCAGGACGTGGCAAAAAACGCCGAGCACGCCGCCAGCGAAATGCGTGACGCCCAGGCCCAGGCGCAGCAAGGCCAGGTGAACATCGACGGCAGCCTGCAGCAGATCGACCAGCTCTCGGGCACCATCAGCCAGGCCGTAGAGGTGATCCGCACCCTGTCCAGCGAAAGCACACAGATTGGCGGCGTACTCGAAGTGATCCGCTCCATCGCCGACCAGACCAACCTGCTGGCCCTCAACGCCGCCATCGAAGCGGCTCGCGCCGGCGAGCAAGGCCGGGGGTTTGCGGTGGTGGCCGATGAAGTACGCCTGTTGGCCCAGCGCACGCAAAAGTCCACCGCCGAGATCCAGGTGATGATCGAGCGCCTGCAGGGCCACTCGGAAGCGGCGGTCAAGGTGATCAGCGACAGCCACAGCGCGTCGCAACTGACCATCGAACAAGCCGGCCAGGCCGGGGCCAGCCTCAATGCCATCGGCCAGGCGCTGCGTAATCTCAACGGACTGAATGCCTCGATCGCCAGCGCCACCTTGCAACAGGCCCACGTGGTCGAAGACATCAACCAGAACGTCACCCAGGCGGCGGGCCTGTCCCACAGCACCGCGTTGGCGGCAGAACAATCGAGCGTCGCCAGCGCGCACCTGCGCGGCCTCAGCGAACAACTCGATGGCCTGCTGCGCCAATTCAAAATCTAATCTGCAGTGAGCGGGCTTGCCCGCGCTGGGCTGCGTAGCGGCCCCAAAAAAATGGGAGCGCTACGCACTCCAGCGCGGGCAAGCCCGCTCACTACAAAGCCAATGCCTAAGCCTATCTTCTTTGGTTACAATCAGCGCCCTCTTCGTCTCCCCTAAGGAACCGCCATGTCCGGGCTTGAACTGTTCGCCGCCGCCCTGGGGGTGATCGCTGTCTGGCTGACGGTCAAACAGAACCCCTGGTGCTGGCCTATCGGCCTGGTGATGGTGCTGCTCTACACCTGGATATTCTTCGACGTAAAACTCTATTCCGACATGCTGCTGCAAGTGGTC
Organism: Pseudomonas sp. TE24901; assembly: GCF_054058375.1. Taxonomy (NCBI): domain Bacteria; kingdom Pseudomonadati; phylum Pseudomonadota; class Gammaproteobacteria; order Pseudomonadales; family Pseudomonadaceae; genus Pseudomonas; species Pseudomonas sp. TE24901. Next base: position 436,930 of record NZ_JBSSAF010000005.1, read on the forward strand.
TATGCCGCGCTGCAGGTTTACGGCTGGTGGCAGTGGACCCGCGCCGGCGAGGTCAAGCAGGGTCGCCAGGTGACCAGCCTCGGCTGGCCGGCGATCATGACCAGCCTGGCCGTGGGTGCGGCCGGCAGCCTGTTGTTGGGCGCGGCCATGGCCCACTGGACCGACGCCGCTCAGCCCTGGCTCGACGCCGCTCTCACCGGTTTCAGCCTGGTCGCGCAGATGTGGATGGCGCAGAAACGCGTGCAATGCTGGCCGCTGTGGATCGCGGTGGATGTGATTTTCGTCGGCCTGTTCCTCTACAAAGGCCTGTACCTCACGGCCGCGCTCTACGCGCTGTTCACCGTGATCGCCGTGCAGGGCTGGCGTGAATGGCGCGCCGACCCGGCGCTGCGCGCATGAAGGTGGTGGTACTGGCCGGCCCCGAGTCCAGTGGTAAAAGCTGGCTGGCGGCGGAACTGCAAGCGCATTTTGGCGGCGTGATGGTCGGCGAATACGTGCGCCACTTCATCGACCAGCATCAGCGCGACACCACCCTGGCCGACATCCCTGACATCGCCCACGGCCAACTGGCCTGGGAAGATGCCGCCCGCGCCAGGCAGCCCGGCCTGCTGATCCTCGACACGCACTTGCTGACCAACAAGCTGTGGAGCCAGACCCTGTTCGGTGACTACCCGAGCTGGCTCGACAGTGAGCTGCTGGCGCGGCACTACGACCTGCACCTGGTGCTGTCCCCCGAAGACGTAGAGTGGACCGCCGACGGCCAGCGCTGCCAACCGGAGCTGGCGGACCGCCAGGCGTTTTTCCAGGGCAGCCTGGACTGGATCGAGCAGCATCAGCAGCCAGCGCTGGTCATTCGCGGCAGCTGGGAAGCGCGTCGCGCCACTGCGTTCAAAGCCGTTGAACAACTCCTTGCCGAGGCGCCTGCATGACTCACCCACTGCGTATCGCCATCGTCGGCGGCGGCCCTGGCGGCCTGACCCTGGCGCGTATCCTCAGCCGTCACGGTGTGGCCGTCTGCGTATTCGAACGTGAAAGCGGGCCGCTGGAGCGCCCGCAAGGTGGCACGCTGGATCTGCACGTGGAGTCCGGCCAGTTCGCGTTGCAACAAGCCGGCCTGGACGATGCCTTCAAGCGCATCGCCCGCTATGAAGACCAGGGATCACGGCTGATGGACCATCACGGCCAACTGCTGTTTGAAGACCCGAACCCCGAGGCGGGAGACCGCCCGGAAGTCGACCGCACGCAATTGCGCCAGATCCTGCTGGATTCCCTGCCCGAGGGTTGCGTGAAGTGGGGCGTGAGCATCAACCATGCCAGCCAGGGCGATGACCAACGCTGGACGCTGCATCAAGGCGACCGCCATCACGGGCCTTTTGACTTGGTGGTGGGTGCCGACGGGGCCTGGTCGAAAATCCGCCCGTTGTTGTCGCCTTATCAGCCGCAGTACAGCGGGTTGACCTTTATTGAATTCAACATCGATGACGCCGACCTGAGGCACCCACTCGCCGCCCGCCTGGTCGGTCGCGGCACGCTGCAGGTGGCCGGCGAAGCTCGCTCGATCATCGTGCAACGCAATGCCAACGCGCACCTGCGCGGCTATGCGATCTTCCGCGTACCTACGGATTGGGCGGCAAACACAATTGATTTGTCCCACGCGCCTTCGCTGAAAACCCAATTCCAAGGCTGGCACCCAGACGTGCTGGCGCTGTTTGACGCCGCCAGCCCCACCCTGCTCGTCCGTCACATCCACGCCCTGCCCGTCGGCCATCGCTGGGCTCATCGGCCCGGGTTGACGTTGATCGGGGATGCGGCGCACTTGATGTCGCCGTTTGGCGGCGAAGGGGTGAATGCTGCGATGCTCGATGCTGCCGAACTGGCGCAGCACCTGCTGGAGACACCTGACGGCTCGAAAGCCGTGCAGGCGTATGAAAACCACATGTTCGAACGGGTGATGCCGGCAGCCCAGGGCAGCGCCGAGGGCGCTGCCCTGCAGCTATCCCATGACAGCGTGGCGCTGTCCCTGGCCCACCTGCATCAACACCTCACGCCTCAGTAACCCAGGGACAAACCGGTGTTGCGACGCGGGTCGTTGGCGCCGTAAAAACGGTTGTTACCCACCGGCTTGCCACCCAGGGACGGTGCGCCCACCAGGATCGCGGCCAAGTGGTTGGCGTCCTGCGGGCCGGCGAACTTGTGGCCCCAGCTTTCGAGGATCTTCTGGGTGTCCGGGCTGACCGCGAAGGTTTCCAGGTTGGTGGTTTCAGGCATCCACTGCTGGTGGAAACGCGGCGCGTCCACGGCTTCCTGGATGTTCATCTTGTAGTCGATGACATTGAGGATGGTCAGCAAAGTGGCTGTGATGATGCGGCTGCCACCCGGCGTACCCACCACCATCACGGCCTTGCCGTCCTTGGTCACGATGGTCGGGCTCATCGACGACAGCGGCGCCTTGCCCGGGGCGATGGCGTTGGCTTCGCCCTGGACCAGGCCGTACATGTTCGGCACGCCGACCTTGACGGTGAAGTCGTCCATTTCATCGTTGAGGATCACGCCGGTCTTGCTCGCCATCACGCCTGCACCGAACCAGTCGTTGAGGGTGTAGGTGACCGAGACCGCATTGCCCCACTTGTCGACGATGGAATAGTGGGTGGTGTTGTTGCCTTCATGGGGCGACACGCCGGGCTTGATGGCTTGGGAATCGCCGGCCTTCTGCGGTTCGATGGCGGCGCGCAGCTTGGCGGCGTAGTCCTTGTCCAGCAGGTGGGCAATCGGGTTCTTCACGAAGTCCGGGTCGCCGAGGTAGCTGTTACGGTCCACGTAGGCGTGGCGCATCGCTTCGATCTGGTAGTGCAGGCCTTGGGCCGAGTGGTAGCCCAGGTCGGCCATCGGGTAGCCTTCGAGGATGTTCATGATCTGGCAGATCACTACGCCACCGGAGCTCGGAGGCGGCGCCGAAACCACGTGGTAGCCACGGTAATCACACTCGATGGGCGCCAGCTCACGGGTTTTGTACTTGTCCAGGTCAGCCTGGGTGATGATGCCTTTGCCGGCTTGGCTGGAATCCACCAGCGCCTTCGCTACCCAGCCTTTATAGAAGCCATCAGTGCCCTTGGCGGAGATTTCCTTGAGGGTCTTGGCCAGGTCTTTCTGCACCAGCTTCTGGCCCACCTGCATCGGTTGGCCGTTGTGCAGGAAGATCCCGCGCATGTCCTTGTCTTTTTCGAACTCGCCGGTGGCGGTGTGCAGCAGGTCGATATCACCCTGCTCCAGGGCGAAGCCGTTTTCCGCCAGCTTGATCGCCGGGGCAATCACCTGGGCGCGCTTGAGGGTGCCGTATTTGCTCAGGGCCAGTTCCATGCCGGACACGGTGCCAGGCACGCCCACGGCCAAATGGCCCTTGGCGCTCAGGCCGTCAATGACCTTGCCGTCCTTGTCCAGGTACATGTCGGCAGTCGCCGCCAGCGGGGCTTTTTCGCGGAAGTCGAGGAAGGTCTTGCGCCCGTCGGCCAGTTGCACGGTCATGAACCCGCCACCGCCCAGGTTACCCGCCGCCGGGTACACCACGGCCAGCGCATAGCCCACGGCGACGGCCGCATCCACCGCGTTGCCGCCGGCCTTGAGCACGTCCACACCCACATGAGTGGCCAAATGCTGGGCAGTCACCACCATGCCATTTTCACCGGCCACCGGGGCCTGGGAAGCGGCTTGCACACCACTGACCGTCAACACCAGGGCAGTGGCAATCAAGGTACGGCTGAAGGGTTGGTATTTCATCCATGGCTACTCTATTTATTGAGGTGCACCAAAATAGCCCGTTCAGGATCCAATCCCCAGCGCAATGGCGTTTTTATTACAGAACTTGTCGGTCACAGAACGGCCGAAAAAATGCCCATGCTATATTTCGCGCCCTGACTGTCGCGCAAGGCGCTCCCCATGGTGATCAAGAAGACCGGCATTCGTGCCCAACAGGCGGACCAGACACGTGCACGCATCCTGCAGGCGGCAGTCAAGGTGTTCGCCCGCGACGGGTATTCCGGCGGCCGTGTCGACAGCATTTCCAAGGCGGCCGACTCCAACGATCGCATGCTGTATTACTATTTCGGCAGCAAGGAACACCTGTTCGTCTGCGTGCTGGAACACATCTACGAGCAGTTCAACAAAGCCGAAAGCAAGCTCAAGCTCGACCTCAATGCGCCAGTGCAGGCCTTGCGTGATCTGGTGGGGTTTATCTGGAACTACTACGTCAAGCACCCGGAATTCGTGGCGATCCTGAGCATCGAGAACCTGCACCAGGGCAAACATGCGCAGCAGTCCGGCGAGATGCGTCGGTTGTCAGGTGAGGCGGTTGGCGTGTTGCGGCCGATCATCGAGGCCGGCCAGGCGCAAGGTCTATTTCGCCAGGACGTGGACCTCAAGCACGTGTATCTGATGATTGCCTCGCTCTGCTACTTCTATAACTCCAACCGCCACACCCTCAGCTCGTTCCTCGGTGAGGACCTGACCGACAAGGGGCAGCAGCAGGATTGGCTGGCCTTCATCACCGACCTCGTGCTGCGCGGCGTCACCCCGATTTCCCTGTAGAAACCGAATCCAAATGTGGGAGCGGGCTTGCTCGCGAATGCGGTGTATCAGTCTCTGGAGCTGTTGACTGAACCGCCGCATTCGCGAGCAAGCCCGCTCCCACAGTATTAACCGCGGCGTGTCAGTGAGTGCCGGGATTGGCCCGCAGGTGCGCCACCTTCTGCTCCAACCCCTGCCACTGCGGCGCATTCGGCGCAAATTGCCCACGCAGGTACGCCGCCAGATCCGCCACCTGGCTGTTGGACAAGCTGTCCTTGAACCCCGGCATGTACCCCAGGTCCTTGGTCGCCGGGTTGCTGATGCCTTGCAGGATCACCTTGATCAAGTTGTCCGGCTGGTCGCTGTGCACGTTGGTGTTGGTGGCCAGTGACGGGCTCACCCCAAACAGTTTCGGCCCCAGGCCATCGGCGTGACAGGCCTTGCACGAACCTTCGAAAATGCGTCGGCCGCTGGGATTGGGCACAACCACCGCGGCGGCTTGCGCCTGGGCTGTCGCTTCGCCATTGAGCGACGCCAGATACACCGCCATCGCCCGGATATCCGCCTTGGGCAGTTTCGACAACTCACTCACCACCGGCCCCATCGGCCCGGCCGCCACGCCATGGGCGTCCGAGTACCCCGTACTCAGGTACGTGAACAACTGATCCTCGGTCCACGGCGTCGGCGCCTTGGACAACCCGGTCAAGGCCGGCGCCTCCCACCCATCGACCATGCCACCGGCAAGGAACGCCTTGCCGCCCTTCTCCGCGCCCATCAGGTTGCGCGGCGAGTGGCATGCCGCGCAGTGCCCCAGGCCATTGACCAGGTAATTGCCGCGATTCCATTGCTCACCGCGCTCCGGCTGCACGGTGATTTCGCCGCGCCTTAAATTCAACGCGTTCCACCCTGCCATCAACGGCCGGATATTGAACGGGAAGCGCATGGCATTCGGCGTCGGCGCCTGACTCACCGGTGCCTGGCTCATGAGGTAGGCATACAGCGCCTGCATGTCGGCATCGTTGATGTTGCGAAACGCCGTGTAGGGAAACGCCGGGTACAGGTTGCGCCCATCGCGGCCAATGCCGTCACGCATGGCCCGCTCGAAGGCCGGGTACGACCAGGCACCAATACCGGTCTTTACGTCCGGGGTGATATTGCTGCTGTAAAGCGTGCCAAACGGCGTTTCCATCGCCAGCCCGCCCGCATTGGTCGCACCACCCGGCGCCGTGTGGCACACCGCGCAATCGCCAACGGCGGCGAGCAAGCGGCCGCGTTCCAGGGTGGCCTTGGACCAGGTGCCGGCAGCGGGCGGGGCAATCGGCGCGATCTCACTGTGAAAGGGCCAGGCCGTGGCCGCCAAGGCGCCCAAGGTGGCGAACAGCGCCCCAAACCACCACTTCTTGCGTTTCTCCGGCGACTTGGCCGGTTCGCCCAACGTGCCGGCATTCAGCGCCGCCAATACCCGTTCCGGGGTGATCGGCAACTCACGAAAACGAATGCCGGTGGCGTCATAGATCGCATTGGCAATCGCCGCCGCACTGGGCACCGACGCCGATTCGCCCGCGCCCATGGGCGGCTGGTCCTGGCGCGGCATCATCAGCACGTCGATCTTCGGCACTTCCGGAAAGGTCAGGATCGGGTAACCGCCCCACTCCTTACTCGCCACCGTCGACTCTTCAAAGGTCACCCGTTCCTTCAGCACGCGGCTGGTGGACTGGATCACATTGCCGTGGATCTGATGCTGCACCCCAGCCGGGTTGATCATCATCCCCGAGTCATGCCCGATCACCACCCGCGTCACCGACACGTCGCCGGTGTGCTTGTCGATGGCCACATCCGCCACCCAGGCCGCCCACGCCGCGCCAAACCCCGGGAACTTGCTGTGAATGTAGCGCGCATAGGCAAAGCCGCGACCGCGCAGCAGGTGGTCCTCGTTGGCGGTTTGCATCGGCGCGGTGCGCGGCGACCAGTTCGCACGCTCGGCGGTGGATTTCACCAGGTCGATGGCGCGCTCGTCCTTCAGATAGCGCAGGCGGTACTCCACCGGGTCGACGCCGGCGGCAAAGGCCAGTTCGTCGATATAGGATTCATGGGCAAAGGTATTGGGCAATGCCGACACCCCGCGCATCCACGACGCGCGCACGATGGGCGCCATGTCGTTGATGGTCACGCGCATGTTGTCGATGTCGTAGGGCGGGATCGAGGTGCGGTCGCCCATCTCGAACATCGCGGCCACCGGCTCTACCCGACCGGTCAGCAGCAACGCCAGGGTCGGCGCGCCGTTGGAGGGGTAGCTGGTTTCGAAGTCGTAGGCGGCGATGCTGCCATCAGCATTCAGCCCGCCGTCCACCTCCATCAATTGCGCCGTGCCCTTGGGCTCCCACAGGTGTTCCTGTTCGCGGGTCAGTTGCACGCGCACCGGTTTGCCGACGGCACGGGACAACAACAAGGCATCGGCGCACACATCATCGGCGCAGTTGCGCCCATAGCAGCCGGCCGCTTCCATGCGGATCACGTCGATCAGCCCTTCCTCGCACTCCAGCAACCACGCCAGGTCGGCGCGCAACAGGTGCGGGTTCTGACTGCCCGACCATACCCGACTGCCCGCCGGCGAATAGTCCGCCACGCCGCAAGAGGGCCCGATCGAGCCGTGCATCTGATAGGGCCACAGGTAACTGCGCGGCATGCGCTGGCTGGCGCCGGCCAGTGCCTCGTCGACATTGCCCTGATCGAGCACCGTGCGGCGGACCCGTGGGTTGTCGCGGATCGCCTGCTCCACGTCGCTCATGTCCGGCAAGGCGTGGCTCCAGGGCTTCCAGTGCACCTGCAGTTCATGGGCCGCCTTGATCGCCTGCTCTTCACGCAAGGCCACCACGCCGACAAAGTCGCGGATCACCACCACGGCGACGATACCCTGAATATGCGCGATGGAGGCCTCGTCCACGCTCAGCAGGCTATTGCCGACAAACGCCCCGCAATCAAGCCCCGCATACGGCGGGCGCACCACCCTGCCGTGGAGCATGCCGGGCACGCGCATGTCGTGCACATAGGTCAGCTCGCCGGTGGCCTTGCCGGGGATGTCCACTCGCGCAGCGCCCTTGCCGACCAAGTGGTAATCCTCGATGGCCTTGAGTGGCGCATCACCGCTGATACGCAGTTGATCGTGCTGGCCGCTGACCAACTCGCCATAGGTGGTGGTGCGTCCGTCTGCGGCGTGGATCACACCGGCTCCAACCTTGAGACTGCCCGTGCTCACGCCCCAGCGCCCTGCCGCCCGTGCCAATAGAAAACGCCGCGCTTCGGCTGCGGCGTTGCGCAACGGGATGGCGGAAATCTGCAAGGTCGCACTGGCAATAGTTGCCCCCTGGTTGGGCACGCGCTCAGTGTCGCCGAGCACCATCTTGACCTGCTCCAGCGCCAGGTCGAGTTCTTCGGCAACGATTTGCGCCAGCGACGTACGAATACCGGTGCCCAGGTCCACATGACCGTTGAAGGCATAGACCAGGCCGTCATCGTTCACGGCGATAAACAGCCCCAGTTCCTTGGGCTTCACCGTCGGCGTGCCGCCCTTGGCCACCGGCCCCGACGGCGGCAACACGTCATCGACGATCAACAACACACCGGCCTTAGCCAGCCACTGGTCACGGGAAAGGGTCGTGTCGGTCATGCTCATCAATCCACCGTCATGAGGCGAGCGGCACGCAGCACCGCACGCAGGATTTCGATATGGGTGCCGCAGCGGCAGAGGTTGCCCGAGAGTTCATTGCGCACCTCGGCCTCGCTGGGGTTGGGGTTGCGGTCGAGCAAGGCCTTGGCGGTCATGATCATGCCGTTGAGGCAGTAGCCGCATTGCGCGGCCTGCTCGTCGATAAAGGCCTGCTGCACCGGGTGCGGCGCGTGGCGTGTGCCCAAGCCTTCCAAGGTGACGATCTGGCGGCCCACCGCGCCCGACAACGGGAATACGCAAGCCCGTGCGGCTACGCCGTCGATGATCACGGTGCAGGCACCGCACTCGCCCAGGCCGCAGCCGTACTTGGGGCCGTTGAGTTCCAGGTCATTGCGCAGCACCAGTAACAGCGGGGTATCCGCCATGGCGCTGACTTCGCTTGTTTGGCCGTTGACCTCAAGCGCTACCGTGATGTGCTGGCTGATCATTCGCTTCGCCTGTGCCAATTGGTGAAGTGGTCACTACACGAAACAGCCAAAAAAAAGCGTCGCGGACCTGGGGCCTCGCGACACACTTGGCTGGTGAAGTGGCTACTACATCAACTCAGAGCAAAAACGGTGCCAGTACCGGCTTATTCCTGCGGATCGTCGATCATTTTGCGCAGCAGGAACAGCATCGCCACGCGTTCGGCGGGGTTGAGATTGCTTAGGGTCAGTTCGCTGATCTGCGCGGCACGCGGCGCGGTCTGGCCCACCAGTTCGGCGCCGGACGCCGACAAGTCCACCACCACCTTGCGCTTGTCCTGGGGGTCAGGCTCCAGGGTAATCAGCTCCTTGGCCTTGAGCCGCTCGACGATGCCGCGAATGGTCGCCTGGTCGACGGCGGTGGCCTTGACCAGCTCGGTCAGCGAACTTGCACCGTGATCGCGCAGGGCACACAGGGTGACGAACTGCACGGCGGTGAGCTGGGAGTCACCGACATTCTGCTGGAAAATCGCCAGGTGGCGCTGGTAGGCCTTGCGCAGCAGGTGGCCAACTTGCTCGGAAAAGACATAGGAATCAGGCACGGCGGGCTCGGAAGGTAGCGGGCGATGGGGAGGCATATTACCTCATACACCTGCCAGAACGCTTTTACTGTGGCGAGGGAGCTTGCTCCCGCTGGGCTGCGCAGCGGCCCCATCTTTTAGGGCCGCTTCGCGCCCCAGCGGGAGCAAGCTCCCTCGCCACAGAAGCAGGGGGGATGTTTAGCGAGCCAGGGAGGCTGCGGGGGCGACGACGTCACCGGCGATTACCACGGCCTCGTCATCCAGGTAGACATCGCAGTGACGCAGCGGAATGTCCATATGGCACGGCGTCTTGCGTGTGCCGCCGACTTCTGTGTTCGGCCCGGTGGAGAACAGGAAGTTGCCATAGAACGCCCGCGCGTCCATGCACATGCCGTCGTTCTTGTCGTGCAGGCCCATGGCCGTCCACTGCGCCCGTGGCTGCAGGCCCCAGCCAATATGAGAGATGCCGTACACCTCGGGGTCGTTGAAGTACTTCATGTAGTCGCGCAGGTACTCAGCCTCGAAGCCGCCGTGGATCCTGGTGATAAAGCCCTTCTCGATCTCCAGGGTGATCTTCTCGCGGGTGTAGGTCTTGAACGGCAGCAGGATGTCGCCGATATCCAGCACCAGCACGCCCTCGGCGGTTTCCTCGTTGGGCCACGAGAACAGGAAGCCGCTGGGCCAGTGGTCCCAGCGCCCCGGCTCATCGGCAAAGCCGTACTCAGTCACCGACGGGTATTGCCCCAGGGCGGCGCGGAAATCACTGCCGGCGCGGGATTTGACGTGGATCGAGCGGGCCTTTTTCAGCAACTGCTCCGCCGCCAGAACGCGCACCTTGTCTTCCTCGGTGGGCAACATGCGCGCCAGCACTTCCGGGGGCTCCACGGCCAGCAGGATGCGGGTGCCGGTCTTGAGGATCTGCTCCTGCTCCGGCGAGTGCAGCAACATCATGGTGTCGACGATCAGATCCGCCGCCTCCAGAGCACGCTGGGCGGCGAGGTTGCCGGTGAGCGCGGTGTCGCCGCAGTAGGCGGTCATGTCATTGCCCATCGCCTTGGGATGATTGAACGACGGCAGCTCCACCGCATACACCTTGGCCCCCAGCCGCTGGGCGGCGTCCATGGCGGCACGCACGGTGCGCGGGTCGGAGTAATGGCTCTTGAGCACGGCGACGCTCTGGGTCGGGTCGACCTTCGACAGCTTCAACACATGCTCGAACATCTGGGTCAGTTCGCAATCGCTTACCGGCATTTTCCTGTCTCCTGTGGGGCTGCACCAAGTTCAAGCACCGCGCTTCACTCTAGTGCACTTTTATAGCGTATACGCCAATTACTGACGATAAGACCTGAATTGCAGGCTGACTGCAAGCACCGCGCCAAAACGTTACCAATCCACACAAACCCACTATTTAATGGCTACAACCCGTTACACAGGATAAATATGGCCAAAAAATAATTTTTTAGACGCGGGCTTCCCATTTCAAAAAATGAGCGTATACACTTTAAAAACCTTGCGGACAGACGCCGCCAAAAATCAAAAAGAGAGAGGATCACGCCCCATGGGAAGCACACAGAAAATCGCCATCGTCGGCGCCGGCCTTGGCGGTGCCGCAGCCGCCACCCTGTTGCAGCAAGCTGGCTTCGATGTGGACATCTACGAGCAAGCGCCAGAATTCTCCCGGCTGGGTGCGGGGATCCACATGGGTCCCAACATCATGAAAATCTTCCGCCGCATGGGCATCGAAAAGCAGCTGGACCTGATGGGCTCGCACCCCGAGCACTGGTTCAGCCGTTGCGGCGAAAGCGGTGATTACCTGTCACGCATCCCCCTCACCGGCTACGGTGCGTCCTACATCACCGTGCACCGCGGTGACCTGCATGCCCTGCAGATGTCCACCCTCAAGCCGGGCACCCTGCACTTCAACAAGCGCCTGGAAACCCTCGAAGAAACCGACACCCAGGTGCGCCTGACCTTCGCCGATGGCGAGGTGACCTACGCCGACATCGTGATCGGCGCCGACGGCATCAACTCCAAGATCCGCGAAGAACTGCTGGGCGTGGAAAAACCGCTGTACAGCGGCTGGGTCGCGCACCGGGCGCTGATCCGTGGCGACCAGTTGGCCAAGTACGACCTCAAGTTCGAAGACTGCATCAAGTGGTGGACCGAAGACCGCCACATGATGGTCTACTACACCACCGGCAAGCGCGACGAGTACTACTACGTGACCGGCGTGCCCCACGCCGAATGGGACTTCCAGGGCGCCTTCGTCGACAGCAGCCGCGAAGAGATGTTCGACGCCTTCAAGGGCTACCACCCCACCGTGCAGGCGCTGATCGAATCCACCGAAAGCGTGACCAAATGGCCGCTGCGCAACCGCAACCCATTGCCGCTGTGGAGCCGTGGTCGCCTGGTGCTGCTGGGCGACGCCTGCCACCCGATGAAACCGCACATGGCCCAGGGCGCCGGCATGGCCATCGAAGACGCTGCCATGCTCACTCGCTGCCTGCAGGAAACCGGCATCAGCGACTACCGCACCGCATTCCAGCTCTACGAAGCCAACCGCAAGGAACGTGCATCCCGCGTGCAGGCCGTGTCCAACGCCAACACCTGGCTGCGCACGCAAGAAGACCCGGCCTGGGTCTACGGCTATGACCTGTACGCCCAGGAGCTGAAATCGGGGGTGGCCGCGTGAGCACCTTCCTCTACGGCGGCAACGTCCAGGCCAATGGCATCCGCCAGCACTACCTGCGTTACGGCGGCAAGGGCCCGGCGCTGATCCTGATCCCGGGCATCACCAGCCCGGCGATCACCTGGGGTTTTGTGGCCGAGCGCCTCGGTGTGCACTACGACACCTACGTGCTCGACGTGCGTGGGCGCGGCCTGTCGTCCACCGGCCCCGAGCTGGATTACAGCGCTGAGACCTGTGCCGACGATATCGGCGCGTTTGCCCAAGCGCTCAACCTCGACCGCTACCATCTGGTCGGCCACTCCATGGGCGCACGCTTTGCCGTGCGCAGTGCGGTCAAGCACCCCCAAGGCGTGAACCGCGTGGTGCTGATCGATCCACCGGTGTCCGGTCCCGGCCGCCGTGAATACCCGAGCAAGTTGCCGTGGTACGTCGACTCCATCCGCCAGTCGCTGGTCGGCATGGATGCGGAGGCCATGCGCGCCTTCTGCGCCACCTGGACCGAGGAACAACTGCAATTGCGCGCCGAATGGCTGCACACCTGCTTCGAGCCGGCCATCGTGCGCGCCTTCAATGATTTTCACGACGTCGACTTCCATCAAGACCTGCCCCACCTCAAGGCCCCTGCCCTGTTGATGGTGGCCGGGCGTGGCGGCGTGATCCTCGATGAAGACGTCGCCGAGATTCAGGACCTGCAACCGGCGATCCACGTGGTTCGCGTGGCCAACGCCGGGCACATGATTCCGTGGGACGACCTCCAAGGCTTCTTCGACGCCCTGGGCGACTTCCTACCCACCGAACAATAAGGGAAACCACCATGCTCAAGCCTTACCGCATCGGCCAGATCGTGCCGAGCTCCAACACCACCATGGAAACCGAGATCCCGGCGATGCTCACCGCACGCCAGGCCATCCGCCCGGAGCGCTTTACCTTTCACTCCAGCCGCATGCGCATGAAGCAAGTGCGCAAGGAAGAGCTGGCGGCGATGGACGGCGAGTCCGACCGTTGCGCCGTCGAGCTGTCCGACGCCAAGGTCGACGTGCTGGGCTACGCCTGCCTGGTGGCAATCATGGCCATGGGCCTGGGTTATCACCGTAACTCCGAGCAACGCCTGCGCAAGGCCACCGCCGACAACGACGCCAACGCCCCGGTGATCACCAGTGCCGGTGCGTTGATTGAAGGCCTCAAGGTGATGGGCGCCAAGCGCATCGCCATCGTTGCGCCGTACATGAAGCCGCTCACCGAGCTGGTGGTGAACTACATCCGCGAAGAAGGCTTTGAGGTGGTGGACTGGCGCGCGCTGGAGATCCCCGACAACCTCGAAGTGGCCCGCCACGACCCGGCCAACCTGCCGGCCATCGTCGCTGGCATGAACCTGGAAGGCGTTGACGTGATCGTGCTGTCTGCCTGCGTGCAGATGCAATCGCTGCCGGTGGTGGCCAAGGTCGAGGCGCAAACCGGCAAACCGGTGCTGACCGCTGCCATCGCCACTACCTACGCCATGCTCAAGGCCCTGGACCTGGAGCCTATCGTGCCCGGCGCCGGCGCCCTGCTCTCCGGCGCTTACTGAGGGGCTTTGTGATGAACGAACAATCCGCCGACGCCAACTACCAGGGCGTATGGGGTAATCGCATCGGCTTTGGCAAAAAGGCCGCGCTGCTGATGATCGACTTCATGCAGGGCTACACCACCGAAGGCGCACCGCTGTTTGCGCCAGGCGTGGTCAGTGCCGTGGCCGAAAGCGTGGAGCTGTTGGCCGCCGCGCGTAAACATGGGATTGCGGTGGTGCACACCAATATCCGCTACCATCCCGGCCATTTCGTCGATGGCGGGATCTGGGTCAAGAAGGCCCCGGTCATGAAAGACATGGTCGAAGGCAACCCGCTCGCCGCGTTTTGCAGCGAGGTGTTGCCCCAGGCCGATGAAGTGGTGATCACCAAGCAGTATGCCAGCGCGTTTTTTGGCAGCAGCCTGGCCCCGATGCTGCACGCCCAAGGCATCGACACCGTGGTGCTGGCCGGCTGCTCCACCAGCGGCTGCATCCGCGCCACGGCGGTGGATGCCGTGCAACACGGGTTTCGCACCATCGTCGTGCGCGAGTGCGTCGGCGATCGACACCCGGCCCCCCATGAAGCCAACCTGTTCGATATCGACAGCAAGTATGGCGACGTGGTGAGCAAGCAGGAGGCGATGAGTAAGTTCAGGGAGCAATAAGACGCTATTAGGAACTGCGCCATAGAGCGTGGTCCTGAAAAAACTGAGGGCCCATTGGAATGCAATCTAATGCGGGAGCGGGCTTGCTCGCTCCCACACTGGATCACCTCCAGCAGGACCCCCTCAGTCTTCTGACACTGCCTTTGGAAGTCGCTTCTACAGCACTCCGAAGTGCTGGAACAAAGCGGCCGTATAAAAACCATAAGTCACCGCCAGGAGACACCCCAATGCCCATTGCGAATGCAGCGCCCGCGACCACCGTCGCCGACCCCGTCACCACGCTCTACCACAAGATCACCTGGAAGCTGATTCCGTTCCTGTGTTTCTGTTACCTCGCGGCCTACCTGGACCGTATCAACATCGGCTTCGCCAAGTTGCAGATGCTCGACCAACTGCACTTCAGCGAAACCGCGTTCGGCCTCGGCGCCGGGCTGTTCTTCGTGGGCTACATCATCTTTGAAGTGCCAAGCAACCTGGTGCTGGAGCGGGTGGGCGCGAAGATCTGGATCGCGCGCATCATGATCACCTGGGGCCTGCTGTCGGCCTGCACCATGCTGGTCACCTCCACCACCCAGTTCTACATCCTGCGCTTTTTGCTTGGCGCCGCCGAAGCGGGTTTCCTGCCGGGCGTGCTGTATTACCTGACCACTTGGTTCCCCACCCACCGACGCGGGCGCATCATCGCGCTGTTCATGATCGGCCTGCCGCTGTCCAGCGTGATCGGCGGCCCGCTGTCCGGCTGGATCATGGGCCACTTCGACCAGATGGGCGGCCTGCGCGGCTGGCAATGGCTGTTCCTGATCGAGGCCGTGCCCAGCGTATTGCTCGGCGTGCTGACCTTCTGGGCCTTGCCCAACACCTACCAGCAGGCCAAATGGCTGTCGGATGAAGAAAAAGCCCTGCTGGAAAGCGAACTGCGCAAGGACGAGGCCGACGCCACCGGCAGCAAGCACAGTTTTCGCGACGGCTTCTTCAACCTCAAGGTGTGGATGCTCGGCGGTATCGACTTCTCGATCCTGCTCAGCGCCTACGCCATGGGTTTCTGGATGCCGACTTTCATCCGCAATGCCGGCGTGACCGACACCTTCCATATTGGTGTACTCACCGCGCTGCCGAGCATCGCGGCCTTGCTCGGCATGCTGCTGATCGGCGCCAGCTCGGACAAACACCGCGAACGCCGCTGGCACATCATCGTGCCGTTCTTCATCGGCGCGGCGGCCATGGCCACCAGCACCTTCTTTACCCATAACGTGGCGGCCACGGTTGCGCTGTTCGCCATCGCCTCGGCCGCGATCATCGGCGCGGTGCCCGTGTTTTTCAGCCTGCCGGCCACCTTTCTCAAAGGCACCGCGGCTGCCACGGGCTTTGCCCTGGCCTGTTCGGTGGCGAACATTGCCGGCTTGGTGAGCAACTCGTTGATGGGCGTTGCGATCGACGTCACAGGCAGCAGCGCCGGTGCCTTGTGGTTTTTCGCGGGCTGCCTGATCCTCAGCAGCTTCCTGGTCATCGCCTTGCCGGCGAAACTGGTGAACCGTTGACAACAATAATTTTTCGGATGAATCACCATGCAAGGCTTCCTGAAACGCTGTGCGCTGCTCGTTGCGGTCGGTTTATGTGCCGGTACCGCACAAGCTGCTGAAAAGGTCATCTTCGACACCGACTTCAACGTGCTCAACGATGACGGCCAGGCCTTCATCATGCTCGCCCAGCTGCATGCGCAAAAACGCATCGAGTTGTTGGGCATGACCCTGGTCAGCGGCAATGCCTGGGTCGACCAGGAGCAGGTTGACGCCCTCAAGGCCGTGGAACGCATGGGCGTGGAAAAACAGGTGGGCGTCTATTCCGGCGCCGCCTACCCGCTGCTGCATGACTACGCCACCTACGAGGCAGAAAAAACCCTGTTCGGCGCGGGCTGGCCGGGGGCGTTCAAGAACCCTCGCCCGACCTCACCGTCGCAGTTGATCGCGCCACCGGACGGCCTGGCCACCCACACCCAACTGCGCAGTGAGACCGCCGCGCAGTTCATCGTGCAGAGCGTGCGGGCCAACCCGCACCAGGTGACGATCCTCGCGGTCGGCCCGCTGACCAACATCGCCCTGGCCATTCGCTCGGCACCGGACATCGTGCCGCTGATCAAGCGCATCGTGTACATGGGCGGCGCGCTGGAGATCCCGGGCAACACCACGCCAGCGGCGGAGTTCAACTGGTGGTTTGACCCGGAGGCCGCGAAGATCGTGTTGCGCTCACCGATCGAACACGTGATTTTCCCCAACGACGTGTGCGAGAAAGTCACCTTCGACAAGGCGGTGTACCAGCGCGTGATCGCCAAGAAAGGCGCGATTGCCGACCTGTACAAACATGAGTTCGGACCGCTGTTCGACAAAGACCCGGGCTACCATAGCTTTACGTGGGACAGCTTGCCGGCGCTGTATCTGGTCAACCCGCAGATCGTCACCGAATCCCGCGACCTGTGGGTAGACGTGGACGCCACCTTCGGCGCCGACTACGGCCGCGCACTGGGCTACAAGAAAGGCGCGCCGGTGGGCACGCAAAAAGCCAAAGTGGTGTTCGGCGTAGACCAGAAGCAATTCTGGGATGGCTACGTCAACCTCGTGACGCTGCCAACACCGGTCAAACACTGACCGGCCTGATCGCTCCCACCGGGCGTGGGAGCGATCTTTTTTTCAGCCTGCCGCCGCAAACCCGCGCTGCAAATCCTCGATCAATGCCGCCACGTCCTCCAGCCCGATGTGCAGGCGCACCACCGGGTTCAGCCCGCGATCGGCTGCACTGTCGCGGTCCTGGGTATCGGCCACGGTGACCAGGCTTTCATAGCCGCCCCACGATGCGCCCAACCCGAACAGCTGCAAGCCGTCGATCAACCGCTCGACGTACGCCGCGTCTGCATTGGCCAGCTCAAACGACAACAACCCATTGCTGCCGGTGAAATCCCGTCGCCACAACGCATGCCCTGGGTGCTCCGGCAACGCCGGATGGAACACTCGCTTGACCTGCGGTTGCGCCTGCAACCACTGGGCGATCTCCACCGCGCCGCGCTCATGCACGTCCAGGCGTGACGCCAAGGTGCGCGCGCCCCGCAACACCAGGTAAGCATCGTCGGCACTCACCGCGTTGCCAAAGGTGTCACTCATGCGGCCCAACGCCGGCCAGGCCGCTGCGCTGGTGCACACGCTGCCCATCATCACATCGCTGTGGCCGCCGAGGTATTTGGTGAGGGCCATGATCGAGATGTCCGCGCCCAGCGCCAGCGGGCGATACAGGTAGCCCGAACCCCAGGTGTTGTCGACGGCCAGCAGGATATTGCGCGGCTTGCACAAGGCTGCAATGGCCGGCAAGTCGCACAATTCATACAACAACGAGCCGGGCACCTCGGCGTAGACCAGCCTCGTGTTGGCTTGCAGTTGCGCTTCGAGCCCCTTGCCGTCCGGCGCGAAATAACTGACTTCAATGCCAAACGGCTGCAGGAACTCCCGGGCCAGCTTGCGCACCGGGGAGTACACCGCGTCGGTGATCAACACGTGATCGCCTGGGCGCAGATAAGCCAGGAATACCTGGGCTGCCGCAGCCAGGCCGGTGCCATAGAGACGCGTGCGATAGCCACCTTCCAACTCGGTGACCAGGTCTTCCAGGGCATGGGAGGTGGGGTTGCCCCGAGCACCGTAGGTCAGTACGCGTTCACTGTCACGGCGGGCGCGGGCATCGCGCATCTGGGCGAGGTTGTCGAACAGCACCGTGCTGATACGCGTGACCGGCACGTTGACCGCACGGCCACCCTGGCCTTTTTCCGTGCGGGCGGCGTGGATCAACCGGGTACGCACACGGGACGTCGGCACCAGCGGCTTGAGGCTGGCGATTTCCGCCGGACTCATCTGTGCCAGCAAACCGATTTCCCAGGCCAGGTACTGGCGCGCGGCGTCCTTGTTGCCGCTGTGGCGGTCGTGGGTGAAAAACAGGAAGTCGATGCACTGCGCGTCCGGCGGGTTCTGCGGGTCTTCACTCACCGGCAGGCCGGCGGCAGCCCAGGCGGCAAAACCACCGTCGAGCAGTTTTGCGTCCAAGCCAAGGGCTGCAAACGCTGCCAGCGCCGGATCATCAGCCACCAGCACCAAAGGGCGCTGGTCGGCGTTGAGCAGTGAGCGGATCGACCAGCGCGAGCCTGGGATATGCCCCTTGCGGTACACCATGCTCGGGCGCAGGTCGATCAGGTTGACTTCACTCAGCTCAAAACCTTGTGCGCTGATCAGCGGCAAAGGCTCGTAAGCCACCGGCGCCTGCACCGGCAAGGCCAGGCCACTGTCGACGCCGCCGCTCAGCACATACGCCTCATGCCCCAACTGACGCAACCAACTGGCCACGATTGGCGCGCGAATACCATCGCTGTCGACCAGCACCACCCGGGCCTGGCGCACGCCGATGTACAGGTCGGTGGACTGGATCAACTGCCCGCCCGGCGTGTGTTGCGCGCCGGGCAAGGTGCCTGCGGCAAACTCCTCGGCGGTGCGCACGTCACACAGGAACAGGCTGCGCCCCGCGTCATCGGCCCATTGCCGCACCTGCTCCGCCGACACGCTCACCACCCCCGCCCGCTGTGCCAACTGCTGCGCGGCGTGGCGCTGTGCAGCCAGATCGCTGCTGACCGCGTCGGCGTAGCGTCGGGTGCTGCCGTGCTCCAGCTGGAAATCTTCCAGGTACCAGCCCTGGGTGCCGTTTTCCAGGGCGTAGACCGGGTTCTTCACGCCCAGGTTGATCAGCGTCTGCGCGCCGATGATGCTGCGGGTGCGCCCGGCGCAATTGACCACGATGGGTGTGCTGTCGTCCGGCACCAAGTCGTGCACGCGGTAGCCCAGCTCACCGTTCGGGCAGCAGATGGAGCCGGGGATTGTCATCTTGCGGTATTCATCGAACGGCCGCCCGTCCAGCACCACCAACGGCTCGCCACGGGCCTGCCACTCGGCCAGTTGCCGCGCCGTGACGTGGGGCGTGTGGCTGGCCTCTTCCACCAACTCGCCAAACGCCTTGGACGGCACATGCACGCCCGCAAACAGCTGCAAACCTGCCGCCTGCCAACCGTTTGCGCCACCCTCCAGTACATGCACCTGGCGGTAGCCCAAGGCGTGCAGGCGCTGTGCGGTACGTGTGGCCACTTCGCCCTGGTCCTGATCGTAGATCACCAGGCGCACCTGGGGGTTCGGCGCCAAACGGCGCACTTCCAGCTCCAGGCGGCTATAGGGCAGGTTCACCCCGTGGAACAGATGGGCTTCGCCGTACTGCCCGTGTTCGCGCACGTCGAATACGGCGATTTCCTGCCCGTCGAACAGCCATTGCTGCAGTTGACTCGGGGTGATGGTCTGGCTCATGGAAGTCCCAACAAAGTATGAAATGAGTTACTGCAACGCCAACGAGCGCTCGCCCGCCGCCACGTCGCGGCCCTTGGCATAGGCGCGCTGCACCGCCGGACGCGCCTTGATGCGCTCACGCCAGGCCTGGATGTGCGGGTAGCCCGCCAGGTCCTGGCCTTGGCGCAGCGGCTGGATCCACGGGAAGATCGCCATGTCGGCCACCGAATACTCACCCGCCACGTAGGGCACTTCGCCCAGGCGCTGCTCCAGCACGCGGTACAAGCGGGTGGCTTCGGCATTGAGCAGGTCGAGGGCGAACGGAATCGGCTCCGGCGCCTTCTCCTTGAACAGCTGCAATTGGCTCAGGTATGGGGTGATGTGCCCCACCTGCCAGAACAGCCATTCCTGCACCTTCTGCCGCTCGGCAGTGCCGGCCGGAGGCAGGAACTGCCCGGTGCTGTCAGCCAGGTAATTGAGGATTGCGCCGGATTCGAACAGGCTCAGCGGCCCCTCGGGGCGATGGTCGACAATCGCCGGGATGCGCCCGTTGGCACTGATGCGCTGGAAGTCCGCGTGCTTCTGCTGGCCTTCACGGATGTTCACCGGCACCAGTCGGTATTCGAGCCCAAGCTCTTCCAGCAGGATGCCGACTTTCAAGCCGTTTCCCGTGGGCCAGTAATACAGATCAATCATAAAAACTCCCTCGGACGAACGCCGATCATGCTGTGGAAACTGGCTTTTGTGGCGAGGGAGCTTGCTCCCGCTGGGCTGCGCAGCAGCCCCAACACAGGCCGCGTTTTTCCAGTTGAAAATCAATCGCAGGGTTCAGGGCCGCTACGCGCCCCAGCGGGAGCAAGCACCCTCGCCACAGAAAGTGCTCCCACCGTTAATGGGTGGCATGCTTATCAATAGGCTTTGATGGACGGCGCCATTTGCGAGGCGTTGTAGTTGAGGATGCGTCCGTCCGCTTCCACGCCATACCGGCCGTTCAGCGATTCCAGCGGCAAGCCGTACAAGTGGAAATGCAGGGTCGCCTGCTCGCCTTCCACCTTGATGCCATGCAGGTCTTCACCGAGGAACGAGATCGACGTACCGGGCTGCACGATCACTTCCTTCTCCAGGCTCAGGGTGGTGAAACCAGGCTCGCGACCTTCGTCACTGCGGGTGTAGACATAGTTGATCTCCTGGCCTTCGATGGCACTGATGATCGCCCAGGTCTCGTGGTTGTGCGGGATCGTGCTTTTGCCCGGCAGCAACGAGTTGAGGTACAGGGTCGGCGTGTCGCCGTCGTCATTCAGGCGATAGCGAAAGGCCGTGCTGCCCTGCCCCGGCACCGGCGCGGGGAATTCGTCGAAGTTGAACAGGTCACGGCGTTCGGCCAGGGCTTCCAGCAGACTGACGATTTCCACCAGGGCCGCACGGTCTACGCCGCGCTGATTGATCACGCGGATCTGCTGCAAGAACGCTTCGATCACGTCGGCACGGTTTTCGGTACTCATCACGCATTTCCTCTTATCAGACAGACAGGCTGTATCGGCTCAAATTGGTCAACAGGTACGGGTCGTGGGCGATGGGGCCACGGCGCCCCGAATCGCCCAGGGCATGGCGCAGGAACGTCTGGGTGCGTTCGCTGGCCGGGTGCTGGAAGATCTGCTGCGCGCTGCCATGCTCGACGATCACGCCGTTTTCGGTGAAATACACCACGTCGCTGATCTCTTCGGCGAAGCGCATTTCATGGGTGACCAGCACGCAGGTCATGCCCTCTTCAGTCAGTTCGCGGATGACGGTCAGCACTTCGCCGACGGTTTCCGGGTCCAGGGCAGAGGTCACTTCGTCGAACAGGATCAGCTCCGGGCGCATCGCCAGGGCACGGGCAATCGCCACGCGCTGTTGCTGACCGCCGGAGAGCTGGCCCGGGTAGGCGTCGGCCTTGTGCTCCATGCGCACTTTGGCGAGCAACGCCCGTGCGTCTTTCTCGGCATCAGCACGGCTGCGCCCCAGTACCTTGCGCGGGGCGATCACCAGGTTTTCCAGCACCGACAGGTGCGGGAACAGGTTGTACTGCTGGAACACAAAGCCCACGCGCTTGCGCAACTCGATACGCTGGGCTTCCTGGGCCAGGGTGTCGACCTGGGTCTGACCCACGCGAATGCTGCCGCGCTGGGGCTGCAACAACCCGGTGATGCAACGCAGGATCGTGGATTTGCCCGAGCCCGACGGGCCGATGATCGACACCGCCTGGCCGCGCTGCACGTCCAGGTCGATGCCCTTGAGCACCGGGTTGGCGCCGAACGACAGGTGCACATCCCGCAGGCTCACCAAGGGTTCAATAGAAGGCATAACGGCGCTCCAGGTGTTGGGTCAGGCGGGAAATCGGGTAGCAGTAGGCAAAGAACAGCACCAGCAGGCTCAGGTAGATCACCACGGTGAAACCGGTCATGTTCACCGTGTTGCTGGCGATCTGCGCGGTGTCGATCACGTCATGCACGCCCACCAGCGAAGCCAGCGCGGTGCCCATGGTCACCACCGCATACAGGTTCATCCACGGCGGCAACATGCGCTTGAAGCACTGCGGCAGGATGATCGAACGGAACAGCTGGCCCCGGGTGAACGCCAGTGAACGCGCAGCCTCCCACTGGGTGCTGGGGATCGAGCCGATGGCGCCGCGAAAGATCTCCGCCACGTTGGCGCTCGCCGGCAAGGCCAGGCCGAGGGTGACCTTGACCCAATCGGGGAACGACACATAGCTGCTGCCAATGTGGATCTCGAACGGGAACACGTAAGTGGTGAAGTAGATCAGCACCAGCCAGGGCGCATTGCGAAACACCTGCACCCACAACCGCGCAACACCGCCCAACGGCGACAAGGCCAGCGCGCCGATCAACAGGCCGAGCACCGAGCCCAGCCCGATCGCCACCACGCTGATCAAGATGTTCTGGCCAAAACCGGCCACCAGTGCCGGCGACCATTGCAGCAATGCCGACAGCACCGGGAATGAATCAATGGCCATAGCCGGGCATCCTCAGGCGCGCTTCCAGCCAGCGCCCCACACAATTGACGGTAAAACTCAGCAAGCCGAAAAAGCTCAGGATCAGAATCATCAGCTCCAGCACGTTGTCACTCTGGGTCCAGATCATGATCGCCGCGTAGGTGATGTCGCCCACCGCAATTGCCGAGGCCACGGCGGTCATCTTCACCAGGTCGATCAGGTTGTTGATCAGCGACGGCAAGGCAAAACGCAGAGCCAGGGGCAACTGCACGTTCCATAGCAACTGGCGGTTGCTGAAGGCCAGGGAACTGGCGGCCTCCAGGGTCACGGCGGGCACCGCTTCAATACCGGCGCGCAAGGCTTCGGCATGGAACGCGCCCTTGTGCAGCGAGATCACGATGACCACCCAGGCGAACGGCGTGAGTGGGTTGGCGGCGCCGACGGCCTGGGTCAACAGCATGTTCAACACCAGGAACGCGCAGTACAGCTGCACCAGGGTCGGCGTATTGCGCGTCACCTCCACGAACACCCGCGCAGGCTTGGCCAGCCACGGGTTGCCCGACGTCAGCATCGCTGCCAGGCCGGTGCCCGCCAGCAGGCTGCCGATGATGGTGAACACACAGAGCAAGCCGGTGGTCCACGCGCCCTGTACCAGCGTGCCGCGCTGGTAGGCGTCGAGCAGGAAGTTGTAGTTCAGGCCAATGCTTGCAGCCCAGTGGACGAACGCCTCCATCATTGCAATTTCCCGCAGGCAGCGGCGATGCGCCGCCCGGCTTCGGCCACGCTGTCGGTCGCGGTGGCAATGGACAGGCGAAACCACGGCGACAGGCCGTAGGCACTGCCCGCCACACCGGCCACGCCCTCTTCCAGCAGCCAGGCCACGACATCCTCATCGTTGTCGATGCGCACCCCGTCGGGACGATGGCGCCCCAGCAGCCCGACGCAGCGCACGAACACAAAGAAGCCGCCCTGGGGTTCCAGCACTTCCAGACCTTCGACGGTTTCAAGGGTGTTGACCAAGATGTCACGGCGCAACTGGTAAGCCGCAACCTGCTCCGCGAGAAAATCCAGCCCACCGTTGTAGGCCGCCAATGCCGCCGCCTGCCCCACCGATGACGCCCCGGAGGTGGATTGGGATTGCACCACGGCCATCGCGTCGGTGAGGTGCTTGGGCCCGGCACCGAAGCCGATGCGCCAGCCGGTCATGGCGTAGGTCTTGGACACACCGCCCACCAGCAAGCTGCGCGGCAGCAGGTCCGGCGCCACGTTCAACAGGCTTTGGGGTGGATGCCCGTCAAAGCGAATGTGCTCGTACAGCTCATCCAGCAGGACCAGCACCTGGGGATGGCGACGCAGTACCTGCGCCAACGCGCGCAACTCGGCTTCGCTGTACACCGCGCCGCTGGGGTTGCCCGGGCCGTTGAGGATCAGCCAGCGCGTACGCCCGGTGATGTGCTGTTCCAACTGGGCCGGCCGCAATTTGCAGCCCTGCTCCAGCCCGCATTCGATGAACACCGGCTCGCCGCCGTTGAAGCGCACGCTGTCAGGGAACGACGGCCAGTACGGCGTGGGCACCAGCACTTCATCGCCGTCGTCCAGGGTGGCGGCAAACGCATTGAAAATGATCTGTTTGGCGCCGTTGGCGATCACGATGGACGACAACGGATAGTCCAGGCGGTTTTCCTCCGCCAGCTTGCGCTGCACCGCCAGGCGCAACGCCTTGACGCCCGGCGTGGGCGTGTATTTGGTCGCGCCCGCCGCGATGGCCGCATAGGCGGCCTGTTTGATGTGCTGCGGCGTATCGAAATCCGGCTCGCCGGTGGTGAGGTCGAGGATATCGCGCCCGGCTTCACGCAATTCGGTGGCACGGGACTTGGCGGCCGCGTTGGCCGACAGCGACACCCGCTGCACGCGCCGGGACAGGCGTACGGTCATGGCTGCACCTCAAGGACTTTGCCGGGATTGAGCAGGTTGTGCGGGTCGAGGGCCTGTTTGATGCGACGCATCAGATCCAGCTCCACCGGGCTTTTATAACGGCTGAGCATGCCGACCTTGCGCTGGCCGATGCCGTGCTCGGCGCTGATCGAACCACCATGGGCATGGGCGCTGTCGTGCACCAGGGCGCTCAGCTCGGCGTAGTGAGCCATGTGCGCCTCCACCGTCGAATCCAGCGGATGGGCCACGTTGTAGTGCAGGTTGCCGTCGCCCAAATGGCCGAACGTGAAGTTGCGCACACCGGGGAAATGTTGCTGCAGCAACGCGTCGGTATGCGCGACGAACGCCACCACCTGTGAAATCGGCACCGAGATGTCGTGCTTCATATTGCGCCCGGCGCGCTTCTGCGCCTCGCTCATGTTCTCACGCAACAGCCACAGGGCTTCGCTCTGGGCGAGGCTTTCGGCGATCAGTGCGTCGCTCAACAGGTTGTTTTCGAAGGCATCGCCCAGCACCCGCTCGAAGGCTTCCCGTGCCTGACTTTCGCCGTGGTTATCCGAGAGTTCGATCAAGGCGAACCAGGGTTGGCCGGCGTTTTTGAACGGTTGCGGGCCGTCGGGGAACTGCTCGCGCAGCAACGCCAGGCAGTCTGCCGTGAGCAATTCGAACGCCGTGAGGCTCGCGCCAAACCCCGCCCGGGCATGGGACAGGAACGCCACGGCCTGGGCCAGTTCATCAAAGGCCAGAAACGCCGTGGCCTGGGCCTTGGGCAGCGGGAACAGCTTGAGGGTGGCCGCCGTGATAATGCCCAGGGTGCCTTCGCTGCCGATGTACAGGTCACGCAGGTCGTAGCCGGTGTTGTCCTTGCGCAAGCCGCGCAGGCCGTGCCAGATCTCGCCTTCGGCGGTCACCACTTCCAGGCCCAGGGTCAACTCGCGGGTGTTGCCATAGCGCAGCACGCCGGTGCCACCCGCGTTGGTGCCAAGGTTGCCGCCCAGGGTGCAACTGCCCTCGGCGCCCAGGCTCAGCGGGAACAGGCGATCGGCATCACGGGCCACCTGCTGGACGTTTTGCAGGATGCAGCCGGCCTCCACGGTCAGGGTGTCGTTGTCGGTGTCGATGTTGCGCACGCGGTTCATGCGGTCGAGCAACAACAAGACCGAACGCCCGCTGGCATCCGGCGTGGCGCCGGCCATCAGCCCGGTATTGCCGCCCTGCACCACGATGGGCGCTTTCAACGCCACGCAGGCGCGCACCACCGCCGCGACTTCTTCGGTGTTGGCCGGATGCACCGCCGCGATCACCTGGCCGGTGTAGCGGCCTTGCTTATCGGTGAGGTAATGCGCGGCCTCTTCAGAGGTTTGCACATGGGCCGCGCCGAGCAGGTGTTGCAAGGTGGCGAACAACGCGTCACTCATGGCTGTACTGCTCGTGCAAATCACGCAGGGCCTGGGACGGTGCCATGCCGGTGCGCTCGCCCAGGGCGATCAGGAAACCGCTCTTGTGCCAGTCACGCACGATGGCATCGAGCTTGGCCTGGGTGTCGTGTTCGCCCTTGCGAATCCAGATCACCGATTTGGACGGAATCAGGTCCCCCGGCAGCGGGATCTCATAACCGGACCATTCGGCATCACTGAGCAACGCATGCAGGGTCGGGCTGACGTGCACCGCCGCTACGCACCCGTTGCCGCGCAACGACAGCAGCGATTCGGACTGGCTGCGGAACGCCTTGATCTGCGCGCCGTAGGTCTCTTGCAGCGGCTTGATGAAGTTGCTGCCCTGGGACACGCACACCGGCTTGTCCTTGAGGTCGGCCCACTGCGTGATCCCGGCGCCTTTGCGAATCAACGCCGCGCCGCCGACTTCTTCATAGGGCGTGGGCACGTAGTCGAGGATCTCGGCGCGCTCTTCGGTGAACTGCATGTTGGCGATCAGGATGTCGACCTTGCCCTGCTGCAGGAACTGCACGCGGTTGGGCGCCAGCACGGACACCGTCTTGGTCTCGACGCCCAGCGCCTGGCCGATGCCCTTGGCCAACTCCACGTTGTAGCCCAGGTGTTCACCGGTCTTGGGGTCGAGGGTGCCAAACGGCGGGCCGCTGAGGATCACGCCAACGCTGATGGCGTGGCGCTGCTGAATCTTGTCGAGGGTGGCATCGGCGTGGGCGAAGCCGGCGCACAAGGCCAGGCCGAGTGCGGCGAAGGTTTTGAAGTGCATGTTCAGGCGCCCTTGAACTGTTTTTGCAATTCCACCAGCGCCGGCGACGCGGGGCTGATGCGGTTACGGGTCTGGGCTTCGATCAGCCAGCCGCTGCGGTGCAGTTCCTTGACGATCGGGTCGAGCCTGGCCTGGGTGTCGCTCTCCCCGCGACGGGTCCAGATCACCGACGGCGCCGGGTTCAGCTCCGGGCTGATGGCGCGGTAGTCCTTCCATTCCGGGCTGTCGTTGATCAGCGGGTTGACCAGGGTGGAGTCATGCACGGCGGCCACGCAGTTGTTGCCACGCAGGGCCAACAGCGATTCGGACGAACTCTTGAAGGCTTTGATCTGGGCGCCGAATTCGGTCAACGGCTTCACGTAGCTGCTGCCCTGGGACGTGCACACCGGCTGGTCCTTGAGGTCTTCCCAGCGAGTGATCTTGCTGTCCTTGAGCACCGCGGCGGTGCCCCCGATGCGGTAGAACGGCGTGGGCACAAAGCCGAGAATTTCACCGCGCTCGGCGGTCCATTCCATGTTGGCGATCAGCAGGTCGACCTTGCCCTGTTGCAGAAACTGCACGCGGTTGGCCGGCAGTACCGGTACCAGTTGCACCTGCGCCTTGAGCTGACGCCCCAATTCATTGGCCAGGTCGACGTTCAAGCCCTTGGGTTGCTGGGTGCTCGGGTCGATGCTGCCGAACGGGCCACCGGACAGCAGCACGCCAACCACCAACACATGGCGTTGCTCGATCTTGTCCAGGGTCGCATCGGCCTGCGCCGCCACACTCGCCCCCAAGGCCACTGCCGTGCCCAGGACCCTCGGCAACCATTTCTTGAACATCATTGGACTTCCCCCAGGCTAATGATCGGCGTACCCCGACCTGATGGAGGGGCATGCTAGGGAGAGTGCGGGGGCAACGGAAATGCAAATATCTCATATCGTTATAACTTGCCGTGTATGGGCAACCTCGCATTCAGGCATAACCCATGTTTTATTGGACGCTATAAAAAACCGCTTCAACAACACATTAAAATCTGTAATGTTTAACTTCACGCCCTTGATATAAAAACGCCTCTGGAAATGGCCATGTCGACCCTCGATCTCGAACTCCTGCGCACCTTTATCGCCGTGGTCGACCACCACAGCTTCGCCGAAGCCGGCACGCACTTGGCGCGTACCCAGTCCTCCGTGACCCAGCACATGCAACGCCTGGAACAGCAAGTGGGCGTGAGCCTGTTTGAAAAACGCGGCCGGCAGAAACAACTGACCGAACCGGGTTTGCAGCTGTTGCGGCATGCGCGGCAGATGTTGTCGCTCAATGACGACGCGTTGAATTCGTTGCGTGAGAGCAGCTTGAGTGGGGTGCTGCGTATTGGTTCGCCCCATGACATTGCCGACACGATTTTGCCGCCGATCCTCAGCCACATCGCCCGCTCGGCACCGCGCTTGCGGCTGGAGATTGATGTGGGGCGCAGTCCGTTTTTGATGGATGACTTGCACCGGGGCAAGGTGGACATGGTGATTTCCACGCGCTCGGATCCGAACCTTGAGGGATTTGCGTTGAGGACCTCGCCGGTGTGGTGGATTTGTTCGGCGCAGTACATTCACCAGCCGAGTGAGCCGTTGCCGCTGATTCTGGTGGATGAGCCGAGTATTTATCGGCGGTATGCGTTGGAGGCGCTGGAGCGGGCGAATATCCCGTGGCGCCAGGCGTATCTGGCGTCGAATTTGATCGGGATTAAAGCGGCGACTCGGGCGGGGTTGGGGGTGACGCCGCGGAGTATGGAGATGCTGGGCCCGGATATGCGGGTGTTGGGGGAGACGGATGGGTTGCCGCGGTTGCCGGAGGTCACGTATTACCTTTGGATTCGGCCGAATACGGCGAATCC
This sequence comes from Pseudomonas sp. TE24901, assembly GCF_054058375.1. Classification (NCBI taxonomy): domain Bacteria; kingdom Pseudomonadati; phylum Pseudomonadota; class Gammaproteobacteria; order Pseudomonadales; family Pseudomonadaceae; genus Pseudomonas; species Pseudomonas sp. TE24901. Next base: position 465,473 of record NZ_JBSSAF010000005.1, read on the forward strand.
GATTGCGCGTAAGGCTTATGATTTGATTCGGGGGAGTCAGGGGTTGTGATTGGGGGTATATCCGTTTCTTCGGTAACGGCTACTTATGGTTCCGCCCTTACGGCGGGTCACTTTGGAAAAGCCGGAATGCCGGCCCAGCCCAAAGTAACCAAAGGGCTCTTGCCCCAACACTCGGCACCTCGCCTAGGCTCGGTGTGCCCGTAATCCGACAGTGATTTGGGGGGCCGCCGCCA